>JAAELW010000001.1 GCA_024226235.1 bacterium
CGCCTGCTCGATACGTATCGGGCTCGGGCGCTTCACGACGGAAGATGAGGTCCACCGGGCGGGTGGCCGGATCGCGGAGGAGGCCCGGAAGCTGCGGGAGGGTGCCCCGCCGCCGGCAGACCCGTCGGGCGGTGTCCGCTAGGATCCCTCGTTCGCCCTGTCTCCTGTGGGGACGACCCAGAAGGCGGGGCCAAGCAGCCGAGGAGCACTGAGAAATGGCAGAGGCAAAGGCAACCAACATCACCTGGCACGGCGGAAGCGTGACGCGGCCGGACAGGGAAAGGGTGCTCGGGCAGCGCGGTGCGACGATCTGGTTGACCGGCCTCTCGGGCTCGGGCAAGTCCACGGTCGCAGTCGCGGCCGAGGCCGAGCTCGTTCAACGGGGCCGATTGGCCTATGTGCTCGATGGCGACAATGTTCGCCACGGCCTGAACAAGAATCTGGGTTTCTCGCCCGAGGACCGTACTGAGAACATCCGGCGGATCGGCGAAGTGGCGAAGCTCTTCACCGACTCCGGCGTGATCGTGTTCACCTCTTTCATTTCGCCCTACCGTGCGGATCGGGACCAGGTGCGCGAGCTCTTCGAGGACGGGGACTTCGTCGAGGTCTTCGTCGACGCGGACGTCGCCACCTGCGAAGAGCGCGACCCGAAGGGCCTCTACAAGAAGGCCCGCGCCGGCGAGATCCCCGAGTTCACCGGCATTTCGGCTCCCTACGAGGAACCGGAGAAGCCGGAACTCGTGGTGCCCACGAAGGGTCTAAGTGTCGAGGAGAGCGTGGCCGTACTGGTGGGCTATCTCGAGGAGAAGGGTTTTCTGGCCACCCCGAAAGACTGAGAAGGCCGTATTGCCAAGTCCCGATGGTGGGTCAGATTGTTCGAGTACGGTGAACTGCTCAGTCCCGCTGGAGGGCCAGCCGATGGGGCTTGGATGAGCGAGTCGAGTTGGTGGACAAGGGTCGCATGGGTGGCCGGCCTGCACGTTCTCGTCGTGGTTGCGACCGGATGCGCTCATTTGCCCGGGCTGCCCGGGCGTCCGGCAGATCGGTCCGCGGCGCGGGAACTGCCGACCGACGGCCCGCCGGAATTCCACGTACTGGTCGCCCAGGATCTCGCGGCGGAGGGTCGGCACGAGGAGGCGCTGGCGGCCTACGAGCGGGCTCTGGCCGGAGACCCGGACTCCGGGTTCCTGCACCGGCGCGTCGCCGAACTGGCGGCTCGCACCAACCAGCTCGATCTGGCAGTCGAGCATGCCGAGGGCGCGCTGGCGCTGGAGCCGGACGATGACGGGATCCGCCTCTTCCTGGGCACCCTGTATCGCTTCCGCCGGGATGCCGTGAATGCGGAACGGGTCCTGCGAGCCGAATCCGGGGAGCCGAACTCCGGTGAGGCGGCCGCTCTGCTGTATGCCGTTCTCGGCGAGGCCGGACGCCTCGAGGAAGCTCGGGAAGTCGCTCGTTGGCTGGTGGATCGCGTTCCCGATCTGCCCCGTTCCTACCTGGCATTGGCCGATGTCGAGGAGAAACTCGGTCATCCGGCCGAAGCCGAGGCGGTGCTGCGTCGCGGCTTGATTCGACATCCGGGCGATCTCGCGCTGTACGGAATGATCGCCCGCGGGCGGCATCAGCGTGATGACCGCGAAGGCGAGATCGCGATCTACCGTGAGATGCTAGGCGAGCATCCCGGCCACCTGGCCACGCTGCTCGCCAAGGCCGATGCGGAACTCTCTCTCGGGAACAACGATGCCGCCCGCGTGACCCTCGAAGCCGCTCTGTACGAGCAGCCGCGGGATCTGCGCACACTGCTGCGGCTCGGCTTCCTCGACTTCGAAGAAGAAGACTTCGGCTCCGCCGCTGAGCGCTTCCGTCGTGCGCTGACATTGCAGCCGCGCCAGCAGGAGGTGATCTATTTCCTGGGCGTTGCGCTGCGCCGCCAGAGCGACGAGACGGGTGCGCGAGAGGCGCTGGTCCGGATCGGGCGTGACCATCCGCGCTTTGCCGATGCGCGCACCCAGCTGGCGGGGATGGCCGAGGCCGAGGGCGATTTCGACGGGGCCGTCGCCTATCTGGAGGAAGCGCGGAGTGCGGCGAAGAGTCGTGCTCTCGATCTCTACATGGGCAGCTTGCAGGCCAAGAGCGGTGATGTGGTCGGTGCGCTGGCCCTGCTGGAAACGATGTTGGACGGGAGCGCCGCCGATGCCGATGTGCTCTACAACATCGGCATCATCCAGGGCGAGGCCAGCCACATCGACGAAGCCCTCCGTACCATGGAGACGGTGCTCGGGTTGGATCCGACCCACGCGGGTGCGCTGAACTACGTCGGCTACACCTGGGCGGAGCGCGGTGAGAACCTGGAAGAGGCCGAGGCGTTGATCTCACGCGCGCTCGAGCAGCGGCCCGACGACGGCTTCATCACGGACAGTCTGGGATGGATCTACTACATGCGTGCGCGCCCGTTGGTCGAGGCCGGCAGAAGGGATGAGGCGCAGCCCTTGATCGAACAGGCGCGTGCGGCGCTGGAGAAGGCGGTACGCCTGACCGGCGGTGATCCGGTGATCTCGGAGCATCTGGGCGATGTGTTCCTGCTGGAAGGCAATCGGGGCGGCGCGTTGGAGCGTTACGAGGAGGCCATCCGCCTAGGCCCGCGTGACAACGAGCAGCCCGGTCTGTTCGAGAAACTGGAGCGCCTGCGCGAGGAGCTCGAGCAGAATTGAGTCGTGTTCGGGCCCTGGGCGTTGTCCTGGTGCTGATCGCGGGTTGCCGCACAGCCCCTGTTCCGATGCCCGAAGTCCTCGATCCGAGCACGCCCGAAGTCCAGCGGGTGCTTGCGGACTTCGTGGCCCAGGCCTCGGCCCGCCACGGTCTGCGCGGGACCGCGAGGGTCGCGTTGGAAGGGGTTCTTGGGGCGAGTTTTGCTCGCCATCTGGTGGTGCTCGAGCGGCCGGCGCGAGTCCGAATGGAAGTGATGGGCCTGGCCGGTCAACGTATCGCCGTGCTGGCGACCGATGGCCAGCGCTTCGATCTGTATCGGGCTGAGACCGCAGCCGTGGAGAGCGGCCTGGTCCACCCCGGGTTGCTCGGTGAGGTGGCGGGCGTCCCGCTCACGCCCGCGGAGCTGGTGGCCCTGCTGCTCGGAGGCCTGCCGATCCGGGTGGGCGAGCCTGCAGGGGCCGTCCGCGGCGGCGACGGCCGGCTGGCACTGCGCTGGCGGGGGCCGGAAGGGGAGAGCCTCACCGCAGTCCTCGATGAACGGGGCCTGTTGCACGCACTGCGTCTGGACGATCCATCCGGCTTCCCGCGGGTTGCGGTGTCGTACGCCGATCATCGCCCGGCGGGAGCGGGCTTCTTCGCACACCAGGTGACGCTGGAGTTCGCCAGTCCCGGCCTGCGAGCTGAGGTGAATTTCCGGCAGGTCGAGCTCGACCCGGAGCTACCCGAGGGGCTCTTCCGTCTCGAGCTTGTATCCTCGCAGGGGGGGTGAGATGAAACAGGGGGGATGGTTCCAGGCGCTGCTGGCGGCCGTGCTGGTGGTGAATACCGGCCTGTTGCTGGTGCTCGTGCTCCAGCAGAACAACCGGGAGGAGCGAGCGATCCGGCAATCGGCCCAGTTCCGGGAGCTGGCCGAGAGCAACGACCGGGTGCGCGGTGAACTGCGCAAGCTCGCGCGTGCGATCGGGGCCGGAGATCTTTCCGGGCTGGTTGACGGCGGTGGCAATGCGCAACG
>JAAELW010000002.1 GCA_024226235.1 bacterium
ACGAAGCTGTCCATCAACCGAAGCAGCAGCGCGATCGTGAGCACGCCCCGCAGCTTGGGCAACTGGATGTGGCGGAAGATCGCGAACCGGCTGGCCCCATCGATATGCGCGGCCTGGTAGCAAGCCGCTGGAATCGCGCGCAGGCCGGCATAGCCGAGCAGTGCGACCAGGGAAGTCCAGTGCCAGACGTCCATCACCAGCAAGGTGACCCAGGCGTCCGCAGCGTTCTGGGCATAGTTGTAGTCGGAGCCGAGCACCCGCATGAGCGCACCGCCCAGGCCGATATCCGCGCGACCGAAGATCTGCCAGATCGTGCCGACCACGTTCCAGGGGATCAGCAGCGGAAGGGCCAGGATCACGAGCGTGAACGAAACCCCGATTCCGCGGGTCGGCATCGCAAGGGCGAGGGCAACACCGAGCGGAATCTCGATCAACAGGATCGACGCGCTGAACATCAGCTGTCGACCCAAGGCCGCATGAAGCCGGGAATCGCGGAGGATCTCGCGGAACCACTCACTCCCGACGAAGACGCGTTGGTCCGGCCCGAAGATGTCCTGGACCGAGTAGTTGACGACAGTCATCAGCGGAATCAACGCCGAGAACGCGACGACACACAAGACCGGCAGCACGAGCCACCAAGCACGCGGATGTTCTGTGCGATTCACTCGAGTAGCCGCCCGTCATGGTAGAGGCGTATCCACTCGGGAGGAAACCGCAGGAATCCACGCTGCGTCGGAATGGGCGCACCTTCAGGTACGCGAACCTGGAGCGGCCGCTCTCCGCACGCAACGGTCACCAGGTGGTGATCGCCGAGCGCTGTCACGGAACGAATGCGCGCTGGAACACTGCCCTCCGCCCTATCCGACGTCAGCTCCAGGAATTCCGGCCGGATGCCGAGTTCGAGTTCGGCCTCGCCGGAATCGCCAAATGCGGCGCGATCGATCGGCACCCGATGGCCCTCCACGACGAGTTCGTGCCCCGCGAGCCTACACGGCAGGAAGTTCATTCCCGGGCTCCCGATGAAGTGCCCGACGAAGGTGTGCTGTGGATACTCGAATAGCTCGCGAGGCGTCCCCACCTGCATCACCCGACCGCGATCCATCACGACGACCTCGTCGGCAAACGTCAGCGCCTCGGTCTGATCGTGGGTCACGTAGACGAGCGTGGTATTCGTCTGCTGATGGACCCGGCGAAGCTTCTGCCGGATCTCCCAGCGGCGAAGCGGATCGATCACCGTGAGTGGCTCATCCAGCAGCACGGCCGCGGTATCGGAACGAACCAGGCCGCGGCCAAGACTGACGATCTGCTGCTCGTCCGCAGGCAGCCCGCTCGCTCGCCGATCGAGGCTGGCCGTGAGCCCGAGCAGCTCCGCGGTCGCCTCGACCCGGGTCTTCAGCTCTTCTTTCGCCACGCCTCCGTTCCGGAGGGGAAATGCGAGGTTCTCGAAGACCGTCATCGCGTCGTAGACCACCGGGAACTGAAAGACCTGGGCAATCTTGCGTTGCCGCGGCGGCAAGGCCGTCACCTCGCGCCCGTCGATGTGCAGCCTGCCACGAGTCGGACGAAGCAGGCCCGAGAGGATCGACAGCCACGTCGTCTTGCCACAACCCGAAGGACCGAGAATTGCCGAAGCCGAACCGTCCCGGAACGTGTGCGTCAGGGCATCCACGGCCCAGGCAGCGTCGGCGTCATAGCGATGCGCCACGTCTTCGACATCGATGCGTGCCATCAGAGCTCCGAGGCGGCCACGAGGCCGCCTGCCTCGTCGAATGCGTGCAGCTGCCGCGGGTCGATGAACACATCGACGTTCTCCCCGATCGACCGCGGGCGGGTCCCGGCCTGGTGAACGACGAGCACGGTCTGGCCAGCCTCCGACGGCCGGACGTGCAGGAAGGTCTCGGAACCGCTCAGCTCGGCAAGCTCCACGGCCGCGGTGAGCTTCAGCGAACCTGAAGCCCCCGGGACGAGCCGGAGCTGATGAGGCCGCACGCCAAAGTGATAGGCGCCGTCCGGAAGTGCCTCGAGGTGCGAGGGGCGAGACGCCTGGCTGCCCGGCCCCAGCAGCAACATGCCCGCTGCAAGTCGTCCAGCAAGCCGGTTCATCGGCGGAACACTCGTCAGCTCCCCCACCCGCACCGAGTCTGGCCGTCTGTAGACATCGAGTGCTGGACCGGCCTGGAGGACACGGCCGCCGTCCAGCACCAGCGTGCGCCCTCCCAACGCCAGGGCTTCGGATGGGTCGCTCGTGGCGAAGACCAGGGTTGCGCTTCTTCGCGCGAAGATCGCGCGAAGCTCGGCGCCCAGCTCTTCACGCAGCTTGTAGTCGAGGTTGACCAACGGCTCATCGAGAAGCAGCAACCCGCCCTCCCGGACGAGCGCCCGCGCCAGAGCAGTCCGCTGTTGCTGGCCGCCGGAGAGTTCGGACGGCCGGCGTCCGAGAAGGCCATCGATCCGCAACAACTCCGCCGTCGCCCGCACCTTCGCGTCGATCTCCGAGGTCGGCAGGCCTCTCGTCTGGCGAAGCGGCGCAGCGATGTTCTCGTAGACGGTCTTGGCCGGGTAGTTGACGAAGCGCTGGTGGACGAAGCCGACCTGACGCTTCCGCGGCGAGACGCGATGAACGTCGACCCCGTCCTGCCTCACGCGACCCGCGGCAGGCTTGTCCAAGCCAGCCAACAATCGCAGCAGGCTCGTCTTGCCCGCACCGGTGGGGCCGAGCAGAACCGTCAGCGAGCCGTTCTCCAACTCGAGATCGACACCGGCGACACCCCCGCGAGACACGCCCTCGAGGCAAAGGGTCAATCGACCACCCGGAATTCCACGGTGGGAGAGCGTACCACGGCAATTCACGGGGCCGAATGATACGATCGTCGGGCCCGCTCCGGACGTCCCGTACCAGCAAGGAGAAGCTCCGTGAACCGTTTTCAGCAGACCTTCGGCGAGCCCATGGAGATGGTTCGCAAGAAGATCTTCTACGCGCTCGATCCGATGATGCAGGATTTCATCCGTCAGTCGCCCTTTGTCGTGCTGGCGACCGCGGGCCCTTCCGGCGAGTGCGATGCCTCACCCAGAGGAGGAATGCCGGGCTTCGTGAAGGTGCTCGACGATAAGCACCTGCTGCTGCCGGACATCGCAGGCAACCGTCTGTTCCACTCCTACGAAAACGTGGATGGCAACGCTCATGCGGGCCTGGTCTTCCTGATCCCGGGTTGCGACTGGACGGTACGGGTCAACGGACGGGCTCGCGTGATCGATCGCGGCAGCGGGCGGCTCGAGGGGATCGCCCCGGAGGTCTTCAGCGAAGACGAGAACACGAAGATCGTCCAGGCCCTGATGATCGAGGTGGTCGAAACCTATGCCCACTGCCCGCGCGCATTCCTGTTCTCGAAGCTCTGGGACACGGAGAAGATCGGTGAAGCCCGGGAGGCGGACGCCAACCTCTACTGGATGAACCGGTGGCGGGAGTCGATGGCCGGCCGTTGACCGATGCTACCAGCCCAGTCTCCCGACCAGGGCCCTCCCGACATACTGACCAGCCCTCGAATTTCCAAGGTCGGAGAGATGGGTGTCCTGGGTGCGGAAGTTCTCGGCTCCGGCCGAAAGGGCTTGCTCCACGCGGATTGCATCGGGCCAGACGTCGTCCACCCAGTCTTGCAAGCGCCCGGTGGCGTAGAGGTCGCGCTGCACTCCCATCGCCTGGACGAGAGAATCATCGACCAGTATGCGATCGGGGAATACGACGAGAAAGACGGGCCGATCTCCGGCGACCAGGCGGAGATCGCGCAATGCGCTTTCGACTTCCGCCATCGCGGTACGAACCTGCCCCCCGTAGTTGCCCTCCAGACGCCGGCGCGCCAACCGGACGAGGCTCCGCGGAAGCTCCGCAGCTCGCTCCTGCGGCTCCAGAACACAGGGTCCGTCGGCTCGCTGCGCGGGCACTCCACCTCCGAACGGGATCCGGATGGCTCGATCGATGAAGAGCGCATATCGAAAGCTGCGCGAATTCAACGGATGGAATCTGCGCAGGAAGCCCGACTCGGGGAAACGGAAGTTGATGCCGGCGACGACCCGGCGGGTCGTACCCGGCAGGTTGTCGGTGAAGTCGTTCTCGAGAAAGAGCCCGTAGACGATCGCGTCTGCCTCGTAGCCCTCTTCCAGCAGATGGCGGAGGAGGCCGACGGCGTCGCGCGGACCGTAACCCGCAACCCCGGCGTTGAGCACGGCGACCGGAACCCCGCTCTGACTGGCCAGCGTCGCGGCGGCAACATTCGGGTAGTTGCAGCTCCGGTCTCGAGCGCTGCCTTCGGTATAGGAATCGCCGAGAAAGAGCAGCCGGCGCCCTGAAGAGGCCGTTGGATAGGGAGTCACCGTGCGGAAGCCGAGCGGGGAACCGGAATGGGGCTTCTTCACGAAGATCCAGTCGCCGGATCGCGTCTGGAATTCCCGGTACGGCCCACCCAGGGGCGGATCCGCGCCCCGCGAGACCAACGTCACATCGATCGCGAACAGCATGACCTCGAAGAGAAGCGCAGCGGCCAGGCCGCCTCGCACCCAGGCTCCGACTCGCAGCGTTCGGCGGGCGAACACCTCCACCGCCAGCACGGCAAGAGCCGCGATGATCACCCCAAGGGTGATCATCGAGAGCATCTCGTAGGTCTCGCGGCCGTCGTTGAACAGTCCGAGGGGCAGACCGGTACCGAATTCCTGAACGATCACGGCGCCGAGAACACCCACAAGGCAAGCCGCAGCAAGTGTGCGGGCAATCATCGCCAGGGCCCGACGCCCGACCCGGCCCTGGCATTCTCCGTGGTGCTCATCCTGTGCTTGGTACCCTGCATCGCGAGCCGTGCATTGGAGGCGATCTCGCGGGCGATCGCAAGCGGCAGTTTCGGCACGGCTCCTGGGTCGCGCGATCAGATGTTACGTTGTTTGACGTGGAATCGTCATCAGAGTAACGGCCCAGATGTCCCAGCCGACCGGAAAGACCCTGACCCTCGACCTCCTCTCCACGCTCCGTGGTGGCAGCATGCCGATCGCAGCCCTGATCGCTGCGGGTGAGGTGTTCGGTGTGGCTGAAGGCAGCCTTCGGGTAGCCGTCACCCGCTTGGTCGCAAGAGGGCAGGTCGAGCGAGATGCTCGAGGGCGCTATCGGCTGGGTCGAGCGGCAGATCCGGTCAGCCACCAGCTCCACGGCTGGCGCAAGCTCGACGAGCGGGTGTGCCGCTGGAATGGCCGCTTCATCGGCGTACACCTCGGGCTCGAATCGGGCGGCCGCATCATCCGCCAGCTGGTTTTTGATCCCCTGCTCCCGAAACCCCTGGTCGACCCCGAGTCCCGCCGTGCCCTCGTGCAGGCCATGCGCCACTACGACCAGTGCGGCCGTCGCATCTGGGCCGCCTTCATGGAACGCCACGGCGCTCCGCATACCCGAAACCCGGTCCACTCGGGCGGTGGAAAGCCTCTCCCCTCCCGTGCTTGATAGATGCCACGTTGCTGCCACCCCCTTTGATTGGAAAACGCGATGAAGTTCTACCGATACTGGGCCCGGAGTACGGCCACTGTGGAGACACCCGAGCGGCGCTTCGAGATCGCCTGCTTCGGCGGCTCCGAGACCAGCCTCGAGAGCGCACGACGGGAGGCCGAAGCGATCGCAGCACGAGCCGCTACCGCAATCCGCTCCGGAAAGCCGCGAGGCGACTATCCCTACTCCCGGCGACCGGTACGCGAGGAATTCCTGGAGGAAATCTCCGATGGGGGCCGGCCGCAGGCGGTGACGACGCGCAACGCCTACGGCGCCACGGTCTTGAACTCGGCCGGTGCATTGTTCGCAGACATCGACTACCCGGAGAGATCCTTCTGGAGCCGGCTGCGTGGCTGGTTCGGCGGACCGAAGACGGGCCAGGACGAACCGATCCTCGCCCGCATCGATGCCTATACCCAGCAGCATCCTCGCGTCGGCCTGCGTCTCTACCGGACCGCCAACGGATTCAGGTGCCTGGCCACCCACCGGGTCTACGAGCCAGGGTCGCGCGATGCGACCGAACTGCTCGAGGCCCTTGGATCCGATCCGCTCTACGTCCGGCTATGCGCGGCCCAGCAGTGCTTCCGTGCGCGCCTCACACCGAAATTCTGGCGTTGCCGAGCGCCCCGGCCTCCCTCCCGATATCCCTGGGCATCTGCAGAAGAAGAACGGGCGTATCGCGCCTGGCAATCGGACTACGAAGACCGAATCCGAGGCTATTCGACCTGTGCGTGGGTGGGCAGCTTCGGGAGCCCGCGCATCGACCGCGAGGTCCAGCGCATCCTCGACCTTCACGATCGGGTCGCCTGCAATGGAGACGCTCCGCTCGCCTAGGGTCAGCCCATTCTCGAACAGGGGCATCGAAGGCTTCCGCAGGTGGTGATCGATTCCTGGTCCATGAGTGCCCGCGCCCGGCCCGCTTCTCAACTCCCTGGCAGGCGCACCAGGAAGGTGGTGCCCTCGCCGGGGCGGCTCTCTACCTGGAGTTCTCCTCCGTGGGCCCGGGCAAGTTCGCGGCTGATCGGCAGACCGAGTCCGACCCCGGGGGCCATGCTGCGATCACCGACGCGGTGGAAGGGCTCGAAGATGCGAGTGAGGTCTTCGGGGGGGATACCGATGCCTTCGTCGCGTATACGGATGATCACTGCGTCGACCTGTCGTTCGATCGTCACCTCTACACGGCCGCCACCAGGTGTGTACTTGATCGCGTTGTCGAGCAGGTTTGCGAAGAGTTCGTGGAGCCAGGATGGATCGCCGGGCACCCAGACCGGGTCGCCAAGCTCGGTCACGAGCTCTACCTCGGCCTCCTCCGCGAGGGGTGCGAAGAAAGCCACGACCTCGCGCAGCAGCGAACTCAAGTCCACCGGGCTGCGCTGTTCCGGTGCCAGCCCGGCCTCCGATTGCGCCAACCGCATCATTGCATGCACGATGTTGGAGAGGCCCTCGACCTCGGCTGCGGTTTCCGCCAACGCCTTGCGGGCCTCCTCGGCATCGCGGGGTTGCTCGAGGGTGACCTCGAGGCGGCTGCGGAGCGCATTCAGCGGCGTGCGCAGCTCATGGGCGGCGTTTCCGGAGAACCGGCGTGCGCGCTGCACGCTGCGGCCAATTCGGGCGATCATCTCGTTCAGCGTCGCGGCCAGTTCGTCGAGCTCATCACCAGAGCCCGTCGTGGGGATACGCTCTTCCAGGTTGGCCCCCGAGATGTGCCGCGCGGTGGCGTTCATCTCTGCCAGCGGGCGCAAGCTGCCCCGCGCCAGCGCGTAGCCGAGCCCCGCCGTCACCAGCAAGAGCACGGGAAGCGAGTAGAGGTAGATGTCGCGAACGTCCCGGGCGTTGCGCACGAAGGGACGGGTGTAGATGGCACCCTGCACGAAGCCCGGCGGCGCGCGCACCGCCATCACCAGGTAAGGGTAGTTCTCGCCAACCTCCACCTGGTCGGCTCCCGATTGATCCTCGCCCGCGAGCACGCCCTCGGGGAGGGGTGTCGGATAGAGGGCCAGGGATCCACGGGCGACGATCAGGTTCCCGTCGGTGTCGAAGAGCGCAAAGCCCAGCTTCAGCTCCGGATCTGCACTGGCAATGCCGCGCTCGATCGTCTCGGCCATCGCATCCGGTTCACCAGCCGCAGCGTGGACCGCGACCTCGTTCACCTGCAGCTCGAGGACGAGCCGGGCGTCGCTCTCCGTGCGCCGCGCAATCTGCGTGTACGTGAACACGCCGAATACGGAAACCGTGACCAGCAACGCCACGGTGTAGCGCAGAGCCCACTGGACCCCGATGGAAACCCTGGGTTTCACGCGTCGGACGTGCTGCGATCCTCGAGCACGTAGCCCACACCCTTCACGGTGTGGATCAGCTTCGGCGCGAAGTCCTGGTCGAGCTTCTTGCGAAGGTGGTTGATGTGCACGTCGATCAGATTGGAGTAGCTATCGAAACCGTAGCCCCAGACTTTCTCAGTGATCATCCCGCGCGACACCGCGTGGCTCTCGTTGCGCATCAGGTACTCGAGAAGTGAGAACTCCTTCGGCGTGAGTTCGATCGCCTGGCCGCTTCGTTCGACCGCATGGCGGCGCAGGTCGAGCACCAGATCCGCGATCGATAGCTGCCCTGAATCGGGCTCGGCCACAGTGCGGCGGGCCACGGCCTGGATGCGGGCCATCAGCTCGGCAAACGCAAAAGGCTTCACCAGATAGTCGTCGGCCCCGAGGTTCAGGCCTTCGATGCGATCAGCCACCTCACCCCGGGCGGAAAGGAAGAGGACCGGCGTATCGATCTGCCGCTCTCGAACCTCCCGCAGGATGTCGAAGCCGGAGGATTCGGGCAGCATCACGTCCAGGATCAGCAGGTCGAAGGGGCCTCGGAGCGCCCTTTCGAGGCCCTCCTTTCCGTCCGCGGCCACGTCCACCGTATAGCCGCGCTCAGCGAGGCCCTTGTGGATGTACTCACGGGCGGTCGGGTCGTCCTCGACGTAGAGGATTCGAAGCATGGGGAGAGTCTCGGATAGATTCGTGAAGCTCGCCTGAAGCTAGACCGCCTGGGACGAACTGTCCGCTGCTCCGGTTCGCCTCAGCAGGACCAGATTCCGCGAGTAGACGAACCAGCCCACGGCCTGCCCGACGAGGAAAATGGGCTCCTGGCGATGCACGGCGTAGGTAAACATCATCGCGGCCCCGATCAGGCTGAGCCACCAGAACGCTACCGGGACATAGCTCCGACCCGCTCGCTCGGAGGCGACCCATTGGACGAGGAAACGGGCGAAGAACATCGCCTGCCCGACCGCTCCGAATACGATCCAAAACCACGAGTCATCCCAGGCTTCCATTCCCTGCCCTCCTCCGAGCGGGCGCACTCTCGCGGAAGCCCCGTGTCTGGGCAAGCTGGAATCTTGACAGTTCCGTCCGGATTCCCGATCGTGCTGCCCATGCAGCTACTGGCCCAGGAAGAGTACGGCCTCCGTTGTCTGATCGAGCTCTCCCGGCGCGATGGCGCGATGCTGACGATCCACGAGATCGCCGAAGCGGAGGGCCTCTCGGCAGACTACGCGGCCAAGCTGCTGCGCGAGCTGCGGCGAGGAGGCCTGGTGTCGAGCACCCGCGGCGCCGCCGGAGGCTACCGATTGACCCGGCCGGCCAGCCAGATCACCGCCTGGGATGCCGTCCAGGTGCTGGGCGGAGCACTCTTCCCGGAAGGCTTCTGTGCATGCCACCCCGGCCAGGAGCAGCTGTGTGTGCGCGGAACGAACTGCGCTTTGCGTGCGTTGTGGCAACGCGTCGACCTGGCCGTACGCAACGTCCTGATCCAGACCACCCTTGAAGATCTGCAACGCATGGAGCCCGAGATGACTCAGTGGCTCGACACCCGCCCGGTGCAGAAAATGGAGAACGCATGACCTCATTGAACGAGGCGGCCGTCCTGGACGCGCTGCGCCCGATCATCGACCCGGATTTCGGCAAGAGCATCGTCGATCTGGGTTTCGTGAAGAACATCCAGATCGATGGAAGCACCGAGAGCGACGGAAGCACCGTCTCCTTCCAGATCGAGCTGACCACTCCGGCCTGCCCGGTGAAAGAGGAGTTCCAACGCCAGGCGAAGGAGCGGGTCGAAGCCCTGCCCGGTGTCGAACGTGCCGAGGTCGCGATGACCGCCAATACCCGCGGTCGGCGAGGGCCGGCGCCCCAGGACGGTCCGATCCTGCCCGGCGTCAAGAACACCATCGCGGTGGCCTCGGGAAAGGGCGGCGTCGGCAAGAGCACGACGGCCGTGAACCTGGCCCTGGCCCTGCAGGCCAGCGGCGCGAGCGTCGGGATCCTGGACGCGGACGTCTACGGCCCGTCTCTCCCCCTGCTGACCGGAGTGAACCAGCGCCCCGAGACGGCGAAAGAAGGCGACACCAACAAGATCATTCCAATCGAAGGCTACGGGCTCAAGCTGATGTCGATGGGCTTCTTCGTCACCGAGAACTCACCGGTGGTCTGGCGCGGCCCGATGGTGCACGGTCTGATCCGCCAGTTCCTGGTCGATGTCGAATGGGGCGAGCTCGACTACCTGGTGATCGACCTTCCCCCGGGTACCGGCGACGCTGCGCTCACACTCACCCAACAAGCTCCTCTCGCAGGCGCAGTGATCGTCACGACCGCCAACGATCTCTCCGTGATCGATGCCCGCAAGAGCCTGAAGATGTTCGAGAAGGTCGATGTCCCGATTCTCGGCATCGTCGAGAACATGGCCTACTTCGTGCCGCCTGATCTGCCCGACCGCAAGTACCACATCTTTGGCAAGGATGGAGGCAAGCGCGTCGCGGACGAACTTGGAGTGGACTTCCTGGGCGAAATTCCGATCGACCCGCGCGTCGTCGAAGGTGGCGACGAGGGACGCCCGATCCTGATTCACGCCCCGGACAGTGACGCGGCCGAAGCCTTCCGGGCACTATCGGGCAGCATCGCTCGCAAGCTCTCCATGCTGGCCGCCCAGACGCCCGCGATCGCTGACGCCAACATCACCTGGGCCAGCTGAACGCAACAAAGGGCCGTTCAGCGGGAGCCGTGTAGAAGGGCGCGGTAGAGGGGCGGGGCCGGGATCTCGAGATCGGTGGCCGCGCGCTCGGTGTATTCCTGGTAGCTGATCTGGCTGAGGGGGATGCGCGGATCGGGATCGAAGAAGCTCTCGGGCGCCTCTACTTGCTGGGTCCAGTTCATGAAGCGGCTCTCGGCCCGACGTTGGGTGCTGCGCATCCAGACACGCGTCAGGACCGGAAGCTTCTCGTCGTCCTGGGTCACACAGACTTCCCGGCGACCTTCCTGGCTCGTCAGGCGGTAGAGGTCGCACTTGTTTCCAGCGTAATCCTGCTCCCGAACGAACTCTCCCCCGGCCGCTAGCAGCGCCTCGAGCTCCGTGCCGAAGGGTCGTTTGCCGGCTGCTGACTCCTTCAGCGCTTTCGGATGCCGCTCGATGCTGACTCCCTTCTGGGTCAAGCGATCGATGATGATGTAGCGGTCCGCACGGACGATCGTGACGATCGGATGGCCCGCGATCACGGTCTCCGAGCGGAACAATGGGCCACGCGACCAGAGCTGCTCCACGCTGATGGGCACGTCGCCGGCCGCGTACTTCTCCGCATACCAGAGCTCCTGGGCACGGGCGTTGCCGGCCGCCAACCCGAAGAGAGCGACCGTGAACGCCAGCGCGCCACACATCCGCCTCCATCGTGTTTCGTGCCGCAACAAGGCGGCGATCTTACCGTTCATTACCTTCCCCGCCCATGACCCTCCATCCGATCGCGTGCACGGTGGCCGGCTCGGACCCCACCGGAGGTGCCGGGCTCCAGCTCGACCTGCAGGTCTTTCGAAGCCTTGGCGTCCATGGATCGGCCGTTCCCACGGCCCTCACCACCCAAGACACCTGCAAGGTCCATCGGGTGCTGCCGACCTTCCCCTCCGTCGTATTGGACCAGCTCCGGGTGCTGCTGGGCGACCTTCCGCCCCACGCGCTGAAGCTCGGCATGCTCGCCAGCGACGATGTCGTGCGAAGCGTCGCATTGGCGCTTGAAAGCCTGCCCGGGGGTGTCCCGATCGTGATCGACCCGATCCTGTTTGCCAGCGACGGTACGCCCCTGCTCGAACGTCGGGCCTGGCCGATGCTCCAGGAACTGATTGGACGCGCCGCGCTCGTCACCCCGAACCGGCCCGAAGCGGAGGCACTGCTCGACTGCGAAGCCGGCACGCGAAGAGGCGCAGAAGACGCTGCGCGGGGCTTCGTCGAGGAACTCCGTGCGGATGCGGCGCTGGTGAAGGGAGGCCACGCGGAAGGCCCGCCGGATGATGTGCTCGCCGTCCGGGAAGGCGACCGCGTCCACATCGAGTGGCTTCCCGGAAAGCGCATCGAAACCGGCCCGGTCCACGGTACGGGCTGCGCCCTGTCTGCAGCCATCACGGCCGAGTTGGCCAAGGGCCGCGACATACACGAGGCCATCGCGACCGCGCGGGGCTTCGTCGCGGACGCGATCCAAAACTCGTTTGCCGCCGGTAGCGGCGCCCAGCTGCTGGGCCTTCCGGGTCCCGCGTGAGCGAAACACCGCAGGACATCTACGCCCTTCGGCTTGCGGATCGAAGCGCCGAAGCCGACCGCTGGGTGGCCTTCGATGGCCGGCTCCAGAAAGTGCGGCTGGCGGTCTTCGCGATCGGCGTCTCGATGCTGTTCGCGGTATTCGGAGCGGACGCACTGGCCTTCCGCTGGCTCGTGCTACCGACGGTCCTCTTCATCGGCCTGCTCTTCTGGCACGATCAGGTACTCCGCTCGCGAGAGCAGGCGGAGCGCGCCCGGGCCTTCTACCAGCGCGGAATCGCACGGCTCGAACATCGCTCTGCCGGAACCGGAACCAGCGGCACGGAGCACGAGCCAGCAGACCACGCCTACGCGCGGGATCTCGATCTCTTTGGCGAGGGATCGCTCTTCGAGCGCATGTGCCTGGCGCGCACGCGCGGCGGCGAAGAGATGCTCGCGGCCTGGCTGCTGGCGCCAGCCGATCCCGATACGGTGATCGCTCGCCAGCAGGCCGCCTGCGAGCTGCGAGACCGCCTCGACCTCCGCGAGGATCTCTGCCTCGTCGGCGATGACGTGCGTCCTGGTCTTCATCCACAGGCACTGCACCAATGGGGCGAGGCGGGACCGGTGGGCTTCCACGCCGCCCACCGCGTGGTCGCGGTGACACTGGCCCTGATCACACTGACCACGCTAGGCGCTTGGCTGCTGGGCTCCTTGGGGCCCGCCGGACCCGCTGCCTTCGCGTTCGCCGGCGCCGCCCAGCTGGCCTTTGCCTGGCGCATCCGACGACGGGTCCAGGCCACGGTGAAGGCAGTCGACGGACCGACCCGCGACCTGGACCTGCTCGCACGTCTGTTGGAACGTTTCGAGCGAGAGCCGGCGAACTCACCTCGGCTGGTGGAACTGCACCGGGCAATCGCCACCGAGGGCCTGCCTCCCTCCGCCCAGATCGCCCGACTGCACCGTTACGTCGAGCTTCTCGATGCGAGACGCAACATGTTCTTCGCACCCCTGGGTGCGCTGATGCTCTGGACCAGCCAGCTCGCGCTGCAGATCGAGAGCTGGCGTCTCGCCTGTGGGCCCAACCTCGGCAGCTGGATCGACGCGGTATCCGAGCTCGAGGCCCTGGTTTCGATCGCCAGCATGGCCTACGAGAATCCGGATCATACGTTTCCCTCGTTCTCCGGGGAGGCACCCCGTTTCGAAGCTCGCGGGCTGGGTCACCCGCTGATCTCGGCTGGCGAATGCGTGAAGAACGACCTCCGGCTCGACGGGAATCCCCAGGTGCTGATCATCTCCGGCTCGAACATGTCGGGCAAGAGCACCCTGCTTCGGAGCGTCGGCGTTGCGACGATCCTTGCACAAGCCGGAGCCCCGGTCTGCGCCGATGCATTGGAGCTCTCGCCCCTGGCCATAGGCGCGTCCCTACATGTCGTCGACTCGCTGCAGGAGGGAACCTCCCACTTCTATGCCGAGATCAAGCGCGTGCGCCAGGTCGTCGAGCTGGCCGAGGATCGACTACCCCTGCTCTTCCTGCTCGACGAGATCTTCCACGGAACGAACTCCCACGATCGCGGCATCGGAGCCGAAGCGATCGTCAAGGCGTTGATCGCACGAAATGCGATCGGCCTGGTGACGACCCACGACCTCGCCCTGACGCGCGTAGTGGAACCCCTGGGGAGCAAGGCCGCGAACGTGCATTTCGAGGATCATCTCGACGGCGACCGGATCGCGTTCGACTACCAGATGCGAGAGGGAGTCGTCACGAAGAGCAATGCCATCGCGCTGATGCGCAGTGTGGGGCTACCGGTCTAGGCGGTCTAGAAGCTTGTCCCAGATGCCGTCGAAGCTTCCGTTCGAGAGGGTCACGACGACGTCGCCGGGGGCGAGTTCGGACATCAGGTGACGGACGATCGCGTCCACGTCCTCACAGGCCAGAGCCGGAATGCCCTGGGCGACCAGATCGTCGGCGAGGCGATCGGCAGAGAGGCGTTCCTTGACCTCACCGGTGGCACTGTAGATGGGTGCGTCGCCGACTTTGGCGATCACGACATGGCCGGCGCCCTCGAAGGCCTTTGCGTATTCGTGCTGGAAGAGCGCCCGCCGACTGGTATTGGAGCGTGGCTCGAAGACCGCCACGATGCGGCGGCCGGCATGACGAGCCGCCAGGGCCTCGATCGTCGCGCGTACCGCGGTCGGGTGATGAGCGAAGTCGTCGATCACGAGCACGCCACCCGCCTCGCCCCGGATCTCCTGGCGTCGTTTGACGCCCCGATAGCGCTCGAGAACGCCGGCTGCTTCGCGCAGAGACGCCCCGCTGGCCTCCACGGCCAGCAGCCCAGCCATCGCGTTTGCCACGTTGTGGCCACCGACGAGCCCGAGGCGTGAGCGGGCAAGGATCTCCCCGCCACCGCACGCATCCAGGACATCGAACAGGCAGCCGCGTTCATCGGTCTCGAGATTCACCGCCACGAAATCACCGGCGGAGCCGCGGCCCTGGTCGACGCCGTAGCGGACGACCGGACAGGGGGCGTCGGTCAATACCTCGTCGATCGTCTTTGCATCCGCCGCAGCCACGATCGTTCCCCCCGCCGGCATCTCCGAGACGAGGATGCGGAACTGCTCTTGGATGTGTTCCAGGTCGCGATAGATGTCCGCGTGGTCGAACTCGATCGACGTGATGACCAGGGTTTGCGGGTGGTAGTGGAGGAATTTCGGAGTCTTGTCGAAGAAGACCGTGTCGTACTCGTCACCCTCGACCACGAAGTCCGGGCCGGCTCCCTCGCGGAAGCTGCCATCGAAGTCGACCGTGAGACCGCCTACCAGCATCGAGGGGTCCCGGCCCAGCTCGTAGAGCAGCGTCGCGATCAGGCTGGTCGTCGTGGTCTTGCCGTGGGTACCGGTCACGACCAGTGAATGGCGTCCGGCGATCGCATGCTCATAGAGTGCGTCGGGGAACGAGAGCACTTGCAAGCCGTCGTCGATGGCCGCGCGCGCCTCCGCATTGTCGGGTCGCACCGCATTCCCGATCACGACCAGATCCGGTCGCCGCTCACGCACGTGGGACGGATCGAAGCCGATCTGCACCGGGATTCCCCAGTTCTCGAGCGCGGTGCTCATCGGCGGGTAGACGCCCTCGTCGGAGCCCGTCACCTCCCAGCCCCGGTTCTTCAACAGGCCCGCCAGGGAGCCCATCCCGGTTCCGGCTATGGCGACGAAGTGCACGTGCAACGCAAGCCGCTCCCGTAGCTAGGCAGAGAAGGAGTCGCGGATCAGGTCGTGGATCTCGGCCCGCAACGTGAACCGGCTCTTCTTCGCGACCAGATGGACCCGGTTGGTCAGCATCACGACCACGCAATCCGCTTCGAGATCGATCCAGAGGGACGTCCCGGTGAAGCCCAGGTGCCCCACGGAGGCTCGCGAGAACTGGCTCCCTGTCGACGACGCGCCCTCGCTCGGCGTGTCCCAACCGAGCGCCCAATCGGAGTTCTCGGGAAGGTTCTGCCGAGTGCAAAAGGCTTGCAAGGTCTCCCGAGGCAGCGCCTCGCTGCGACCGTGCCACACGTCGAGGATCGTCTGACCGAAGCGCAGCACATCGTCCGCTGGAGCAAACAGCCCGGCGTGACCCGCGACTCCGCCCATCACCGATGCATTCGGATCGTGCACCTCGCCCCACAGGATGCGACCGCGCCATGGGCAGTTCTCGGTGGCGGCAAAACCGCGGCGCAGCGCGTCCGGCGCCTCGGCCTGAGCCAGCGGGACGAAGCCCGTGTGCTTCATGCCGAGCGGACGGGTCACGCGATCGCAAAATGCTTCGTCGAGGGGTTTCCCGACGACTGCCTCGACCAATGCGCCGAGCACGATCATGTCGAGATCTCCGTAGACCGCGGCCGTTCCCGGTTCGTGCACGAGCGCGGAGCGACAGATGCTCTCGATCACCCAGGCCTTCGCCTCGGGCGTGCCGATGATCCGGTCGCCCTTCTTGCGTTCGCGCTCCAGCAGCGCTTCGTGGAACGCCCGCCAAGGTTTGAGCCCCGAAGAGTGGGTCAGCAGGTGGCGAATCGTCACCGCTTCCTTTTCACGCTCCCCGAAATGGGCGAGGTGCTTCGCGACCGGATCGTCTAGCGCAATCCGCCCCTCGTTCACGAGGCCCATCAGCAGCGTCGTCGTCGCAATCACCTTGGTCAGCGACGCCAGATCGAAGATCGTCTCCCGTGCCATCGGAATGCGTTCGGGCCGGGCCACCGCCAGGCCCCGCACGGAGGCGTGCTCGAGCAGCTCCCCCTCCCTGCGCATGCTCGCCAACACGACAGCACCGGGCATGACCGCAGCATCGATCGCCTTGTCCAGCGCCCGATCCACCCGGCCGAGTTTGCGCTGGATCACCGCGTGCTTCATCGCCTTCTCACTCCCCCTGGACCCCACTTTCGAGCAGCGTCAACGTCCCGCGCCGGCCATCGAGCTCGGCGCACACCCCCACAGGCCAGGTGAGGTTGGGGCTCCGGTGCCCGAATGGCAAGCCGAAGACCAGCGGCACTGCGAGGGGCGCGAGAAGCTCCATCAGCACCTCCTCGGCCGCGGGTCGGGCTCGTTTCTTGTCGTCGCAGCCGACCAGGTGACCGACTCCGATGCCCTCGACCCCACTGAGCTTTCCGGCCGCGGCGAGCTGCGTCAGCAACCGGTCGAGCGCGTAGGGCCGCTCGCCGATTTCCTCGAGCAGCAGGATCGCGCCACGGGTATCCACCTCCCAGGGTGTACCCAGGCTGGCCGCCAGTAGCGTCATCGAGCCACCGACCAGCCTGCCCCGGGCAACCCCGCGGCGTCGGCCCTCCCCTTCGAACGGTGCCTGGGCATGGCCGGCCAGCGCTGCCACCAGCGACGCCACTTCCTCGGGCGAAGGGCCAGCGCTGGCATTGAACATCAGGCCGTGGAAACCGACCAGCCCGGCTAGCCGCCGCTGCCAGAGCAGCAAGGTCGTGACATCACTGAAACCAATCAGCGGCTTGCCCGCTCGGCGCACGCGCGCCGCGTCGAGCCCACCGACCATGCGCTGGCAGCCGTACCCGCCGCGAACGCACAAAATGGCGTCGACCCGCGGGTCGTCGACGAAGGCCATCAGCTCCTTGGCCCGGGCCGCATCGGTGCCCGCCAGGTAGCCGCGAGCCCGGGTGGGATCCCGCCGCCGGCGAATGCGAAAACCGGCCCCTCGGAGCGCATCCACTCCGGCTTCGAGCGATCGGGCATCGGCAGGGAACGCCGGGGCCGCAATGCCGATCGTACTCCCCGGAAAGATCGCACGGGGCTTTCGAAGACGCGGCACCCGTGGAACCCCCATCGGGGGAGTCTAGTCACTGCGACGGAGAGCCCCAGGCTTTCGGAGCCTTTGCATCCCGACTCGACGCCAGGTGAGGCTCAGGCGCTCTCCCACTCGCATCGGCCTCTTTCCACCTCGCCTCGGCAGCTGATGCTTCCAGTTTGCGTTCGTCGGGTGGCGCATCGTCAGCAGACTTCCGGAAACGAGGGGAATCGTGATCGTCTCGAAATCCCGCGCGGCTTCGCCACGCCGACGAAACTGGAAATCGCGGGTGGCACCCAACGAGAGCAAGAGGATCTGGGGCGCTTCGCCGAGATCGCGCTCGTCGTCCGCATGCCAGCCGATGCAGTCCGCACCATTCCGGTAGTAGTTCACCAGCACGTAGTTGCTCGAGTAGCCTGTGCGCTCGTACAGGTGCTCCCGCAACTCCCCAAGTGTGGGAGTCCACGGGCGCCCTGCAACCACGCCGCCCGAGAACGCATAGGAGGTACCCGGATCTCCATAGCCCGCCTGACGACGCGGGATCTCCACCATCCGCCCCGTGAAGGGCTGCCGTATCCTCGAGGCCTCGGGTGAATCGAACTCGATCTCATCCAGCAGACGCTGCATCAGAGCCCGTGCGGGTCCAGTACCGAGTAGATCCGCTTCATACTCGACCTCGGCACCATGGGCATTCAGGTATTCCAGACATTCGTTCACACTGCGCGAGGCCCGGCTTGCCATGCGTAGATCCTGCCCCCGAGGCCTTGGTGGTTCAACACCGGTATTCGAAACGAAGCCGGCGCTCTGGTAGACATACACCACGCCATGAAGGAAGCGATGACCAGCGAAATGCGCGAGTCCGGGCACTTGCAGGGAGCGCTTCTCATCGCAGCCGCCACGCTGGCGAATGTGGGCTTCCTGCACTGGATCTGGAGGCACGTTCACAACTGGGGAATCTGGGATTGGGATTTCCAGGCGGCCCTGATGGAGGCAGCCCGTACGAGCATCGTCGACTTCGGACAGTTGCCACTCTGGAACCCGTGGATGGGTGGTGGAGGGTCGCTGATCGGAAACCCGATGAGCAGCACGTTCAGCCCGAGTTTCCTCCCCATGCTGGCCTTCGGAACCGTTCTGGGGTTCAAGATCTGCATCCTGATCTATCTCCTGATCGCCCAGATCGGGACCTACCTGCTCGCCCGTCGGATCCGCCTCGACCGGATGCCGGCGGTACTTGCAGCCCTGGTCTTCTCGTGGGGAGGCGCCTTCGCCCAACACCTGGCGCACGGACACATCGGCTGGATCGGCTACGCGTGGGTTCCGTTCATCCTGGTCGCATTGCACGGGTGCACGGATCGACTCCGGCTTTCGACGGTCGGGGCCGGCGGCCTGTTCCTGGCGCTTTCATGGCTCGATGGTGGCGCCTACCACTACCTCTTCGTTCCCCTCTTCGTGGGGATCTACGCGGCTGTTCTTTCAGTCCAGGAACGTACACTGCGCCCGCTGGCTGCGGTCACACTCGTGGGTGGGGTGGCTCTCGGTCTGGCCGCGGTCGAGATCGTGCCAGTCGCCGAGGCTGTCTTCCTCCATCCGCGCAAGACCCTGGCGGTCAACAACTACTACGGCGCGCCCTTCGTTCCAACCGCCATCGACCTGTTCTATCAGGCCTTCCTGTCGCGGGATCAGGCTCATCGGCCCGAGGCGTGGATGCCCTTCATTCTCAATGTCGGGAGTTACGTCGGACTCCTGCCCCTGTTGCTCGCGGGCGTCGGGGTGGCGCTCCGCCCGGTCCGAATCGGGCCCATCGCGATATCCTTCGCGCTGATGCTCCTCGTGTGTCTCGGCGGAACCCTGCCGATCGATCTATGGGCTTTGCTTCATCAGTTGCCGGGTTTCGATTCGATGATGGTTCCGATGCGACTTCGGATCCTTCCCCTGCTCTGCCTCGCGATCCTGGCCGGCGCGGGCCTGCAGGCCTTGATCCGCTCCGGGTGGCTGACGAAGGCCGGGGGTGGTGTCGCCGTCGGAGTGATCGGATGGGTGGCCATCGATCTGTTTCTGGTCAACGCCCCGATCTTCAAGGTCGCGTATTCCACCCCCCCGATGGAGATCGAACCCAGGAGCGATTTCGTACACCACGACCTGTCGCCCTACCGGGAGATCTACGAGCGTACGGCGCTCTATCCGCTCTGGCCGAATGTGCCGACCGCGATCTTCCCCGCGGTTCTCGAGAATGCGGGCATCGCCCGCGAGGGTTTCCCGACATCTTGGCCGCATCGCGCATTTCCGTTCGATCATCCCCACTATCCGGGGGCCGAGATCATCTCGGTCGGCCCTGGGAGCGAACTACTGAGCCATACCTTCACCCCGAACCGCCTGTCGTTCTCGGTTCGCGGCGAGGGCGGGACGGTCGTGATCAACCAGAACTACTGGCCTGGTTGGAAGGTGGTGAGCGGAAAGTCCCGCCTCGTCTATTCCCACCAGGGTTTGCTCGGGGTCCTGCTTCCGGCGGGCGAGCAGACGTTGGTGATCGAGTTCTTCCCAACCAGCTTCTACGTCGGTGCGTCGCTCACACTGGCAACGTTGCTGGGCCTCGGTGGCTTGATGATATGGAGCCAACGGAGGGCGCACGCGTCCTCGGTCGTCTCGTGACCGACCTGGCGCAGATTGCAACCCGCTTGCAAAGGCGGGAGGACGGAATCTGGGTCTCACCGGTCACTGCATCGCTCTCCTATCCGGAGGCGGGCAATCAGAGGTGTCTGGCGATCGAATCCGCGGGGTCATTCTGGTTCGAACATCGGAACGCCTGCATCCTCGAGGCGTTGCAGACCCACCCCCCGGCCGGGAGCCTCTTCGATGTGGGCGGGGGCAACGGCGTGGTGGCTTTGGCCATCCAGGAATCGGGTATCGATACGGTCCTGCTGGAGCCAGGAGCCGATGGCGCCACAAACGCACGCGCCCGAGGTGTCCACACGGTCGCGTGTTCGACCCTCGAGGACGCCGGAATCGAGCCCGGCACGCTTCCGGCGGTGGGGCTGTTCGACGTGTTGGAGCACATCGAAGACGACCGGGGATTCCTCCGCGAACTGGCACAGCGGCTGGTTCCCGAGGGCCAGATCTATCTGACCGTTCCTGCCTACACTTGGCTCTGGTCGGGTGAAGACGAATACGCGGGGCACCACAGGAGGTATACCCAGAGCGGAACGGCGAGGCTGCTCGAAAGCGCAGGCTTCGAGGTTCTCTACCAGACCTGTTTCTTCCTGTCGCTTCCGCTTCCGATCCTGCTGCTGCGCACGTTGCCGAGCCTGCTCGGTTTCCGGGGAGCCGAGGCGCGGGAGCAGGAGGCTCGCGAACATCGCGCACCGGGGGGGCCGATCGGCTGGGCCTTGACCAGGGTGCAGGCCTTCGAGCTGTGGGCCATCCGGCGCGGAACCCGCCTCCCCGTTGGGGGGAGCATCCTGGCCGTCGCGAGGCGTCGTCCCTGACACCTGCTACTGCGTGTGAGCAAGGTATGCCGTCTGGAGCGTGTGGTAGGCTCCTGGGCCGGGTCCAGATGTATCGAATTCCCTTCGCCAAGCCCTTCATCGTCGGCAAAGAGCTTCGCTACATGGCCCAGGCCGTGGAGCTGGGCAATATCGCCGCGGATGGGCATTTCACGCGCAAGTGCTCCGAATTCCTGGAGAATCTCTCCAGCTCGCCGCGAGTCCTGATGACGCCGTCCTGCACGGCAAGCCTGGAGATGGCCGCACTGCTTTGCGGACTGGAAGAGGGGGACGAGGTCATCCTCCCGTCATTCACCTTCGTCTCCACGGCCAACTGTTTCGTGCAGAGCGGCGCACGTCCCGTCTTCGTCGACGTGCGCCCCGACACTCTCAATCTGGACGAGAGTCGGATCGAAGCGGCCGTGACGCCGCGTACACGCGCCATCTTCGTCGTGCACTACGCGGGCGTGGCCTGCGAGATGGATCCCATCCTGGAGATTGCCGAACGGCACGGCCTGCGGGTGGTGGAGGATGCCGCCCAGGGTGTGAACGCCACCTATCACGGGAGACCACTCGGCGGAATCGGAGACCTGGGGACCTACAGCTTCCACGAGACGAAGAATTTCACCTGCGGCGAAGGCGGCGCGCTCTGCATCAACGACCCGGAGCTGATCGAGCGCGCCGAGATCATTCGCGACAAGGGCACCAACCGGCAGGCCTTCAGCCGGGGCGAAATCGCCAAGTACACCTGGGTGGATCACGGATCCTCCTACGTGCCCAGCGAGCTCTCCTGTGCGTTCCTGCTGGCACAGCTGGAGCAGATGGAGCGGATCACGAAGCGGCGCCAGGAGATCTACGAGCGCTACATGGAAGGGCTCGCGCCTCTCGGGGCATCGGGAGTGCTGAGCCTTCCGAAGACGCCACCTGGCTGCGAGATCAACTACCACATGTTCCAGGTCCTGCTGGCGGATACGCCGACCCGGAGCGCGCTGATCGACCATCTGAAGCAGCGCGGGATCCTCGCGGTCTTCCACTACGTCCCGCTGCACCTGGCTCCGATGGGACGGCGCTACGGATGGAAGGACGGCGACCTGCCCGTCACGGAAGAAATGGCGGACCGATTGTTGCGGCTGCCGTTCTACTTCGAACTCTCGGCCGAAGCGCAGGACGAGGTGATCCGTGCGGTGCACGGCTTCTTCGAGACCCGGTCGTGATCGTTCCGCTCGAGTGGGACTCGGCACACTTCGGGTTCCCCATCGCACGGGTGGAACCGGGCAACCTTCCGCTGACAGATCTCGAGTCCGATCTGGGCGAAGCATCCCGCGCGGGCCTCCGCCTCATCTACTGTCTGCGTCCATTGGATCAAACGATTCCCGAGAAAACCCTCGTGCGTTTCGGTGGCCGCACGCTCACGGCCAGTGTGCTCTACCGCAAGGGCCTCGAAGGTGATCGGAAGGAACGGCGCGACGAGCTGACGATCGAGACTCTCCGCGATGTACCTCTATCCGACGATCTTCGTCGGCTGGCGCCGAGCATCGGCCTCTACTCGCGCTTTCGACTGGACCCCGACATTCCGAAGGAGGCGTTCGTCCGGATGTACGAAATCTGGATCGAGCGCTCCTTGAAGGGCGAGATCGCGGAGCAGGTACTGGTGGCCCGCGGCGCGGACGGCACCACGCTGGGCATCGTCACCGTCGTGCGCCCGGATCCGCAGACAGGCAGGATCGGGCTGGTCGGCGTCACCGAGGCAGCCCGCGGTCAGGGCGTGGGCGGAGCGTTGGTCGCTGCCGCAGAAGCCGCGATGGAGGCTGGCGGCGCGATCTGGGCGGAAGTCGCGACCCAGCTCGAGAACGATGCGGGCCGCGCTCTCTACGAATCGCTCGGCTACGAACCCGGCACGCCCGAGCGGGCCCATCACTTCTGGCTGGAGCCAACGCAATGAACGTCCCGATCGAAATCTCCGTGGTCATTCCCTGCTATGGCTCCCAGGAGACGATTCGCCCGCTCGTGGAAGGCCTGATGCGGGTGCTGGAGGCGGAATCTCGCGGCTTCGAGCTGGTACTGGTGGACGATGGAAGCCCCGACGACGTATGGAGCGTGATCGACTCCCTCCACGCCGAGAATCCGGAGCGCGTGGTGGGCGTGCAGCTGATGCGGAACTTCGGGCAGCACAATGCATTGATGGCCGGCATGCGCCGAGCCCGCGGTGCGGTGCTCGTCACGCTCGACGACGATCTCCAGCATCCACCCGAGGAAGTGCCGAAGCTCGTCCGCGCTCTCGAGGAAGGCGGGCTCGACCTGGTCTATGGGACCTACGAACAGCGCCAGCACCGGGGTTGGCGCAACGCCGGTTCCTCACTGGTGACCGGCATCTTCCGGCGGCTGTTCGGGGTCGCATTCACGTTCACTTCTTTCCGCGCTCTGCGCAGCGAGCTGGCGCGCAGCGTCTTCACCTATTCCCTCAACTTCACCTTCCTGGATGGCCTGTTCGCCTGGAACACGAATCGGATCGGATCCGTCCCGGTCCGGCACGAGGCGCGCCAGGAAGGCGCATCGGGATATTCGGTCTCCACCCTCCTGCTGCTGTCCTTGAACATGCTCACCAACTTCTCGCTGCTTCCGCTCCAGATCGTCTCATGGCTCGGTGTGGCCGCAGCAGGAGCGGGGCTCGGGCTCGGCGGCGTCTACCTGGTTGCCACACTGTTCGGGATGACGAAGGTCCCCGGTTACGCCTCGATCATCGTGGCCATCTTGACGCTGGGCGGAATCCAGCTGCTGGCGCTTGGCATCATCGGGGAGTACCTGGGGCGCGTGCACTTGAACATCAACCGCAAGCCCCAATACCTCGAGCGATCTGTGCTCGATGCGGATCTGCCAGGCCAGGACATGGAGAGTCGAGAGAGGGAGGGGGGGTGACGGGGACGGCGTTTCGGGTGCATTCTGCCTTGCTGACCGTACTGGTGTTGCTGGCGGGCGCCTGGTCCATCGGATGCGCGAAGCAAGAGGCTCCTCCGTCTCTCGTGTTGATCACGGTCGATACCCTGCGCGCGGACTATCTCGGCGCCTACGGAAGCAGTCGCGGGCTCACTCCGGCCCTCGACGCGTTGGCAGAACGCAGCGTGGTGTTCGAGCACGCGTATGCATCCGCGCCCTTCACGGTTCCCTCCTTGTCGTCGGTTCTCACCGGTCGGTTCCCCGAAGAGATCGGGATCTACAACAACGAAGTGACTCTCCCCAACGATGTGCCGACCCTGGCCTCCGAGCTCCGATCTGCCGGCTGGCGAACTGCAGCCGTGGTCAGCAACTTCGTGTTGCGTCGCTCGTCGGGTCTGGCGCGGGGCTTTCATGTCTACGACGACCGGTTCACCCAACGCGAGGCCAAGCGAAAGTGGCCCGAGAGGAACGCCCCAGCGACCACCCAGGCAGCTCTCGAGATCCTGCGGGGAATTTCGGCCGGCTCCGATCCCTTCTTTCTCTGGGTTCACTACCAGGACCCCCACGGCCCCTACACCCCGCCGCGGCAGCTGCGCATCGCGCAGCTCGAGAGGGAACGGGCGGCATCTCGAGGCCGAGAGCTGTTGCCGCTGGGCAAGGACCAGCGCGGTCTCGGGGCGATCCCGCACTACCAGCAACTCGGGCGCGAGCGCGAGGTCGCGTTCTACCGAGCGGGCTACGCGGGTGAAGTCGCCTTCATGGACGCAGGCGTCGGGAAGCTCATCGAAGGGTTGGATGCCCTCGGACTCCGCGACAGGGTGGCGATCGTCTTCACTGCCGATCACGGTGAGGGATTGGGGGCGGACGACTACTGGTTCGCACACGGCGAGTTCCTCAGCGATGAACTCACGCGGGTGCCGCTGCTGATTTCGGGCCCGAACCTGGATCCGGGGCGACGAGAGGACCTCGTGGCTCTCGCCGACCTGTATCCCACCTTGCTCCGGGCCGCGGGTGTTGGAACTGGGGAGTCGACACCGCACGTTCGGGACTTGCTGGCATCGGGCGCGGAGAACGGGGTCAGCAACGCCTACATGGCGTCACTGGGCGGATCGACGGTCCCGCGGATCGGACTGGTGCGGGAGGGACACAAGATCGTGGTGACCCAACGCGATGGCCGAGCGGAATCCGAACTCTTCGCGCTGGGTGCCGAGGATCGCGACCTCAGCGATTCCGAACCCGAACTCCTCGGACGGATGATGCGCGACCTCGACTCGATTCGGGGCTCGCTTCGGCAGCGGCCCGGCTCGCAACAGCAGGATCTCTCGGACAGTGATCGCGAGGCACTTCGCGCCCTTGGATATCTCGACGCCGAGTAGGCGGCTCGCAGCTCGGGTAGGATGGATTCATGAGTTCCGGCCAAGGCTCGCGTCACTCGGAATCGCGTTCGGCCGAATCCGGATCGGCCGGATCGGGATCGATCGGATCGGGATCGGCCGAAACCTCGCTCCGAATGCTCTGCGAAGCGGCGCTGCTGGTTCTCTTCAGCTGGACCCTGGCCTACCACCTGATCGCTTCCCTGCAGCTGGCGGCTCACTGGATCTGGCTCCCCTTCGTGCTGATCCTCAGCGCTGCCGGGGGAGCATCGGTCCGGTGTTGGCGGCAAGAGCTTAGAGCCGATCCGGGAGATCTCCGCCTCTTCTCTGGAGCGCTCCTGCTCGGAAGCGTGCTGAGCCTCCTTGTGCTGATCATCTCCCGACCCGACGCGGACGACGTTCAGTACTTCCATCGCGCTCTTCTGCAGCTCCGCGATCTCGGGCAACCCTTCATCTCGAAGGAGATGATCCACAACGTCCCGAACCTGCCACTCAGTTCGGTCATCACCGTCACCTCCTACGAGCTCTTCGTGGCCATGGCGGCAAATCTGCTCGGCATCGATCCGCTCTTCGCATTTCACAATCTGGGCGCGATCGCAGCCAGCATTCTCTTCGTAATCACCTACGTGCTCCTCTTCCGAGAGTTCGGGTTGGGGCGCGTGGCTTCCCTCGCTGCGACCGTTCTGGTGGGTGCCTTCATGCTCACCGACGGCAACGTCCACCGGTCGTTCGGGAATGTCACGATCGTTCGCATCTGGCAGGGCAAGGCGATCATGTGGTCGCTGATGATCCCGCTGTGCATGTTGATGTCGTATCGCTACATGGCGCTCCCGCGGCTCGGGCGTTTTCTGCCCGTGCTGATGATCTCGGTCGTCGCCGCGGGCTTGAGTTCCTCTGGCCTCTTCATGGTTCCGGCCATGACATTTGCGGTCTCCCTGGCGTTCGTGCTGAGCCGCGGCCCGACGCGGGAAGGCCTGCTTCGAGCATGCCAGCTCAATCTGGCCTCCTCCTACAGTGCGTGCATCCTGCTGGCCATGTTGCTCGGATGGCTGCCGACCTTTCCGCTGGAGCAACTCTTCACCGAATGGCCCGCAACCTGGGCGAAGAACCTGCAACTCGTGATCGATGGCCCCTGGACCCTGGCTCGCAACCTGATCCTGTTGACCATCGTTCCGGCGGTTCTGCTTCCGGTCGCTTCCCGGCGCTTCGTGGTCATGCTGAGCCTGGTGCTGGCTGGGCTGTTCACGAATCCCGTGACGGGACCCGTGTTCCTCGAGATCCTGCACGCGGGCGCCTACTGGCGCCTGGCCTATCTCTTTCCCGTTCCACTCTGTGCCGGGCTCCTGGCAGGTTCGGTGCTTGCGGTCGGGCGGCGACCCCGAGAACACGCTGCGAAAATCGCTGTGGGGCTACTGGCCTTCGCATCGATCGCAGTCGCGTACGAGCACTCGCCCGTCGCTCCGCCGCCCGGTCGATCGCCGGTCTGGCGGAAGCAACCGACGGAATACCGCTTTCCACCCCGCGAACTCGATTTCTCTCGCGAGGTCGCAAGCCTGCTCGGAGGCCGAAGCCTGCTCGCACCCGAATCGATCGTTCACGTCCTGCCCTTGCTCAACCCGGATGTCCAGCTCGAGGCGGCCAGGGCATTCCAGACACGATTCACCTTCGACATCGCAGGGCAGGGGGATGAGGGGATACGGCGAGCGCGCGCACAGCTCTTCGTCACGGGCTGCAGGCGATCGCCCGAGCGGGTCGCTGCGCTGAAGCTCTCGATCGATGGCGGTGTGGATGCGGTGGTACTCGGAGGCTGCCGGCCCGCAGCTCAGCTGGCGATGAGACGGCTGCTGGCATCGTACGGCGGAATTTGGAAGCTGGCGAGGCGGAGCGGCGGGTACACGCTGCTGCTCCGGACGGGCGAAAAAGAAGAATGAACACCACGAGACCAGAACGGATTCATGGAGTTATGATCTGGCGTCGTGGAGCCTCTTCGGGCTCACGAACGATGACCCCTATCTGCTGACGAGACCCATGCCTGCATTTGTCCTTCCCGCATTGTTCTTCGCATCCGGCTTCTCCGCCCTCGTCTACGAGGTCCTGTGGGCGCGACAGCTCGTCCTGGTCTTCGGAAACACCGTCGATGCAACCACGACGGTGCTTGCGACCTTCATGGGCGGGCTCGCATTGGGAGGTGTGGCCGGAGGGCGTATCGCGGCACGCCTGGAATCGCCGCCGTTGAAGGTCTACGCAGGGCTCGAGGCGGGCATCGCGGTCTTCGCGCTCGGCTTCCCGATGTACCTCCAGGCGCTGCTCCCCGTCTACCAGTGGATCTACCCGACTGTGGCCACGTCACCGGCAGCGGTCACCGGGATGCGTTTCGTGATGGTCAGCATCTATCTGGCCCTTCCGGCCGCCCTGATGGGAGCAACGCTTCCCATCCTGGTGCGTGCGACGGCGCCGCAAGAGGGACAGGCGGCGGCCTCTCTCGGTGGGCTCTATGCCGCCAACACCGCGGGAGGCGTGCTCGGTGTCGTTCTGACCGGCTTCCTGCTGATCCCAAGCCTGGGCCTCTCTTCCACGAGCATGGTCGCAGTGGCCATCAACCTGGCCGTTGCAGCCGCCGGTTGGTCGCTGGCATCCCGGAGCGAATCCAGGCCGGCGGTCGCTTCTCGAACCGTGACACCCACGCCCGAACGGATGGCTGCCCAGGCAGCCATTTTCGCGACCGGGATGTTCGGCCTGGCGCTGGAGGTGATCTGGACACGCATCCTCCTGTTGGTCTTCGGCAGCACCGTCTACGCGTTCTCCGTCATGCTGGCGACTTTTCTGACCGGAATCGCGCTGGGTGCGACGATTTCCCGACGCTTCGCCACACGCGTGCACAACCCCTCCTCCTGGATCGCATTGGTCCCCCTGCTTCTGGCGATTGCGGCGGGTGTCGCCGCTCACATGGTCGATCTGCTGCCGACCGTCTTCTTGGCCACCGTGGTTCAATGGGATCTGAGCTGGAGAGGTGACATCCTCGGACGTGCGCTCGTCTCAGCGATCGTGCTGCTACCCACTTCATTGCTGCTGGGTGCGATGTTTCCGCTGGTCATCCGCGTCGGCCCGTCAGAGCCGGGGCCTCTCGCCCGCTGGACCGGAACGATCTATGCCTACAACACCGCGGGAGCCATTCTTGGCAGCGTGACCGCGGGCTTCTTGTTGGTTCCCATGCTCGGAACCCTGAATAGCCTGCGAGCCCTCTCGGCGGCGCTTGGGCTGCTAGGCCTGGTGCTGGCGTGGCGAACGGAGTTTCGCGTCCGAGCGACCCTCGTGGCCGTCACCATTGGCATCCTGCTCGCTTCGCTGCACCCCTGGGACGTGAGCACGATGTTCATGCGACGCGGACAGCTTGCGCAATTCTCCCAGGCAACGAAAGTCAAGCGAACGATCAAATATCACGCCGAGGGAAAGATATCCACGGTTACGGTCACGGAGGTTCCGGGAGTTGGCATGAAACTCCTCCGGGTGGACGGCAAGATCGAGATGACGACCAAACCGATCGACGTCCGACTGGGAAAACTTCTCGCTCACCTGCCGATGCTGCTCCACCCCAACCCGGAGAACGTCTTCAACCTCGGCCTGGGCGCGGGCCTGACCGTGGGAGCTCTTTCTACCCACGGGCCGAGTGTCATCGATGTCGCCGAACTCGAGCCGCATATGGTGGAAGCGGCGCGGTTCTTCGAGAAGGAGAACCAGGGCGTCTTGGATCACGACAACCTGCGGATCCTGTTCCAGGACGGCCGCAACCACCTCCTGATGACCCGTCGCAGCTACGATGTCCTGGCGAGCGACCCCCTGGAGCCGGTTGTCGGCCCGGCGGCCAGCCTCTTCACTCGTGAGCACTTCGAGGTTGCCCGATCACGCCTGGCACCGGGTGGCCTGATGAGCCAGTGGATTCCACTCTACGAGCTTGGGCCGCGGGAGTTCACTTCCATCCTGAAGGCGTTCGTTGGCACATTCGAGCACGTCACATTGTTCCTGACGGGTGGCGATGCGATCCTGATCGGCTCCGAGGAAGCCCTGGATCTCGATGCAGATCGCATCGAGAAACGGATGGAAGTCCCCGCGGTTCGGGACGACTTGATGTCCATCGGGTTCCATTCGGTCTCGCGCCTGCTGGGAAGCTATGTGACCGAGATCGGACCCGAACATACCCTCGCCATGGATGTTCTCGAGAACACAGACGACCGACCCTATCTGGAATTTGCTGCGCCCAAGCTCCAGCGAGTCGACACCTGGTCGACGAACCTCCGCCGACTCCTGACGTGGAAGAAGTCTCCACCTCCCGGAGCGACCCAGGGCGTACGGGACGCCTTCCGATCCCAAAAATTCTGGCTCCAGGCCCGAATGGCCTTGAAGGAGCGGGATCTCAAGCGATCGCACCAGCTCCTGCGCCGTTCCCTCAAACTGGACCCCGGAAACCCACTGGCGCAGGAGCAACTCCGAGAGTGGGAGGCCATGCGCGCTGCAGCTCAGCGCGCGCGGAGATAGCGCGGGATTCGAGCCACTCGAGGAGCGCCTTTCCGACCGGGGGTGCCAGATGGTAGAGTCGGCTTCGCCGAATGAGCGTGCGGGAAAGACGAACCGGGTGGCAGGCAGGAAGAAGTCAAGAAAGCGACCCGACGAGCAGCGAGCGGGCTCGAAACGGCTTGCCACCTCCGGCGAGACCCCCGGTGAGGAGGAGTGCAGCACCCGCGTATTTGGCCACCCGAGCCGGTTGGCCGCGGTAGGATTGCTCTTCGCGCTGGCCTGCCTGCTCGTCTACAGCCCGGCGCTCTCCGGCCCCTTCGTCTCCGACGACGCTCAGTACCTCGCCAGCAACCCCTACATCCAGGATCTCTCGGCCGATCACCTGATCGAGATCCTCGACCCGCAAGGCGCGCTGGTCCCTCTGGTGGCGAACTACGCCCCGGTCCACCTTCTGCTGCACGCCCTCGGCTGGTCCCTGTTCGAGGAAGACCCGACCGGCCACCATCTGATGAACATGCTGGCGCACGCGGCCGTCGCGTTGTTTTTCGCGCTGCTGCTCTGGCGCTCCGGGCTGCCCGAAGCGGTCGCACTCTTCGGAGGCGCCGTCTTCCTGCTCCACCCCGGCAACGTGGAGGCCGTGGCGTGGGTTTCACAGATCAAGACGACCACTTCCATGCTGCTCGCACTGTGGGCACTTCTGGCGCTCGATCGGAGGCCAGGCTGGGCAACCGCAGCCTTCGCCCTCGCGCTGCTCGCCAAGCCGACCGCTGCCGCCGTGTTGCCGGTTGCCGTTCTGAAAGCGCTCGGAGAGGCGCGGCAAAGCAGGACTCCGGAGCTCGAGGGGGCGAGGCGAAGCGAAGCGCCGCGGACGGTTGCGTCGCGGCGCTGGTTGTGGCTAGGCGTCTGGGTCGCAGTCTTCGCGGTCTTTGCGTTCATCGAAATGATCGCGTTCCAGCACGCCGTATCCTACGTCGAGCCGTTGCACCCGGATCTGCTCGTACAGGTGCGTACCTCCATCGCGCATGTCTTCCGCTACCTCGTGATGGCCGCGACCACATCGGGGCTCTCCGCCTTCCACGAGCCGGACCCCAGCCTCCGGCTGCTCGACCCGACCTGGCTCGGTGGGCTCGTGTGTCTGGTGTTGCTGGGATCGCGTGCACTCTTCCTGCTGGTCAAGAATCGCGAGGAAGCCGTCTACTGGGCATGGGCTTTCATCTCCTACCTGCCGGTCTCACAGGTCTACCCGTTTCCGTTCGCGATCGCCGACCGCTACCTCTACGCGATCCTTCCTGGGCTACTGGGCGCCGTGCTGCTCGCCGGGTACGAGCAGGTGCGCTCGCGACCCGCCTTCCTGAAACGCGCTACCCCCTGGCTGATGGCAGCCGCTTGCCTCTTGCTAGTCGGACTCGGAGCTGGCAGCTACCAGCGCGCGCGGCTCTGGGGAACACCCGCGTTCCTGCTGGCCGAATCCGCGCGCAACTACCCTCTCGGCGTGCATGCCCAGATGAGACGCGCCCAGCAAGAGGCTGAGGTCGGAAATCTCGATGCCGCGGTGGAGGCATTGCAAGCCTGCCTCGACCGCGGCTACGACGGCTTCGACCAGCTTCTCGGCGATCCAAGGCTGATGCCGCTACGAGGACATCCCCGCTTCAGAGCGGTGCTCTCCGGCATGGCGGACCGCTGGATCGATCGCTGGGGTGATGTCGAATCACCCAGCCAGCCCGAACTCCTCTCGCTTGGGGTAGCCCACCGCATGCGGGGCGACGGCCTGGCAGCAAGGCGCGCACTCGAGCGTGGCCTCGCAATCGAGGGCCCCCTCGAGGATGCGCTGCGCGCGCAGCTCGCGGAGGTCGAGGCGGGGCGAGACATCCTGAACCGTTGACCTGGATCCGCCTCTGGCCTGGATCCGGAATGGGCACCCACAGCGACTGGGAGCCTCGCTGGAACCGGGAGCGCTACCTTCGATGATCCATGAAGCCGCTGTCGTGATCGCGGCCGCTTCCAGGAGAAACGGCCGTGATCCGCAACGCGCCCACCACCCCCACGGCCATCTGGCTGACACTCCTGCTGGTGGTGCTGACGACGCTGGCCATCCGCGTGCGCCTGCTCGACGTCCCCCTGGAGCGGGACGAGGGGGAGTACGCTTACGTCGCACAGCTGCTACTCGACGGCGTGCCCCCCTACCAGCAGGCCTACACGATGAAGCTCCCGGGTGTGGCACTGG
>JAAELW010000003.1 GCA_024226235.1 bacterium
GGCCATCACACTGAAGGCGAAGGCCGAGAGGACCATGTATCGAACCCCGGGCCGCATCCCACCGATCCCCGTTTCCCTTTTGGACTCATCAGAAGACACACCAGAACCCACTACGGTACCGTGGCCCGCGAGGGAGACACCTGTACGGAATTTGGAAAACCCACGGGCTGAAGCGATGACTCGAACAATGGAACCCATGCGACGAATAGCTAGAACCGCGGCAGCCATCGGCAGAGCCGCCTCTGGAACCGGGCTTTCCTGCGCACTGAGCTTCGCGATCGCGGTCGGGCTCGCCGCGGGCTGCGCAGGGTCGGGGGCCACGGCACGGCCGCCGGCTCGCGATGCGGCGAAGCCCGATCTGTTTCCGGAGCTTTCCTCGTCGCTCGAGAGGCAGCTTGCGGAGCGGCGCCGTGATGCATTGGCCCGCGGAGCCGAGATCAAGGCACTCGAAATCGATCCCTTCGAGGGCGAAGCGACGCACGCTCGACTCCAGGAACTCCACATCCCATCGCTCGGCGGATGCACCACCGAAAAGGGACGACTGCATCGGGATCCGGCCCTGCGCGCCTACCGGCAGCTCCATGGCCAGGACTTCCGCTCGAGCGAGCCCAGGAGCCTCGATCCACGCCTGACCCGCGAGACGCTCGCGCGTCGACCAGTCGTCCCGTTCGTGTTCATCAGCTGCACCCTGGAAATCGAAACCCAGGGGCTCCCAACTGGCGGCTTCGAAGTCCGCGCCCGAAGCGCTCGTTTCGCCGCATTCTTCGATGCCGAATTGTCCTGGATCGAACCCCACCAGCAAGACGACCCCACGTCGCTCCAACATGCGCAGCTGCATTTCGACCTGGCCGACCTGCTGGCCCGAGAGGCCAACCGCCTGCCCTGGACTCCGGAGGTCATCGGACGAGGCTCCACCCGCGACACCGCAACCGACGATTTCGGCCTGCGCTGGGCCGCACAGCTGGGCAAGCTCCAGGCGGAGCTTGCCCGCTTCGAGTCTCAGCTCGACCGGGAGACGGCCCAGGGTTGGGACCAAGACGCCCAGACTCACTGGGCTCGACGCATCGGAGAAGGACTTCCTGCCATTCGCGCTGCGCTGCCGGAGAGGTGAGGCCTTCCCGCCGCGCTGTGTGTGCTGGACCTGTCAGGTAGGGTGAAGTGGGCTGCATCGAACGGCCCTTTGAACGCGGATGACCTCACCTGTGACCTACGAGCTGAAATGAGCGAACGAGAAACCGGGAGTGCTTCCGAGCGGGAGGCCCAATGGATCCGCCAGATCGCCGACGGCGACAGGCGGGCTTTCGAGAAGCTCTACGAGGTCTACGGCCCTCGAATCTTCCGCTTTGCAATTCGCATGGTGCGAGATGAGGGCAAGGCCGAAGAGGTCGTCGACGACGTGATGTTCGAGGTCTGGAAGAGTGCTGGCCGCTACGAGGCCCGGAGCAAGCCCTCCACCTGGATCCTGGGGATTGCGCGCTTCCGTTCGCTGAACGCGATCCGCGGCAAGAAGCTCGAGACGCGGGAAATCGAAGAGGACGCACCGATCGCCGACCCGACCGAGGATGCCGGTGAGCAGCTCGACCGGTTGGCCCTGGCCGAGCGGATCAAGGGCGCGCTGAATGATCTCTCCGTCGAACATCGAGAGGTCGTCGAGCTCACCTTCTTCCAGGGCTGCTCCTACAAGGAGATCGCCGATATCGCAGGATGTCCGGAGGGGACCGTGAAGACCCGTATGTACCACGCGAAACGACGGCTGCAGCCCATCCTTGCGGCAGCCGTCGTGGGAGAACCCCTATGAGCCCGATGAACGAGAACGACGCCCGCGAGCTGCTGCCCTGGTATGCCGCGGATTCCCTCGAACCCGAAGAGCGTACGGCGGTGGAAGCTGCCCTCGCTGCGAGCGACAGCCTGCGCGCGGAGCTGGCGGAGCTCCAGGTGATGCATACGGCGGTGGACGATACAGCCGGCGAAGCCCAATGGAACCCGGCGCTGATCACGCGAACCCTCTCCCGCATCGATGCGCTCGAGGCCGAGCAGGCTTCTCAGGGTGTCCTCGACCGGTTTGGCAACTGGCTCGGGCAGAACCTGTTCGCGGGCTGGGGCGGTGTTCCGACCCTCGCGAAGGCGGCCGTGGCGGTGCAATTCGCGCTGCTGCTGGCGGTGGGCGGAAGCTGGCTGGCGCAGCCGAGCGAGCCTGGAACCTACGGAACCGTCGGCCTCGACCCGAACGCCGCACAGATCAAGCTGGGCTTCCAGCCCGGGATCGATGAGGCGACCCTGCGAGAGACGGTCCGCGAGCTCGACGGCCGAATCGTCGATGGCCCCTCGGCGCTGGGCCTCTACACCATCGAGCTCCAGGCGCTGGAAAAGCAGCAGGAAGAGGAGATCGGCGCGTTGCTCGCAGACCTGTTGGCACGCAAGGACGTGATCCGGGGCGCGACGAAGGGCTACTGACGACGGGAAGTGAACCTCTCCTCGGGCGCCCGTGACCCACGGGCACACCCGGCCGCCCCCGGCGGCCCAGCCCAAGGAGAACTTCCATGTCGAGAATCAGACCCTTCCGAGGCCTCGCGGCGACATTGCTCGTCGGGAGCGCGCTCGCAACACCGGCCGTGGCCAGTGGACCGATGCATGGCTACGCGCCGATCGGTTCCCCGTCCGGCGGCTATGCCCAGCAAGCCACCCAGGCTTCACAAGCCACCCAGGCGAAACCGGCCTTCCAGCCGACGTTCCATGCCAGTGGGCGGGATCGCGTTTCGCTCGACCGCAACCGGGTCGGCGCACAGGTCGGCGACTCGCTGCTGCGGCTTGCCCCGACCACGAACAACGGCCGCTTCAGCCAGTTCGAGAACTACCAGGGCTCGATTTCGGCCACCACGCGCGTCGACGGCGACAACTACGGAACCATCGTCACCAACCAGAACGGGAACATCCTCGGACTGATCGGAAACAACGGCGTCGTCGATGCTTCCGCTGGAATCGGAGTGGAGACGAAGGGTGACAGCAAGGCCGCGAAGAGCGGCGGGGGACAGTAGCCATGCTTCGCTCACTCCGAACCGGAAATCCGATCCGGATGCTGATTCTGATGCTTGCGGTCGCTGCTCCTGCGGTGGCACAAGCGCCGGAGCCGCAGACCCGCGAGCAAGCCCTGGCCCAGAACGTGGCGAAGGTACGCCAGGTCCTCGAGCAGGAAGCAGAGGCCGACGACAAGGCTTTGCGAGCTGCCATGGGCAGCCCCACCCAAGCGGCTGGCCTGTTCGCCACGGCACCGGTCACCGGTGGCCAGGTGCGCCAACAGCTCGCGACGAACCTGTCCCAGGTCGACTGGGACTTCCGCTGCCACAAGCTGAAGATCAAGGACAACACCGGCGTCGTGAACGTGGTGTGCGGTGAAAACATGGGGCTCGTCGAGGGCAACCAGGCCAACCAGTACGGAACCACCGTCAATACGACGGCACGCTGAGGAGAATGATCATGACCCGACGACATTCACGCCATCCCTGGATCGCGGTCGCAGCACTCGTGCTGATGGCCCTCGGCGCCTCCGCCCATGACAGCCACCACGAACGGGAGCCGGGCCTGCGCGGCGGCACCTGTACGACGAGCCGCGGCGACCGCTACCGCATCGTCGAGGCCATCTCGTTGCGGCGGTCCGCCCGCCGGCAGCTGGACCGCCTGCCGCTCCACCGGGAACGGCTCGGCACCATGGACACGTTGATCGTGATCGAGCCGTACGAAACACCGATCGAGCCCGTGCTCCAATCGGTGGAGGAGCATCTGAAGAAGCAGGACTAGAGGGGCACGACATCAGCCCAGAGAGGCTCGGAGCAAAGCTCCGGGCCTCTCTTTGTTCCTGGACCTGCCGAGCCCTACCAGAAGGTCAATCCGTGGCTTCCGCCGACCGCGCCAGCCACCGCGATCAGGCTGAGCGAGAGCAACAGCCAGTGTCCGCGCTGGATCAACGCAAGCGTGCCATACGGATCCCGCTCCCCACGCTCCCGGAGCTTCCGGTGCAGTACCCGGGGCTCGAGCACGAACAGCAGGATCGTGAAGATCAGCCAGACGGCCGTCATCGCGTGGAGCCACCAGCTCTCGACCGAGAGATAGCGACGCCAGGCGCCCAGCCCGTGCACGAGGTACAGACCCGACATCCCGGTAAGGAGCGTGATGATGCGTGCCTGGAGTGCGAACCTCCGCTCGATCCGCTCGAAGAGCTCCACCGGGTTCTCATCTTCGGGGAAAGATCTGACCGCCGGGAGGAGCACCGTCGTCACCAATGCCACGCCCCCGATCCAGAGAACGACACCCAACACGTGAATGATCCGGGCGACCGCCAGCGCTTCCATACATGATCCTCCGTCCGATCCCAGCAGGGTTGCACTGCCCGGGTTTCAGCGCCCAGGAGTTCGCCAATGCGAATGCCTTCGGCTCGAGGAGACCCAGATGATGAATCGTGGCGGGGTGCAATCGCATCCCTGAACGCCGGAGATCACCGAAGACTCTCGCGAAGCCGAATGTTAGCCGGCGGCTCTGGATCGTGCGAGGATCCGCACGCCGACAAGACCGCTTGGAGCGCTCTCGAGGATCTCGAAGCCCGCCGCCTGGAGGAGAGCCAGGAGGTCGGTTGTGAAGGGAGTGCACTCGAAGTCCGCACCGGCGAGTTGGTCGCGAAGAAAGGCCCAACCCGTCGTGCCGAACTCCTGTTCCCATTCCCTGTAGATGTCCTGTTCGAGTTCCTCGAAGTCTTCAGGAGCGAAGTTGAAGGTATCGTCGCGAAGATGAAAAAGAGCGCCAGGACGCAGGACACGACAAAGCTCCGCGAGACATTGGCTCTTTCCCTCGTTCGGGACGTGATGTAACGCGGCGTTGGAGAAGGCGGCGTCACCACTGCTGGAGTGCAAGGGCAGATGCCTGAAGTCGGCTCGAACGAGTTGGACGTTGCCCGCCTCCCGCCTCGAGGCGTACTTGCGCCCGGCACCCAGCATATGAGGGGATGCGTCTATGCCAATCCCACTTCGAATAGATGACGAAAGGGATGTCAGGATCTTCGCCTCGCCGCATCCGAGATCGATCACGGTACTGCTGGATCCGATCCGAAGACGCGAGATCCACTCGGCGGGATCGGGCTCAACCGGCGCCGTGAACTCCAGATAGCGCGCCGCATATCGCTCTTCGAGCCAACGGCTGGTGAACTCAGCCGGCACAGTCTCCATCACCTTCCATGCAGGCCGTTGTATCGGCCCCTCCCAAATCGCCCATCTGATCCTACTGTGCTGAACATGACGGACAAGCCTCCTCGCGGGACTCGTGCCGGCGGCCTACTGGGCCGATTCCTTTTCGGCCGAGGAGCTCCGCTCGACGGTGATGCTTGGGCTACGTGTTCGCACCGAACCAAAGCGAAGGCTGCGAACGTGGACCACGCTTGGCTTGCCCGCTAGAAGATAGGAATGGACATTGTTCGGCTTGGCCCCGGAGAGGAAGCACGCCTGCGAACGATTCGACTGAAGGCTTTGCACGATGCGCCGAATGCCTTCGCAACCACGGCTGCGGAGGCCGCTGCGCGGACGCCAGAAAGCTGGTCGACCCAGATCTCCGTGCTGCCCACTTTCGTTGCCGTCAGGGACGGCCAGGACGTGGGTATGGTTCGATTCGCTCCTGACGAAGAGTCTACTGAAATGGGATGGCTCATCTCGATGTGGGTTTCACCGGAGATTCGCGGGGAAGGTGTGGGCGGTGCGTTGATCGATGCGATTGTGGACTTTGCGACGTCGACGGGCGTCGCCCGACTGGCGCTGGACGTGGCTGACCAGAACGCGCCAGCGATCTCGCTCTACGCGAGCAAGGGGTTCGTCCCGACCGGCGAGGTACGAACATTCGAAGCTCCACGACAGCATGTGCATGAGCATCGGAGGGTGCTGAAGTTGCGGTAGAGGCCGATGCGAAACCCGCTTCGAGCCGAGCCACCGATCAGCGTCCAGCAGCAGCGCTGACCGCCAACGCTGGAACTACGACGCCCCGCCGCCAGAACACTACATAGTTCGATTGGACTACGCTGGTCGTTGCCGGCTGCAAGCCCTGGCTATCCGGCGAACAGCTTCGCGATGGGTTCGTGGGAACTCTCTGCAAAGAACTGCTTGTTCTGGTCCCACCATTCGCGAGTGAAAGGCGACGCAAAGAGCGCCCGTAGGTATGCTTCATATGCGGTCGAAATGTCGCCCTCAGCCCGGAAGCCTACGCAGTGGATGCCCAGGATCGGCAGGTCCATTTGAAAGTTAGTATCACCAAGGGGACCTGCGATGTGCGTTTGCCAAAGGACTCCTTGTAGTCGAACGTGTACCGCATGACCGGTCGGGCTTCCTTCCAA
>JAAELW010000004.1 GCA_024226235.1 bacterium
CTCGTGTTGACGATGAAATTCGCGTGGACCGACGAGATCATCACGCCGCCTTGCCGGAGGCCCTTGAGGCCTGCCTGGTCGATCAGCTGGCCTGCGAAGCCATCCGGCGGGTTCTTGAAGACCGATCCACAAGAGGGAACGTCCAGGGGCTGTGTCGCAGCCCTGTGTGCGAGCAGGCGCTCGATTTCGGCTCCGACTTTTTCCGGGCTGGCCGGCTTCACCGCGAGCAAGGCCGAGACCACCACTGTGCCGGGCTCGAGGCCGCGCAGCGCCCTGTACTCGAACTGCAGCTCGGATCGCGGAATCAGCCGCGATGCTCCGCCCTGGGGCCCGATGATCTCGATCTCCTCGACCACGTCCCGGGTCTCGTGCGCACCGATGCCCGCGTTCATCGAGACCCAGCCGCCCAGGCTGCCGGGAATGCCAGCGCCGTATTCCAATCCCGACAGACCGCGATTCCGGCAGAAACGCGTGAGGCTCGCATGGCTCACGCCAGCCTCGGCGAAGATCCTCGGGCCCGGCCGCTCCTCGAGAGCCTTGAAGCGGGAGAGTCGGATCAGTACGCCGTCGAAGCCCTCGTCGCGCACCAGCAGATTGAAGCCCCGGCCGATCACCCGTTGGCGCAGGCCATGGGCATCGCAGACCGCGAGCAAGCGAGCGAGGGCAGGGCGGTCTTCCGGGGTGGCGAGTGCATCCGCGGGCCCACCGACCCTGAGCGAGGTGAGCCGGCTCGTGTCCGCATCGAATTCGATTGCTCGGCCGATCGCGTTTCGCAGGGCCTCGCGGGCCGGCGTGGCGATCACGAGCGCATCTCCAGAGCGGCCAGCAGCCGCGGGCCGACGAGCGTCACGTCGCCCGCGCCGAGGGTCAGGACCCAGTCGCCCGGTTTCAGCTCGGGGATCAGGCTGTCAGGCAGGGTCTTCAGGTCGGGCGCAAAGCGGACATTCCGGTGTCCCCGCGCGCGCACCGCATCGGCCAGGGTTGTGCCATCCACGCCGGGGATCTTTGGCTCACCTGCTGCGTAGATCTCGGTCACCCAGACGAGGTCCGCCTGGTGGAAGGCTGCCGCGAAGTCCTCGAACAGGTCTCGGGTGCGCGAGTAGCGGTGGGGTTGGAATACGACGACCAGCCGCCCCGAGTGCACACTCCGCGCGGCAGCCAGGGTCGCGCCTATTTCGGTGGGATGATGGCCGTAGTCGTCGATCACCCGGATTCCGGCGGCCTCGCCCTTGGTTTCGAAGCGTCGTTCGACCCCGGGAAAACTCGCGAGGGCTTCGCTCGTATCTGCGAATGGCACTCCCGCCTCGTCCGCCACCGCCACCGCGGCCAACGCGTTCAACACGTTGTGGCGTCCGGCCAGCGGCAGCTCGACCCGGCCGAGCATCCGGTCGTGATGGCGCACGTCGAAGTGCGAGCCGTCGACCTGGAACTCCGGTTCACCCGCGCCCCACTCCGCCTGAGGAGAGAAGCCGTAGCTGCAGCAACGCCGCGTCAGCCGCGGCAGCAGTTCCTGGATGCCCGGATGATCGGCGCAGACGACGCACAGGCCGAAGAAGGGCACCCCGTTCGCGAACTGCACGAATGCATCCTGGAGGGCTTCTTCGCTTCCGTAGTGGTCCAGATGCTCCGGTTCCACGTTGGTGATCACCGCGATCACCGGAGCGAGACGCAGGAAGGAGCCGTCGCTCTCGTCCGCCTCGGCGACCAGGAAGGCGCCGCGACCCAGCCGCGCGCCGGTGCGCTCTCCAGCGCCTGCGATGCGTCCCCCGACGACCGCAGTCGGGTCGAGTCCTGCGTGTTCGAGTACATGGGCGATCAGCGAGGTGGTGGTCGTCTTGCCGTGGGTTCCGGCCACCGCGATCCCGTCCTGGAGTCGCATCAGCTCGGCCAACATCTCGGCCCGAGGGATCACCGGAATCCCGCGCTGCGCGGCCACCGCGATCTCCGGGTTGTTGGCGCGGATAGCCGAGGAGACGACCACCACGTCGGAGCTGCCGACGTTCGCTTCGTCGTGGCCTCTGACGACGCTGATTCCCAGGTCCCGCAGCCGCGCGACCGTCGGTCCTTCGGCCAGGTCCGAGCCGCTGATCGTGTAGCCCAGGCCGTGGAGCAGCTCGGCGATGCCGCACATGCCGATACCGCCGATGCCGACGAAGTGCACGCGTTCGATGCCGCGGAAGCGCCTGTTCATCGCGGGTCTCCGACGATCTCGCGGCAGGCGGCGATCACGGCCCGGGCCGCTTCAGGTCTGCCGAGCTTCGCGGCCTGAGCACCCATCTTGCGAAGAGTTGCGGGATCGTCGAGCAGTTCGAGCAGGGCCCGCTGGAAGGCCGCGTCATCGGAATCCTGGCCGTCCCCTGCCGGGTTGCCCTGAACCCGCGCGGCACCCGCTTCCTGGAGCAGGCGTGCATTTTCGAACTGCTCACCGCCTCCGACGTGAGCCAGCGGGACGAGCAACGCGGCGCGGCCGGCCAGTGCCAGCTCTGCGATCGAGATCGCACCGGCTCGGCAGACGACCAGCTCCGCCTCCCGGTAGCAGTGCGGCATGTCCTGCTCGAACGCAACGACCCTGGCATCGACGCCCGCCGTTGCATACGCCTCTGCCACGCGCTCGCGATCGGCCTCGCCCGTCTGGTGGACGACGCGAACCCGGCGCTTGGCCAGCTCCGGAACGGCCGCGAGCAGGGCGTCGTTGATCTGACGTGCACCCTGCGAGCCTCCGAATACGAAGAGCCGCCGCGGCTCGTCCGCCGGTACGCCTGGCGGGGAGGCTCCGACGAAGGCGTCGCACAAAGCTCGTCGCAGCGGAACGCCGGTTACCTGTACGCGCCCGGCGAGCTTTCCGAATGCCCCTTCGCTGTTCGGGAAGCCAGCAAAGATGCGCAGTGCAAACCTCGCGGAGAGCCGGTTTGCGGCGCCGGGTCGCGCGTCCGTGTTGACCAGGACCATCGGTGTCCGGAGCCAGGCTGCGGCCAGGGCTGCTGGAGCCGACGCGTAGCCGCCCACTGAGATGACGATGTCGGCGCCGAAGCGCGCAAGCACACGACGCGCGCGCCAGGTCGCTCGCAGCAGGCTGCCGAGCGACCTGATGCGGTAGCTCGGCGAGCGGCCGACCAGGGGCCTCGAGTCGAGCGCGGTGAGTTCGAAGCCCGCCTCGGGCACGAGCCTGGTTTCGATGCCGCGCCGGGTGCCAACGAAGAGCACCGGATCGCCGGCTTCCCGCAAGATCTCCCCAAGGGCCAGTGCGGGCATCACGTGCCCGCCCGTGCCTCCTCCAGTGATGATCCAACGAAGGGTCATCGCCTGGACCTCCGTGCCGGCGTGCTTCGGGCCGGCTCGCGAGCCACCGCAATCAGGATTCCGACCGCAATGCAACTGACCAGCAACGAGGTGCGGCCGTACGAGATGAAGGGCAACGTGAGCCCCTTGGTCGGAAGCAATCCCATCACCACCGCGGCGTTCATTGCTGCAGGCAGGGCGATCAGCGAGGTCATGCCGAAAGCCAGCAGCATCGGGAAGCGGCGCCGTGCACGCAGTGTGATGCGCAAGCCTGCGACCCAGAGCGCGGCGAAGCCGCCCAGTGCGAACAGCACTCCGATCAGGCCGAGCTCTTCTGCGACGACCGAGAGCACGAAATCCGTGTGGGCTTCGGGCAGATAGAAGAGCTTCTGGCGCCCGTCTCCCAGGCCCACGCCGAACCAGCCGCCGCGGCCGAAGGCGACGAAGGATTGCACGAGCTGGAAGCCTTCGGCATTGGCCCTGCCCCAGGGATCGAGAAAGCCGATCCAGCGTCGCATGGCGTGGGGCTGGAGGAAGCTGTAGATGGCGATGCCTGCAATCCCGGCCAGGGCCGGGCCGAGCAGGATTCGCAGCGGGGCGCCGCCGACGAATAGCAGGATGCCCGTTAGCGCCACGAGAAGCACCGCGTTGCCCAGGTCCGGCTGGGTGATGCATAGCAACGCGGGGATCGCGGCGAGAGCCAGGGCACCCAGCACACCGTGGCGGGTGAGAGCGGCCTTGCCTTCCTGGCCCGAGAGCCACGCGGCCGCGGCCACCAGGGTTGCGAGCTTGGCGATCTCTGCGGGCTGGAAGGCGATATCGAGCCCAGGCACGACGAGCCAGCGTCGCGCACCGTTCACGCTGTGCCCGAACAGGGCGGTCAACACAAGCAGCAGGATCGACAGACCCCAGAACAGCGGCGCAGTCCGGTACCAGAACTTGAGTGGCACCCGCGACGCCAGCCAGGCCAGGCAGGCTCCGATGCCCAGCGCACCGACGTGACGAAGGAAGTGGGGCGGGACGGCGGTCTCCAGGGCCAGGGGCGCACTGGCGCTGAACACGGTGACGGCCCCGAGAGCGGCAAGCAATGCGACAGCCGTTCCGACAGCCGCGACGACGTCTGTGTTGCCATCGTGCGGATGGGCTGCTTGGCGCTGCCAAAACCGGCCCTGCGAACTGACGGCTGCACCCCTCACGGGCTCCCCTCCGTGTCGAGATCCGCCACGAGCTGCGCGAACCGTTCGCCCCGCTCCTCGAAGCTCGCGAACTGGTCGAAGCTGGCGCAGGCCGGGGCCAGCAGGATCGCGTCACCGGGCCGTGCGAGCTCTGCCGCCCGGGCTACAGCGGCTTCCAGGGTTCCTGTCTGCTCGCACGTCGCACGCGTACCCAACGCGCGGGCCATGGAGGCCGCAGCCTCGCCCACCAGCAGCACTCGCTTGACCCGCCCCAGCCTTGCATCGGCCAGTTCCTCGAACGGAAGGCCTTTGTCGCGGCCGCCGGCGATCCAGATCGTGGGTCGAGCCATGCCCTCTAGAGCCCGGACCGCTGCGCCAGGGTTGGTGGCCTTGGAGTCATCGATCCACTCGACATCGTCGCGGAGAGCCACGCGCTCGAGTCGGTGGGGCAGCGCCCGGAAACCGCCGAGGGCGCCGAGTGCCCGCACCGGGTCCGCACCGAGCAGGCACGCGGTCAGCCAGGCAGCCAGCGCGTTGCTGCGCAATGGCTCGCGAAGAGGTTGGCCGCCGGGAAGAGGTACGCGCAGGTGTTTGTCGCCGTCGCTCCAGATGAAGCAGGTTCCGTCGCAGCTGGCGCCGCGTTCCACCGGCTCTTCGCCGTCGAACGCATGCACGGTGGCCCGCAGCCCGGCCGCCAGCTCGCGAACCCGGACGTCGCGCTGGTTCAGTACCGCGTGGTCGCTCTCTTCCTGCCGAGCGAAGAGTCGGGCCTTCATGGCCAGATATCGTTCGACGCTTCCGTGGCGGTCCAGGTGGTCGGGGCTCAGGTTCAGCAGCAGACCGATCTTCGGGCGGAAGGCCTCCACCGCCTCCAGCTGGAAGGAAGAGACCTCGAGGATCGCCACGTCGAGTGGTTGGCCCACGAGGTCGAGGGCCGGATCGCCGACGTTTCCGGCCGCTCTTGCCCGGAGTTCCGCTGCTTGCAGCATGGCCTCGATCAGCCGGACGGTCGTCGATTTTCCATTCGTGCCGGTGACGGCGACCACCGGAATCCGCAAGAAACGGTATGCCAGCTCGATGTCACCCCAGGCCCGCTTCGCCTTCGATGCATAACGTTCGTGGGGGATCCCCGGGCTCGGGATGACCAGATCGAAGTCGCCCGGATCCGGGAAGGCCTGTCCGGACCGAACCTCGATGCCCGGCGGCAACGCGCGCGCGTCGACGTCCGGGCGCTCGTCTGCGACGACCACGCGAGCGCCTCGTTCCGTACAGAAGCGTGCCGCACTCAGTCCCGTCATTCCGAGACCCAGCACCAAGACCTTCTGTCCGGTGAGTTCCACCATCAGCGCAGCTTCAACGAGGAGAGCGCGATGAGCGCGAGGATGATCGAGATGATCCAGAAGCGCACGACGATCTGCTGCTCGGGCCATCCGAGCTGCTCGAAGTGGTGGTGGACTGGAGCCATCCGGAAGACGCGCCGTCCCGTCATCTTGAACGAAGCCACCTGGATCATCACGGAGAGGGTTTCGACGACGAAGATTCCGCCGATGACGGCGAGCAGGATTTCCTGGCGGATCACGACGGCGATCGCACCGAGGGCCCCACCCAGCGCGAGGGCGCCGACGTCGCCCATGAACAACTGGGCCGGATAGGTGTTGAACCAGAGGAAGCCCAGCCCACCTCCGACCAGGGCTCCACAGAAGATCGCAAGTTGCCCGCTGCCCGGCACCGACTTGATGGCCAGGTAGTCGGCAATCTGTGCGTGCCCCGATGCGTAGGCGAGGAGCAGGAAGGTGGCGGCTGCGATCATCACCGGGCCGATGGCCAGGCCGTCGAGACCATCGGTCAGGTTGACCCCGTTGCTGGCCGCGACGATCACGAAGGCGGCAAGTGGAACGTAGACCCAACCGAGGTGCGGGGTGAAATCCTTGAAGAAGGGCACGGCGAGCTCACCGTCGAAGGCCGGATCCGCGTAGATCAACAGCGCGACACCGATTGCCAAAGCCCACTGCCAGAAGAACTTGACCCGGGCGGAGAGACCGGCGCTGCTGCCCTCGCGCACCTTGCGGTAGTCATCGACGAAGCCGAGCAGGCCGTATCCCATGGTCAGGCCGAGCACGATCCAGATGGCGCGATTCGTGAGGTCGGCCCACAGCAGCACCGAGACGCCGAGCGACAACAGGATCAACAGGCCGCCCATGGTAGGGGTGCCTTCTTTGGCCTGGTGGTCCGGTCCGATCTTCCGGATCGGCTGGCCGACACGCAGACGCGCCAAGGCTCGAATGATCGGCGGACCCAGCAGGAAGGACAGGAAGAGGGCGGTGAGGGTTGCGGCTGCAGTGCGGAAGGTGATGTAGCGGAACACGTTGAACGCGGTGAATTCATCCGCGAAGGGCACGAGCAGGTGGAACAGCATTCAGATTTCATCCTTCTGGTTGCTGTGCAAGGGGTCGCTGAGCAAGGCCACGACCTTTTCCATGGCAGTCGCACGGGAACCCTTGACCAGCACCCAATCGCCCTCGCGGAGCCTCTCGGACACAGCGGCGGCGAGCTCTTCGTGGGTCTTGCCGATATGGACGTCAGCTGCTGAAAGGCCGGCCGAGGTGGCGCCCAGGGCGAGTGTTTCGGCGTGCTCGCCATAGGCGAACAGAGCCGCCACTCCGAGTTCGCCGGCCAGCCGGCCGATTTCCCGGTGCGCCTGTTCGGCGGACGCACCGAGCTCGCCCATGCTGCCTAGCACCGCGAAGGCCCGGCCTGTGCGGGCATGACTCGCGAGGCTGCGCAACGCTGCCTCCATCGACTGTGGGTTTGCGTTGTAGCTGTCGTCGATGATCGCGACCCCGTTCGGCAGCACGATCTGGGCCATTCGGCCGTGGATCCCCGTGTAGTTCGCCAGGCCCTGGACGACGGTTTCCGGCGCTGTGCCAGCAGCGATCGCCGCGGCTGCCGCTGCGAGTGCGTTGATCACGCTCGGTTCACCCAGGCCTGCCACCGTGGCGGGCCACCGGCCAGCTCTGGCGATGCCCTCTTCCGTCACGAGGTCGAATGCGAACCCGCCATCGTCCGTCGCACGGATGTTCAGGGCTCGCACGTCTGCCGGCTGCTCCCTTCCGAAGCGCAGGACCCGCGCTGCCGTGCGCTCCGCCTGGGCCATGACCCGCGGATCGTCCGCGTTCAACACGGCGACGGCATCCCTCGGGAGAGCGGCAATCAGGTCGCCCTTCTCGGCCGCAATCTCATCCTGGCTGCCCAGGTGCTCGATATGGGCGCTGCCGACATTCGTGATCACGCCGATCGTCGGGCTGGCAATTGCGGCGAGCGGCGCGATCTCGCCGCGGTGATTCATCCCCAGCTCGACCACCAGGGTTTCGTGGACGGCCTCCCGTTCCAGAAGGGTGAGGGGCAGGCCGTACTCATTGTTCAGGTTGCCCCGGTTCTTCAGACACGGCCCGCACAACGCCAGGATGGCTGCGCACATCTCCTTGGTCGTGGTCTTCCCGTTGCTACCGGTGATGGCGATGACCGGGCCCCGGAAGTCACTTCGATGGCCGGCAGCGAGCGCTCCCAGCGCCGCAGTGGTGTTCGAGACGCCGACGACCGGGATGTCGCCCCGTTCCGAGGTCGCAGTACCGTGTTCGACGAGCAGGGCACCTGCTCCAGCCGCGAGAGCGGCTCCCAGGTGGTCGTGCGCATCGTGGTGGGGTCCGCGAATCGCCACGAAGAGCGCGCCGTTCGCAAGCGTGCGCGTGTCCGTCGAGACGGCCTCCAACTGGACGCCGACTTGCCCGGCGAGCAGGCTTCCGCCGGTCCACCGGACCAGATCGGCGACGGAGAAGGGGACGCTCAACGGGCTCTCCCTGCCAAAGCACGAGCCGCTTGTTCCCGATCGTCGAAAGGCAGCTTCTCGTCGCCGATGATCTGGTAGTCCTCATGACCCTTGCCGGCGAGAACCACGGTGTCGTCGGGTCGCGCCAGTGCGATCGCGCACTCGATGGCTGCGCGGCGGTCGACGAGAGAGGCGTAGCCCTTCTCGGTCGTGTCGAGTTCCCGGGCCTCGCAACGTTCGAGTCCCCCGAGGCCCGCCTCGACGTCCCGAAGAATTGCTCTCGGATCTTCGGTACGAGGATTGTCACTGGTCGCCACCGCACGGTCAGTCCAGCGCGCCACGGCCTCGGCCATCAGCGGCCGCTTTGCCTGGTCCCGATCTCCACCGCAGCCGAATACGGTGATGAGTCGACCCGGGGTGAGAGGTCGCAGGGTCCGCAGCAGTTTATCGACGGCGTCCGGAGTGTGGGCGTAGTCGACGATTACAGTGGGCTCGTCGCGTCGCTCGCCTGCCACGCGTTCCACACGCCCCGGCACCTGGGGACAGGCTTCGACACCGCGAGCGATCGCCTCGAGCGCAACGCCGTGGGCGAACGCGACACCCACGGCGATCGCGAGGTTCTCGACGTTGAAGTCTCCGACGAGCGGAAGCTCGACCTCCAGCTCTCCGCTCGGGAGCGCGAGGAGCGCGCGGGTCCCGCCGACGCCGACATCGGCTTCGAGGACCCGCAGCTCGGCGTCGTTGTCGGGGTTGCGAGTCACGCGGAGCAGCCGCGCCCCCGTCAGCTCGCCGGCCCGAAGGAATTGATCGGCCGAGGGATCGTCGATGTTCACAACCGCCCAGCCGCCGGGAGCGAGGTGATCGCGGAACAACGCGAGTTTCGCGTCGGTGTAGGCCTGCATGTTCTCGTGGAAATCGAGATGGTCCTGGGTGACGTTGGTGACCGCGCAGACCTTGAACGAGCAGCCCGTGACCCGCCCGAGGGCCAGCCCGTGGGAGGAGACTTCGATCGCGACTGCACGCACGCCGCGGGTCACCATTGCGCGAAGCACGCGCTGGAGGTCCAGGCTCTCGGGCGTCGTATTGACCGCGCGCTCGTGCTCGCCGGCGTAGCGCACCTCGATGGTTCCGATCAGACCGGCCGAGATGCCGGCCGCGGCGAGGATCGATTCGATCAGGTAGGTCGTGCTGGTCTTGCCGTTGGTACCGGTCACGCCGAGCAGTGCGAGCTCCTCCGCCGGCTGGCCGAAGAACCGGGCTGCGATCGACGCCAGTGCGCGCCGGCTGTCGGGGACCACTGCATATGCAATGTCTTCGGTTCCTTCAGAGGGCTCCTCGATCAGCAGGGCCACGGCACCCAGCGTTCTTGCCTGAGCGAGGAAGCGGTGACCGTCGGCGCGCCCCCCTTTCAAAGCCACGAACAGGTCTCCCGCTGCGATGGAGCGCGAGTCGTAGGTGATCCCGCGAACGACCGGGTCGTCGCCCTCGATCCGGGTCGGGGCCAGGGAAGGCGGCAGCGCGGCAAGCAACTCGCTGAGGTGCATCAGATACCCTCCTCGAAGTGCACGCGGACCGCGCCGGTACCCGGTACGATCGTGCCCGGCGCGGGATGTTGATCGACGGCGTGTCCGCGGCCGTCGAACTCGAACCTCAGCGAAATGCCGGCAGCCATCGTCTGCACTTCTCTGCGGCTCAGTCCCCGGAAGTCCGGGAGCAACACTCGACCCCCGAACTGGGCAAGAGGCATCGGGGCTGTCGGGCGCGCCGTGACAGGGGCCGGTGCCGGCGTTCGGGTCGGGGACGATGGCGGAGCAGGTCTCACGACCGCGCTGGCGAATCGCCGGTCGCGCGCCGCTGCAGCCACATCCGGTCGGGCGGCGGGCCGCGCCTTTCGCGTCGCCTTGCCGTGGCTGTCCGTATCCTTGGGCAGATCGACGCGGGCCATGTCCGGAAGCCCGAGCTTCGGCAGCGCGACGACACCGCGCTGGGCAAGCGCCGCCGAGGCGACTCGCGCAAAGAGCGGTGCGGCAACCGAACCGCCGCCGTGGGCCTTGCCGCGGGGCTCATCGAGCATCACGGCGATCGCGACCATCGGGGTGTCGGCCGGAGCGGCTCCGATGAACCAGGCCTGGTAGTCCTTGTGGGAGTAGCGACCGGCTGTGCGGTCGAATTTCTGGGCCGTGCCCGTCTTGCCCGCGACACTCACGCCCTCGAGGGCCGCGCGCCGGCCGGTTCCACCTTTGTCGGCCACGACACCGCGCAGCATGCCCATCACCGTCTGGGCGATCTCCGGACGCAGCACCCGACGGCTCTTCGCGTCGGGTGCTGTCTTCCATTGGCCACCCGGCTGACGGTGGGCCGCGATCAGCCGCGGCTCGTGGAATACGCCCCCACTGGCCAGGGTCGCGATCGCGCCGGCCATCTGGATTACGGTGGCGTTCAGCCCCTGTCCGAACGAGATGTTCGCGTGGTCGACCGTTCGCCAGCCCTTCCAGTTGCGCAACAGCCCGGCGGATTCGTCGGGAAAGCCACTTCCACTCCGGCTTCCGAAGCCCAGGGCTCGCAACATCTCGTAGTGGGGTTCCGCGCCGACCTGGAGACCGATCTTCGCAGCTCCGATGTTGCTCGAGAAGCGCAGGATGCCCGCCGGATCGAGGAGCCCGCGGCCCTTGACGTCATGGATGACCCCGCCCGGCACCCTCCAGCGTCCCTGTTCGCAGTCGAACAGCTCATCCAACCGCAGACTGCCGAGGTGCAGTCCGGCTGTCACGATGAATGGTTTGAGTGTGGAACCCGGTTCCGGGGCGTTGAGGAACGCCCAAGAGGCGGTCTGGGAGTAGGGGGTCGTCCGGAAGCTGCTCGGATCGAATCCCGGGGCTTCGGCCAGGGCCAGCAGATCGCCGGTCTGCGGGTCGAGCACGACCACGAAGCCGCTGCGGGAGCCGGTCTGTTGGATCACTTCGTAGAGTGCCGTCTCCGCCTCGGCCTGGAGTGTGGCGTCGAGTGTGAGGGCCACATCGCCGCCAATACTGCTCCGCGGATCGAAACCGGCCATCGGCAGCAGGTGCTGGCGGGCATCGCGCTCGACGACGACGGTGCGAGCGTGCCCCGCGAGCCATTCGTCCTCCATCTGCTCGATGCCGCGGGCACCCCGACCGTCGATGTTGGCGAAGCCGACCAGACGTCCCGCCAAGGCCTTGTGCGGATAGGCGCGGCGCGGCTCGTCGACCAGGCCGACACCGGGAAGTGCCAGGGCCGAAACGGCGGCAGCCTGGGAGGCTCCGAGCCAGCGCTCGACATAGACGAAGGGGGAACGCTTCTCGAGGCGCTCGAGGACAGCGGCTGCATTCTTGCCCAGGGCTTTCGCCAACTTGCGCGCCGTCGCCCGTTTGTCCTCGATCTGCGCAGGCACTGCGTAGACCGACGGTGCCTGCACCGTGACGGCGAGCTCCGAGCCATGTCGATCGGTGATCGTTCCACGCGCCGGTGCGACTCGCAGCACGGTGATGGTCTGGCGTTCACCGCGCTCCTGGCCGCGGCTATCGATCACCGAGAGATGAGCGGCCCGCACTGCCAGGAGGCTGAAGAAGAGCACCAGGCCCACGCCCACACCCTTGGTTCGCCGCCCGGAATGGCGCAGGTCCGCGGATCTCATGGGCGGACGGCCCCCGTTCCGAGGTCGATGACCTTATCGGGCCGAACGAAGTCGCGTTCCTTGGCCAGTGCTTTCAAGCGGGTCGGATCGCGAAGCTCGCGCAGACGAACCGTCGCGGTGGCCTTTCGCTCCATCAGCGCGGTTTCGCGCTGGCGTGCAGCGTCGAGGTCATAGCGCACCCGCAGGATGGAATTTCGCAGCGCGACCAGGAACAAAGCCGCAGCGACCACACCCACGAAGATGGGCAGCCAGGCGATGCGGTTGCTGCGCTTCTGGCGCCGTGTTCGTTTCATGTCGCGGCCGACCAGGTTCTTCTTCTGCCCGCCCGCAGCATCGAAGAGCCGCGCCCGCTTCTGGCTCCAGGCTCGACTCATGCTGCGAGCCTCTCCGCTGCGCGGAGGAGGGCGGAGCGCGCACGCGGGTTCTGGGCGATTTCGTCAGCGCCTGGGCGCACCGGTCGCCGGGTAACTCGGCGCAGGCTGGGTTCGCGCCCGCAGGTACAGATGGGATCCTTGGGCGGACAGATGCAGCCGCGCTCTGCATCCCGCATGAAGTGCTTCACCAGCCGGTCCTCCAGAGAGTGGTAGGCGATCACGCACAATCGGCCCCCCGGCGCGAGCACACTCAAGGCGGAGGCCAACCCTTCTTCGAGCGCGCCGAGCTCATCGTTCACCGCGATGCGCAGCGCCTGGAAGACCAGGGTGGCCGGGTGATGCCGCCGGCCGCCGCCGACCCGGGCTTCGCGAGTCAGGCGGATCAGATCTGCTGCGGTGAGCAGTGGGGCTTCGCGCCGGGTCTGGACGATTGTTCGTGCCAACCGCGCTGCGCCCCGGAGCTCGCCGTAGCGCCGAAACCAGTCGGTCAGGGTCTCTTCGGAGGCACGCGCGAGCAGATCGGCTGCAGTTTCGCCCTGACTGGCGTCCATGCGCATGTCGAGGGGTGTCTGCTCAGCCGTCGATTCGGAGAAGCGAAAGCCGCGCTCGGCCCGATCGAGCTGCACGGACGAGACCCCCAGGTCGAGCAGTACGCCATCGACCTGGTCGATGCCCCGCGCCTTCAACGCGTCGCGCAGTTCGCGGAAGGACGCGTGAAGCAGCACGGCACGCTCACCGAAGGGTGCGAGTCGCTCGGCCGAGGCGGCGAGGGCCTGGGGGTCGCGGTCGAGCCCGAACAGCAGACCATCGGGTGCCGTCTCGTGGAGCAGTGCCTCGGCGTGGCCGGCAAAGCCGAGCGTGCCATCGACGAGGGTCTTTCCGGGCTGGGCACCCAAGAGGTCGATGCACTCGGCGACGAGTACGGGTTGGTGGAGAATGTCGCGGCTCAACTCGGTTCTGGGCCCGGCATCTCGCTCGAGGCCCACCTCGGTGGGAATCGCCGTTCCGCGATCCCCCGTTGCTTGTCTCGCGAAGACAGCATCCGCTGCCCTCGCCCAACGAGGAGAGGAGAGGTGGTGGTTCGGAACCGCTCAATCGGTTCGCGGTTCCGGGGACCGGAAGGGTCCTGGCAAAAAGAGATTGGGGAGCTCCGGAGCGCGTCTCTGGGTCGCGGGGGCACGCCCCCCAACGATTCCCACGCGTCTCAGTTCAGCACTCCGGAGACACCCCATCTCTCTTGCCCGGAGGCCTGTGCCCCCGGGACCCCCCCAAACACTTCTCCCTACAAACCCAGCTCCGCGGCGACGTCGGAAACCTCGCGACCCTGTTGGCGGATCGATCCGAGTTCCTCGTCGAAGCGGGCCTTATCCCAGATCTCAATGCGCGAGCCAACGCCCGCGATCGTGACATCCCGCTCCAACTGCGCGTGCTCCCGCAGGTGGGGTGGGATCAAAATCCGTCCAGAACCGTCGATCGGCGCCTCGACGGCGCCGGAAATGACCATGCGCCGGAGGGATGCGATTTCGGGCTTCATTTGCGAAACATTGGCAAGACGCTGTTCGATCTCGAGCCACTCTTCGTGGGCGTAGAGGCCGACGGCGGGACTGTCCAGCACCGTGGTGAGGAAGGGAGGCCGCTCGTCCTTTTCTTGAAGTTCGTTTCTCAACACAGAAGGAATGCTCACTCGCCCTTTGTCGTCCATTGCGTGGAAGAACCGGCCGCGTGCCATCGACTTGCCTTGCCCTTCCACTCCATGCCACTAACTGCCACGGCATCCCACTTATAGACAGCGATCAGCAACTTGCCAACCATAATCGCCCTCGCTGTGGAAGTTTTTTGGCCCAACCCAATATCTTGTGGTCGGCGGGCCTGCACAGACGACATATGGTGTGCCCACTCCGCGGATCCGGCGCCGCATCGGGGGATGCCGTGGGACGGTTTCGCGGGGGCGTGCAGCTCCCGAGGACGGGCCTCTCCTGACGGTGGAGGCTAGACCCCGCGCAGGTCCGGGATCGTGGAGTCGTGGGCGGCGGCGACCTGATCGATCACCTGGCGGAGGACCGTGCCCTTGGGGGCTTCCACGGCTCTGGCGATGGGCGGAACCTCGGCCAGCGAGGCTGTCAGGGTGGCCTCGACTCCTTCGCGTAGCCCCCGCAGTGCGTAGCCGCCTTCGAGGATGAACGCGAGGCGACCCTCGCAGAGATCGTCGGCGGCCGCCCGCAGCGCAGCGGCCATGGCCAGGTAGCCCGCGCTGCTGACGTTCATTTCCGCCAGCGGATCGTCGCGGTGGGCGTCGAAGCCCGCCGAGACCAGGATCAGCTCCGGCCGGAAGGCACGTGCCGCCGGCAGCACCAACCGTTGCACGGCGCCAACGTACTCGGTGTCTCCGCAGCCTGGGGGTAGAGGAATGTTCAGCGTGGTTCCCTCGCCTCGGCCGATGCCCACCTCTCCGAAACTGCCGGTGCCCGGGTAGCATGGGAACTGGTGGGTCGAGAGGTAGAACAGGTTCGGGTCGGATTCGAAGCTGTGCTGGGTGCCGTTTCCGTGGTGGACATCCCAGTCGAACACCAGCACCCGCTCGATGCCCTCGGCCTGGGCTGCGCGCGCGGCGATGGCGACGTTGTTGAACAAGCAGAAGCCCATTGCCCGGTCGGCTTCGGCGTGGTGGCCGGGGGGGCGCACTGCGGCAAGGCCGCTGGAGAGCTCGCCCCGAGCCACGGCGCGTACCAGGTCGATGCATCCGCCCGCGGCCAGGCGAGCGATGTCGAAGCTCGCAGGCGACACGTAGGTGTCGGCATCGAGCTGGATAGGAGCCTGGCTGGCGGCGGCCTCGATCTCCCGCAGGTGGCTCTCGTCGTGGATCGCGAGGATCTCCGCGGGCTCTGCTGGCCGCGCCTGGATCGGCACGAGCTGGTTGCGGAACGGGTCGATCGCCTCGGAGACGGCAGTGAGGCGTTCGGAGCGCTCCGGATGCCCCTCGGGTTCCCGGTGTTCCCGGTAGCGCGGGTCCTCGACGATGCCGACCTGGAGACGCTCCTCGCGAACCCGCGTCGTTTGCATCGGGGCGTCTAGGAGCGGCCGAGGGGAGTGCGAACGATGCGAGTTCGCAACGGGCGTCCCCTCCTAGGTGTCATCCGAATTTTGCTCCTCGATCGTATCGATGAGCTTGTCGAGGCGCTTGTTCATTGCGTCGAAGTCGGCGCGGGTGGGCAGATCGAGGAGGGAGACGACGCGCTCCAGGGTGCGCTGGACGATCGCTTCGAGATCGGGCGGAGAAAAGGCGATCCAATCGCGGCGCTCGCCGTCGGCGTCTGTTTCGCCTTCGTTCTGCTGGCCGAGCATCCGGCGCATGCCCCGCTGGAGATCTTCGACATTCTCGCGAGCGTCGTCTGCACTGCGGCGGAGCGCGTCGTAGAGCGCATCGCCGCCCTTCTGGAGCAGCTCCTGGAGCAGGTTGCCCGGAACCGCACGTCCACCTCGCTCCGTATCCACCAGGATCTGGGAGAGAGTGACCGAGGTGATGTCCTCGCGCGTCTCGTTGTCGATCACCTTCACTTCCTGGTTGTTCTCCAGGAGTTCGGCGATGCCCTTCAACGTGATGTAGCGGCTGGTCTCGGTGTTGTAGAGCTTGCGATTGGCGTACCGCTTGATCAGGACTGCCATGGGCTGCTCAGCATTTTGTCGGGGTTCAGTCACAATTCCCCGGGGGTGCGAGGGGGCCGGACGTTAGCAGACACCCCCGGACTTTCATCTGGCCCCATCAACCCTCGACCGCGATCTTCTGGACCCGGGGAACCGGCTCCTTGGGCGCCTCCTGGAGGTCCGAGGGATCGTCCTCTTGCTCCGATGGACGCACGCCCAGCTCCCAGAGCAGCTCCCGGAGACCGAGGAAGGCTCGCAGCACGCTGCGGGCATCGGGCTCGCTCTGGCTGCGCTCCTCCCAGCGGCGGATTTCCACATCGAGGGCATTGGCCACCGCGCGAAGCAGCGAGGCGCCGTCCCGCACGGAGTCGGGCTCGACCCAGCGGCGCAAGGCATCGAGGCCGTGGCCCAGGCCTGCAGCTGGAGTCTCGTGGGCGGCCCGGCCGGTGGCGGCGAGCGTGGCGGCGTCGAGCAAGGCTGCGAGAGCAGCAGCGCTCTCCGCCGCGGCGCTCTGGGCGTGGAACCGGGCCTGCTCGAGGGCTTCCTCGACACTGGTCGGCGGTTCGTGGGGCGGTATGCGGGTGGCATCGTCGTTCATCACGGGCCTTCGTCAGGTGAGTGTCGGGTCGAAAACGACCGATTCGATGTGGCATAGCGTGGCGAGATCGTGAACATCGCGGGGAAGCTCGGGTACCCGACGCACGAAGGCGCCGCTGCCCTCTGCCCATTGGACGAGGGGCTCGGTGCGCACCGCATCCCGCCGAACGCGCAGAGCGTAGCTTTCGACGCAGTGTCGCGCCGTTTCGGTAGCCGCAGGGCCGAGCCCCGGCTCGAGGCCCTGATGGATCAACGCAGGCCCCAGCGCATCCCAGGCATCGGTCGCGTCCAGCCAATCGTCCAGGGGTTCGCTGCAAAGGTGCAGGCGGTTGAGGATCACTCCGCGCGTTCTGGCGCCCAGATCGTCGAGACGCTCTGCCAGCCCGATGGCCTGCTCCACCTGTCCCCGTCCCGCACCGGCGGCCAAAACGAAGGCCGTGGTGCCGCCGAACAACAGCTCCCGAACGTGGTCGGCTCGGGCGCGAAATCCCTCGGAAAGCTCTTCGAACAGCAGCAGGAACTCCGCGAGATCTTCGAGAAAGCCCATCCCGGAGATGCGCTCGATCAGCCGGAAGATCGGCTCGGTGCCTCGCTGCAGCAGCCGCAGTCCCATGCGACCCGCACTCATCGCCGGGTGCACCAGATGGCGGGCAATGCGGCTGTCGACCAGGCCCACGAGGCGCTCCGGTGCTTCCAGGAAATCCATCGCGTGCTGGGAGGGGGGCGTGTCGAGGACGATGACGTCGAAGCTGCCGGACGCGACGAGCTCGTCCACCTTCTCCATTGCCGAATACTCGCTGCTGCCCGCCAACGCGTCCGAGACGTGCTGGTAGATCGGGTTCGCGAAGATGCGATCGCGGGTGACCCCATCTCTGGCGAAACGGCGCACCAGGTCGTCGAATGTGCGTTTCGTGTCGAGCATCATCGCGGAGAGCGAGCCGGTGGTGATTCCGAGCTCGCCTAATGTGTCCTTCTCCAGGGCGCGGGGTTCGGCGCCGAGCGCTCCTTGACCCATCGCATCAGCGAGGCGTTTGGCTGGATCGATGGTCAGCACGAGAGCGTTGGCGCCGCGCCGGGCCGCACCCAGGGCCAGTGCGGCGGACAAGGTGGTCTTGCCCACCCCGCCGGAGCCCACGCAGGCCACGATCGGATGGTCTTCGAGCAGGCTTGCAGGGGATTCATTCATCGCAGTGGCTCCACAGGCCGCTGCAAAGCGGTCGCGAGTGTATTCAGCGCGGCCGGGCCGTCCGCGTCGATATCGAGCCGGGGCAGCGCGACGAAAGGTAGATCCGTTCCGGCTCGCAGCTCCGCGATCGCCTCCCGCTGCAAAGACGCCCGTGCGTGCCGGTGCGCGACGCAATGTGCCAGCGTGGACGGTGCAGGGAGGCCGACAGGCGAAGTGGGCAGGGCGGCCAGGCGCTGTGCCAGATCCGGTAGTTCTGGGGGCAGAGGGTCGGGTTCGGTGGCATTGATGACGACCCGGTCGATCGCGATTCCAACCTCGGCTCGCGCGCGCGCAACCAGCTCGAGTGTCTCGCGTACAGGAAGTTCCTCCGGCAGTGTGACGGGCAGGAGCAGGGTGCGTGTCGGATCTCGCACCATGTCTTCCACCCAGCTCGCATGGCGTTGCAGAGGCCCTGCCCGTACAGCGGAAACCACGACCCTCGGCACGTCGAGGAACGTGAGACCGTGGCCCGTCGCGGGGGCATCGACGATCAGCAGGTCGATGTGATCATCTGAGCTTTGCGGTGGCTGGAGCAGGTGCCACACCTTGCCCAGCGTGATCAGCTCTCGCCAGCCCGGCGCGGCGTCGAGCAGCGCGTGGAAGCTCGGCTGATCGAGGAGTCGAGTGACCAGGCCAGGGATCCGGAGCTGAAGTTGGAGATACTCGGCAAGCGCCGCATAGGGCTCCATCTTCATGACATTCGCGCCGCAATCCAGCCATCGTCCCTCGTAGCCGACCGGAGGTTCCGCTTCTCCGAACAAGCCGGGGACTTCTTCGTCCCGACCGGTTTCCACCACGCATACCCGGAGGCCCCGGGATGCAGCGCCCCACGCCAGAGCCGCGGTCACCGTCGTCTTGCCCGTTCCGCCCTTGCCCGTGACGACGATCAGCCGCCGTTCGAGAAGAGGTCGCGGCGGGGCGGAGTGTGACAGCGGTTGCGCCAAGATTTCCTCTGTCAGGGTGGAGCTGCGTGTATCTCGCGACGGGGGTCGCTCCCCTCGGGGACTCACCGAGACGACTCAAGCACCCCTTCGGCCGAACCGAAACGAGCCGTGGAGACGTGGATTCCCGGTAAGTTGGCAAGGAGGGCGGCCCGCGTTGGGTTGGAGCGAACGGACCCGCGCCGATGAGCGGCGCAGATTAGCACCCGGGCCGATACGGCGCGGGGCCTGGACCCCTGCGCCTGAAGGCCAGACCGGAATCAGCTCCCGATGATCCTGACCTGCAGCCAATGCGGAACCCGTTTCCAGCTCGATGAACGACGCATCCCCAGTCGGGGCGCTCGTGTGCGCTGCTCGAAGTGCAACAACGCCTTCTTCGTTCAACCGCCCGAGGTGGAGGCCGAAACCACGCTCCAGGGCATCGTCGCGGATACCGTCGTGGAGGCTGTCCCGGCTCCGGAGCCCGAGCTGGAGGGTGAGGTTTCCGGCGAGTTTGGTAGGACCAATCCGGCGCTCTCCGAGGCGATGGAGCCTGTGGGCGATGTTCCGTCGGACGACTGGACGTTCGACGACGAGCCTCGCGACTCTTTGGCCGGGCCCCAGTCCGCGGACGGCTCCACGGCCGATGAGGGGGCCGGGTCGTTGTTCGGAGAGGCTGGCCAGCTTGGCAAGGACGATCCGTTGGAGGCCATGGCCCGCGAGATCCACGGTTCGACAGCGCAACTCTCCGCGCCCATCTCCGGCCCCGAGACACCAGACGTCGAGACGTCCGACGCAGAGGCGCCCGATGCCGAGCCGCAGGATGCGTCCGGAGTCCCGACTGCTTCGACCCGTGAGCTGGAGGGCTTGGGCGACCCGGCCGAATGGGATTTCCTGGAGGATTCGGTCCCGGTCCCCCCGCCCGAAGCGACGACACAAGAGCCCGTTGCTGAGGTCGCGACGCCGGTCGCCACGGCCCCTCGCCTTCCGATCTGGTCGCCCCGACTCACGGCTTGGATGGCCAGAGCCGTCGGTGGCATCGGCTGGCTGATCAGCGCCGGAATGATCCTGGTTGGGCTGGGCCTGACTCTTGGTACGGTCCTGGCGCCACCGGCCCCGGCCCCGGCTCTGCAGCTGGGCGGTCGTGGTGCGGAGGTGCGGGAGCTCGTGGCTCGCCACCTCGAAAACCTTCACACGGGTCCGATCCTGGTCGTCAGCGGAGTGGTCGAACCCCGTCGCGGTGGCCCTGCTGGGCTTCAGGTGCAATTGCTCGACGCGGACGGGCAGCCACTACCCGGCGCGCAGGCGTGGGCAGGGCCTGCGCTGGCAGACAGGGCGCTTCGGGAACTCGATCCGGCGCGGCTTCGCGAGGATCAGCGCGAACAAAGCGATGACCTGCGGGCCGGTGGTGCCTTCGACGCGGTCTTCTCGTCGGTTCCGGCCGAGGCCCGTGGGGTTGTGCTGGTTCCAGCCGCCTTGTCCCGGGCAGTCGGCGCGATCGATCCGGTGGTTACGGGGCTTCCTCGCCCTCGGTCACCTTCTCCTTCTCCGGAGTGACGTCGATCTCGTCGCCCGAGACCCCACTGCGGAAACCCTTGATGGCTTTGCCGAGACCGCTGCCGATCTCTGGCAGGCGTCGCGCGCCGAACAGGACCACGACGATCACCAGGATGACGAGAAGCTCCGGAAAGCCAAGACCGAACATGCTCGGGAGATTGCCTGTCGGTCTCCGCGCGGTCAAGGCACGGTGAAATCCACTCCGGGGAGCGGCAAGCTGCCAGGGGTGTCCCGCAGCAGAGTGACTAGAATCCCGTCATGTCGAAGATCTTCAAAGCCTATGACATCCGGGGTGTCTTCCCGGATGAACTCGAAGCCACCGATGCCTATTCGATTGGCCGCGGTACCGCGCACTTCTTCGGGGCCGACTCGCTGGTGATCGGCCGCGACGCCCGGGCCAGCTCGCCCGAGTTGGTGGAGGCGCTGATCCGCGGGGTTCGGGATGAGGGTGTCTCGGTGATCGACATCGGCCTGGTCGCGACGCCGATGCTCTACTACGCGGTGGACTCGCTCGGCGCAGGGGGTGGCATCATGCTCACCGCCTCCCACAATCCGGCCCAGTACAACGGATTCAAGATCTGCCGGGAGCATGCGATCCCCGTCGGTGAGGCGAGCGGGCTGATCGACATCGAGCGCATCTCCAGCGAGCGAAAGGATGCAGCTCCGGCCGAGACCCGAGGTGATCTGACCACTCGGGATGTGGTTGCCGGATATGTCGACCATGTGCTCGCCGTGGGGCGGGAGCGGCCGGCCCTGCATGTGGCGATCGATTGCGGCAACGGCATGGCCGGAGTGGCGCTCGGAGCCGTGCTCGAGAAGCTCCCGGTTCGGACGGAGCGGCTCTACTTCGAGCCGGATTGCACGTTCCCGAACCATCCAGCCGATCCGTTGAAGGCGGAGAACCTGGTCGACCTGGTCTCGACTGTGAAGAAGACGGGTGCGGATTTCGGCGTGGCCTTCGACGGCGATGCGGACCGCGCGATCTTCGTCGACGATACCGGCCGGCCGGTATCGTCGGATCTCGTGACCGGGCTGCTGGCCCGATCCCAGCTGCAGCAGCATCCGGGTGGGCGCGTGCTCTACGACCTGCGTTCGAGCTGGGCCACCTCCGAGGAGATCGAGGCGGCCGGGGGAAGTCCCGGTGTGTGCCGGGTCGGGCACTCCTTCATCAAGGCCGCGATGCGGGAGGAGAACGCCATCTTCGCAGGGGAGCTCTCCGGCCACTTCTATTTCCGCTTCTCCCCGACCCTGGTGGCCGACGATGGCATTGCCGCGTTGATTGCACTGATTGATCTGCTCGGCCGTGAAGGCAAGCCGCTCTCCCAGCTCGTGGCGCCGCTGCGGCGCTATTCCACGAGCGGTGAGATCAATCGGCGCGTTGGCGATCCGGCGGCCATCCTCGACGAGGTCGAGAGCCAGCACGCGTCGGCTTCAGAGATCTCGCGCCTCGATGGTTTGCTGGTCCGCTACGACGACTGGTGGTTCAACCTGCGTTCATCCAACACGGAGCCGCTCCTGCGCCTCAACGTCGAAGCGCGAACCCAGGAACGCATGGAGGCGGAACGAGATCGGTTGCTCGAGGTGATGGTCTGACGGTCTGTTCTAGCCTTCTTCCGGGGCTTCTTCCGGCGTCGGCTCGCTCGCTCTGGCCAGCTCCGCGTCGATGATCTTTGCGAACTCTTCGACGGGCTGGGCACCCTTCAGGCCGATGCCATTCACGAAGAAGGCGGGAGTTCCCGTCACACCTGCGGCACGGCCAGAGCTGACGTCTCGTTCGACCTCGGCCTGGTGGTGGCGCTCCTCCACGCAAGTCCGGAAGCTCGGAAGATCGAGCCCGGCCTTCTCGGCAGCGGCTTCGAGACCGGCGATCTCGAGATCGACGTCGTCACCGAAGAGCAGGGCGTGGTAGGGCCAGAACTTGTCCTGGTCGCCGGCGCACATCGCGGCCTCCGAGGCGGCCCGTGCGCGCGGATGGATGCTGTCTAGCGGGAAGTGCTGGAAGACGAAGCGCACCTGGTTCGGGTAACGCTCGAGGACCTGCTCGATGATCGGCTCCGCACGTCGGCAGAAGGGGCATTGGTAGTCGCTGAACTCGATGATCGTCACCGGCGCGTCGTCCGGGCCCAGCGATGCACCGGTGGCGGCGACTTCGATTCGCGGCACCTGGATCAGGATCTCGACATCCGCTTCCTTGCGCAGTTCTGCGACGAACTGTTGGGCGGCTTGCGGTGCCTTGCGGCGCTCCAGGTGCTGGCGAATGGTGCTGGCGGCGGTTTCGAAGTCGACCTCTCCCATCGAGGCCTTGTTGCCCTCCCAGAAGGCCAGGACCTCGGCTTCGGTGACCCCCATTCGGCGGGTGGCTTCCTCCTGCATCAGCTGCTCGGCGTCGATGCCACGCAGCTTGGCCTCGCGCTCGACCAGCCGCTCGTTGATCAGGTTGTCGACCCCGCGGCTGCGGAGCTCGTGGAGCTTGCTCGTGTCACCGTCCTGGCTCGCTTGGCGGAAGAGTTCGTCCTTGATCCATGCGTCCACTTCGGCAACCGTGATCTCTGCGCCGTCGAGGTGGGCAGCCGGCGTGGTGTCTCCCGTCTCTCCGGGTGCCGCCTGCGTCCCCAGGCGGGCACAGCCGGCGAGGAGGAGGATGGCGAGGATCGTGAGCAAACGGTGGAGATGCATGGGGACCTCTCGAATTGGGGCGGATCGGGCGCGGTTCGGGCAACCCGAAGCCAGGATGCGTAGCTAAATGGGAAGGAGAGCGCCCACGCTCCGCAGTCTAGATTCCCAGCGCGGTCCTAAGAAACGACCACATTCGTTTCAGCGCAGTGCCGGGGAGTTCGCTGTGGGCGCAGTCGAACCACTCGATCTGCTTGGGGGCGCCGGCGGCTGCGTGGAGCGCTTCGGCTCGATCTCTTGGGATGCGTTCATCTCGAAGTGCGTTGACGAAGAGCACGGGCCGGGGGGCGATCTGGGCGATGTACTGGAGAGGGTCGTTCGGCGCAGGAGCCATCCCGCCCCCTCCGAGGGCCAGCGCGGCGGCCCGTATCCGCTCGTCTCTTGCGCAGAAGGGCGTGCCCAGGATCGCGCCCAGGCTGAAGCCGGCGTAGGCAATGTGGCTGGCGTCGATTTCTGGCAGGCGCACGAGCGCGTCGAGACTGCGGCTCAGATCGCCCGTCGCCTGACGCATCAGATCTCCCCAGAGCCCTTCCTCGACGGGAGTTCGCTCGTCGTCCGCGGCGAGCGCGCCAAGGACCCGGGCGCTTAGCTTCGGGTCACTGCGCTCGCCGTGAAGTGGGAAATCGATGCGGGCGACGGCAGCACCGCCGCGAATCCAGGGCGCAGTGACTGTGTCCATGACCGGGTCGTCCTTGCTGCTCCCCGCGCCATGCTGCACGAGGACGAGCGGGAAGGGGCCCGAGCCGCTCGGCAAGAACAGCCGGCCAGGCACCCAGTCGCCCCGGTGGGTGACCTCGAAGCGAAGCCCCCCGTCGCAGGGCTCGGTCCAGGCGCAAAGGGGCTCGGTGGTTTCGACCATCTGGCCAGTCTAGCCGAGCCGCGTCCGGGTGATGGGCAGCGAATCCGGGTGGTGGGCAGCAAATCATCGGGCCAGCAACATCCGCCGCGCCCGATAGAGATGAGACTTCACCGCGTCCTCGCTCTTGGCCACGATGCCCGCGATTTCCTGGATCGTGCGATCCTCCAGGTGGTGCATGCGGAAGAGTCGCCATTGTTCATCCGAGAGGTCTCGCTTGGCGGCCTCGGAGAGCTGGTCGAGGCGCTCCGCACATTCGTAGTCCGCGTGGGGACTGGAGCCGCTCCGCCCCGCGAGGCCCAGGAACTGCTCATCCTCGGGTAGCGGAACCATCTCGTGCCGCTTGCGCTTGAAGCGCGAGGCGATCGTTCGGCGTGTGAGCCCGAAGACCCAGGCGGCGAAAGGTGCTTCGCCGCGGAATGAGTGAAGCGAGGAGAAGAGGTTGAAGAACACCTCCTGGACGATTTCCTCGGTATCAGCCCGATTGCTCACGCGCCGGTCGACGAACCGGTACACCCTCGGAAAATAGCGGGTGTATAAGAGCTCGAACGGAGCCCTGTCGCCCTCGACCACGCGCGCGACGAGTTGTTCGTCGGTGACTTGGTCCGTCGCAAGAATCTTCAGCTTCGGTTCAGCGATCTGCTCAGCATGCGGAGCTGCCATGTTCTCCCTTCCCATGTGCCAGGGCTGTCCCGGAACAGCCTCCCCCGTCATGGGAAGTGCCCCCCTCCGCGCATCAGGTGTCAAAAAATGTCACCGAATGTGAAAAAAAATGCGGACCATTGCCCCGCGGGGACCAATAAGGCCGCGAGGCGCGCCTAGATCCGAGGCAATTCGGCCGAAAGACCCCCGCTGTGTGGCGTGGCGACCGC
>JAAELW010000005.1 GCA_024226235.1 bacterium
ATATGTACACCGGCAACGCGGTCAATGATGCCGGAGCCGATTCTTCCGTCCCTGGCCAGTTGCCGAACTATTGGGATTCCTCGCCGGTAGTCAACACCGTATTCGCACAGTGGTCTGCGGTCCCCGAGCCGTCGACCGCATTGCTGATCGTGCTGGGCCTAGCAGCGGGATGCGTGGTACGTCGCCCCGCTCGTTGAGGTCTGGCTCTGGCCGCCCATGCTGCCGTGCGGGTGACTCCGCCCGATGTGCGCGATTGAAAGGCGTGCATCGGGCGCTAGCCATCCGGACACCCAGCTGTTGAAACGCCGCTGATTCGCACCAAGTCGGGAACCGCCGACAGGCTTCCCCCGCTCTTGCTCCTCAAGCCGGTGCGCGTGTTGTTGAATTCGTTTCAACATCGCGGACGCGAGTGTGAGCCGGCCCGGCGCAAACTCCTATCCGCGTGTATAGGAGAAAGAAGGCCCGTTTTCACGCGCGATGCCCGATAACTCCGAACTATGTCAACTTGCCGGGGAGGGGGTCAGGCCCGTTTCCGGGGCGATTTCAAGCTTCTTCGCCTAGCATGGCGTGGTTTTCCCATCGCCCATATCACATGGCCGCTGCGTAGGGGTTCACCAGATACACCCCTGCCATGACGGGGATTGGAACTTGCTCGATCTGAAGTGAGAGAGAAGGCGGGCAGCGACCAAGCGCTTTCAGGCGCCGCTATCCCACGCGGCTGGGACGCTCTGGTCGAACTCGAAGTCCGACCCGATGGCGTCCTCCCGGCCGAGGGCATCGTCACCGTTCGTCCAGGACTCTGGGAAGACGCTCGGTCGGCTCGGCGCGACGGGTGGTGCGCGCGTGGGCAGGGCCAGGCAGGCGAGGATGCGCCGGGCGACGTCGGCCTCGGTGATCGCGGCGAGGATGCGCATCCGCCCGCCGCAGTGGGGGCAGCACAGCGCATCGACTTCGAAGATGCGTTGCAGGAGATCCGCCCATGGGAGTCGCCTGGCCGGACGCGAGAGGGTCACTCTTGGATCGCTGCGTGGCGGCGTGGGCGCGGTGCACCGGCTCGGATCCTCTCCGCAGCCGTGCGCGTGGTCGCCGATTGCGGGCGGTTCGAGGCCGGAGCTGAGTGAACCGCTGGACGGTGCGTGCTCGGTGGAGTGCTGAGCGTCGTTCGGAGCCTGTCCAGGGTCGGGGCTCTCGGTTCGAAGAGGCGCATCCTTTCCACGGTTGATCTGGGCAGCCGGGAGGTCTGCTTCGGTCCGCTCGCAGACCGAAGCCTCAGGCACGATGCGGTCCCTTCCACTGGCGCACGGAGCCAGCAGGCCGTGGTATCGCACCTGGTGAGCGCGCGGCGGAGGGATCAGCGGTGCGAGCCGCTCGAGCAGCTCGTGTCGCTCCATCAGCACGTGGGTCGTGCCGTCGCGCCAGCGCGTCTTCAGGCGGTAGGCCAGGCGTCCGTCGGGCAGGGCCTCCAGCCGATTCTGTGCGATCGGTGGCCGGGCGACGTAGCGGCACAATCGCTCGAGACGCTTGCGGTCTCGTGCGGGTACCGCCACATCGGCGTGCAGGCTCATCCCGCCTTCGCGGACGCAGCGGGGTGGCGCTGTTGCGGTGACGTCGCCGTCGGCAGGCTCCACACGGTCGCCCTGCCGTCGCCACGGTTGGCCGGCCTCCGGGCCCGTTGCGATCCGCGAGCGGATGGAGGCGGCCATCAAGGTCGCGAGCAGCGGGTCGTCCTCGGCCGGGCTGGGGTTGCCGTACTCGAGGTTGCGGTGCTCCAGCAGCCGGAGGATGCGGCGTGCCGTGCCCGCCATTACCCGGGCCACGTCCTCGGTCTCGGGAGGAGGTAGCGGCAGGAACGGACCGGGTGCGTGGGCGGGGCCCGTGTAGATGCCGTCGAGAACCAGGCTGTGAAAGTGAGGGGTGAGGTTCAGCGCGGAGCCGAAGCGTTGGATGAAGGTCACCGCAGCGCAGTGGCCGCCCCGCACGCCGTGAAGGTTCCGGGCCCGACGCCGCTGGTCGGCGAACAGCGTGCGGAGGAAGGTGCGAAGCACGGCGCTCGTCAGCTCTGCGTCCCAGGCGCATGGATGACGTAGTGGGTAGGGCAGCGTGAGGACCCACTGGCGAATGGGAACCACCGGAAGGACACGATCTACAAGATGAGCAGCGGTATCGGCCATGCGTCGCCCACCGCAGGAAGGGCAGAACCCGCGACCCTTGCAGGAGAATGCCACCAGGCGATCGTGTCCACAGCCGTCGCAGTGCACGCGCAGGAAACCGTTCGCCAGTACGCCGCAATCGAGGTAGGCGCGGATCTCACGTTCGACGAACCGGGCCACGGGCGAGCCTTGCTCGCGGGCTTTGGAGAGGAAGGTCTCGAGCTGCTCACGAATGACCCGGTGAAGGAGGGCCTTCTCTGGCTGGTGGCGTTCGTTTTCGGCCACGGGATCCCGCCCTCGGGACCGGTGTGGGGAGCACCACCGGGGAGGTTACGTGGGAATTGCGGCATTGGCACCTGGGGTGCAGGTTCGAGCCGGGACCAGGAACTGCACGATTCGCGCGGGTACACGTGCCAACGGGAGGAGGCGCGTTCACTGCTGATGACGCAGGCTGAACCGCGGGTTCCCCGGAGATTCCTGGGGCGCCCTGACTTTGCCGGAAGGAGGAAACTGGACTTCGCTTCCATCATCGTGAAGGGAGAACGATATGGCGCGGAGGGGCTACCCGCCGGAGTCTGGGCGACGTCAGTGGCCCTGGTGGAAGGTCTTGCTGATGATCCGCCAGTTTCCGTTTTCGCAGATGAACTGGAAGAAATCAGTGAAGTCGCTGCCCAGGAAGCCCTTTTCGATCAGTGTGGCGGTGGCAGCCTGGCCCACGACTTCGATCGATCGGATCTCGGCCTCGTAGGCCGCCGTCGACTCGGGGGTTACGGCGCTCTTCACCGCGTCGAAGAAGGGCTCCGGAGTGCCGAGCAGCAGCGTGCCGCCGAGGTATCCGGTCATGCGTGCGTCGGGATGGAAGGCGGCTCGCAGGGTTTCGAGGTTGCCCTTGCTGCCCTCGATGTATTGCTCGATGACCTGACGGACGGCTTTGATCTCGCTGGGTTCGTTCATGGTGGAGAGCTTGGCAGGGCGGGCGGAATTCGGCAATAACGAGTGACCCGTCAGTCACGCAAGGAATCGCCAAAGGGGTTCCATGACCGACTCCCATTGCAAGAGTGCTGGCACCTTCCTCGGCGCGGATCTAGATGCCGTCGAATACCTCTGCCCACTCTTCCAATGCGTCCTCGTGGTGCTCGATCAGTTGGATCGCGATCTGGGAGTAGCCGGCTTCTGACAGCGCCCGGATTCGTTCACGTAGAACGTCGGGGGTGGCGACGAAGCCGGCGAGGGTTTCGATGAGTTCGGCGGACATCAGGGCCTGCTCCTCCGGGCGTTGGAACATCAAGTGGCCCCGGTGGTTGCTGAGGTAGCGGGCGTCCTCCGGATGGTAGTCGCGATGGATCTCCCGGTACCGTTCGAGTGCTTCGTTGGCGACCGGTGGCAGCAGGCCGGCCATCGATCCCGGCTCGGTCGATTCCACCAGATTGTGCATCATGACCGATACCCAGGGGCCGGCCTGGGCTAGGACGCGCTCGCTGTCCAGCGCTTCGCCGGGCTGGAGTACGCAGCCCACGATGAAGAGCGTGCTGTGGAGCGGCTCGGTCCGGCCCGCCTCCTTCCAGGCGGATTGCATGTCCGCCAGATTGACGATCGCGGGCTCGACGAGGCCGCCGAAGTCGAGCCAGCCGCCGCCGAGTTCGGCTGTGACGCGCCGGGCCTTCGGCCCCATGGCCGAGACGTGCAACGGGATGTCATCGTCCAGGTTGATCAGCCCGAAGTCGGGGTTCAGGAAGCGGATCTTGCGGGTCTTGCCCTCGAAGTCCCATTCGATCGTCTCGCCCCGCAGAAGCGCCTGGACCCGCTGTACGTAGGTCTTCATCCGAGCCAGCGGCAGCGCGCCGAGGCCCATCGTGCGACGCCCGGTGAAGCCCGTGCCGACGCCGAAGTCGATCCGCCCCGGCGCGATCTTGTTGAGCGAGGCAAACGCGTTGGCGGTGACGGGCTCGATGCGGTTCGACGGGATCAGCACGCCCGTGCCGAGCCGGATCCGCTCCGTGTGCATCGCCGCCTGGGTCATTGCGATGAAGACGTCGGGGTTCAGCAGCTGGGTGTCGTAGAACCAGGCGTGGGAGAAGCCGAGCTTTTCAGCGCGCTTTGCCGCCTTCCAGGATTCCGTGCTGGTAGCGAGTGCAATTGCGAATTCCATTTCAGACCTCGTCAGGAGGGAACAGGGGGAACACTCTCTCGCACATGGCTCTCACTGCAGAAGCCTCCGAATCGAGGCCGGAAGTTCATCGATCTCCGCCCGCCGGGGAGCTTGGGCTGCGACGTCGAGCGCGTTGTAGGTATTCCAGAATAGAGTGGGGCCGGGTAGCTCGTTGCGCCCGGCGCGAGCCACGATTTCTGCGAGGCACTTCCCGGTATAGGTCGTTTCGAGATCGAGGCCGCACTTCGCGGCGGCGCGCACGGCCGACTCCGCTTCCGGAGTTGCCGCCCCGTACCCATCCCCGAGCTGGCCCAGGGCCAGATCGAAACCCGAGACCGACATCTTCGCTGCGGGGATGCCGGGGTCGATCCGTCGCAGACGTCCCAGCGCGGCATCGGACGCCTTCGCCAACCGCCGCGGGCTCGGGGGAAGGATGTCCGAGACGCGCACGCCCACCACGCGGGTCGAAAGCCCCGCCAGGCGCAGGCCGAGCGCCAGGCCGGCTAGCGTACCCCCTGTCCCTACGGCTACGTAGAGCTCGCGGGGCTCGGGAAGCTCCCCCGCCTTCACCTGTTCGCCGAGTTCGAGCCCGGCCGACACGAAGCCCAGGTTCGCACGCGAAGAGGATCCGCCGCTCGGTACCAGTTGCGGACGTTCGCCCGCCAGTGTGGCGCGCAGCAGAACGCGCACCACTGCCGCTGCTGCACCAGGCACGTTGCGGCCGTGAATCACCTCGGCTCCATAGGATAGGAAGAGCCGAAGCGACTCCCGCACACCGGGGGTGATGGGCTGATCGACCAGAACCAGCGTGGTCGCCAGGCCAACCTCCCGTGCCAGGATCGTCGTCGCGAGTCCGTGGTTGGTCCCGAGCCCGCCGGTGGTGACGAGCCGGCGCGTTCCCCGCTCGAGTGCTTGACCGATCACGAACTCGAGTTTGCGCGGCTTGTTTCCTCCGTATAGCCGGCAGCATCGATCGTCGCGCTTCACGAAGAGTTGCCCCGGTGCGATCCCCTCCAGGGCCAGCGTTTCCACCGGCGTGGGGACATCCAGGAATGCGCAGCGGGCAAGCCCCGTCGCGAGTTTCGGGAACTTGCGCTCGAGGGCCAGTTCGGAACTCGGCACTGTTCACTCACCTCCGATTGCAACGCGTCGGAATCGTTCCGACACCTCGGTATGCGGCAGAGCCGCGACCGGATTCCGTTTCAGATATCCAGACCCTGGCCGGGAACATGGAAGCCGCCCTGGGCTTCGGCCTCCCTGGCGACATGCGCCGTCGCTTCCGCAAGCAGTTCGCGGGCGGCCTCGACATCGGCGCACAGCTTGCCGCTCCGTTTGACGATCTCGCCACCCACGAGCACGGTGTCCACGTTGCCCGCATTCGCCTGGAGCAACACGCTCGCAACCGGGTCCCGCTCGTTCCAGCCGGCGAAGCCGATGCCGTCGGTGCGGATCAGCACGATGTCGGCCTGCTTGCCGGGCGTGAGGCTACCGATCCGGTGATCGAGCCCCGCGGCCTTCGCCCCGCCCAGCGTTCCCCACTCGAGCATCTCCCGACAACTGACGGTCACTCCCTCCGGCATGGTTCCACCCTCGACAGTTCCCACATTGGCGACGCCGCGCTCCACCTGCAGCGCCAGACGCAGCGGGAAGAACATGTCGCCGCTGTTGTTCGAGACGATGTCGGCGCCGTAAGTGGGGGTGATGCCGAAGCGCCTGACGATGCCCGTGGGCGGAATGCCCATTCCCATCTGCAGCTCGGTCTCGGGCGTGAACGAAACCGCCGCGCCGGCGTCGGCGACCATCGTCCACTCGTCGTCGGTCGTGTAACCCATGTGGACCAGGAGCACATCCGGGCCGAGTAGCTGCCGGGGTCCGAGGAGTTTCGCCACTTCTTCCGGGTCGTTCCCCAGCCGCAGGCAGTTCACGTGCTGCGTGATGCGGGCATCGAGCTCACGGGCGGTCCGGTACTGGAACTCGCAGTGTTCAGGGGTCGTGAGGCCCGGCTCCTCGGGTGCGATCCCGAAGGTCAGCAGTGCATCCTTCGAGGTGAAGTGTGTGGCAGCCATCTGCCGAGCGAGCTTCGCCTTCTCCTCCGCGCTTTCCAGCTCCGAGGCCATCCCTGGTGGAGAGTTGAATCCGAAGCACCAGACCGCACGCAGCCCCGCATCCAGCAGGCCGCGGATCGATTCGGAGGCATGATCCGGGGTGAGCAGGTTGTGGCAGTAGTCCACGACCGTGGTGACCCCGGCGTCGAGGGCCTCCAGTCCGCCCGCCAACTGGGCCGCGTACATGTCCTCGGCACGAAAGGCAGGAGCCGCACGCATCCGGATGCCGCGGAAATAGTCCATCAGCGACCAGTCGGCGGTGATGCTGCGCATCGCTGCCTGCCAGATGTGGCGATGCGTGTCCACGAAGCCCGGCAGCACGATCGTGTTGGAGGCATCGATGATCAGGGCGTCACCCGCTTCGAGGTTCGGGCCCACTTCGATGATCTTCCCATTCTCGATCAACACGTCGCCCAGGGGAAGATCTCCAACGGCCAGGTCGAGGCTGACGACGCAGCCGCCGCGGATCAGGATGTCTGCCATGGCTCGCTCTCCTCTATTCGAACGATCTACAGCCTAACGTGGATACGGAACATGTCTTTCACGGATCTATTGTCCCTCGATCTGCAGTTCGCTGGATGTCCGTGTGGATTCGTCGACCCGATTTCCGCGCTACGCCGACGGCGAGAGGGATACGCGGTCGAACGCATGTGATGCAGGGTGGCCCGAGGTGATGTGCATTTCGCGTTCCCGCAGATCCATCACGATGGAACAGAGCGTACCCAGCCGCAACGGTCCGAGGTCCTTCCATCCCGCGCAGATCGCGTTCGAGCCGTCCTGCTGATCCAGGAGAATGGTCTTCATCCGATCCTGCGTCTGCTCCGCTGGGTTGGCCAGGAGCTCGTCGGCTCGCGCGAGGCGAATCTTCGAATTCGGAAGCAACGGATCGCCACGCTGATCCCGTGGAACACCGATGTAGTGATTGGTGTGGCGGGGCAGGTGCTTCGCGTGGTCTACCTGAACCGATTCGTCGGCGTAGAGCTCCAGGCTGAGGCTCTCTCCCCGGTCGTCCGCAATCAGCAGGTGGCTACAGGTTCCGAACCCGGCGTCTTTGATTGCGCTGTGTGCATCGACGAGAGACGAGGCATCCAGCACCGCTCGCAGCAGGATGTGGACCGGCACCGCCGGTGGGCTCGCATGGCCGCTCAGGATGTTCAGGCAGACGCCGACCCCCGCGGAATTGAACCCAATCTTTCCAAGGATGCCGGGTTCCGTGAGCTGCAGGATCCTGTGCCCATCCTCGCGCTGGATCTCGACCAGGACCATCAGTTTCTCGAGCGTGTCGATCCAGTCCCAGTTCTGTCCCAGCAGGCCCGATTCCGGAAAGTACGCGGCAGTGCATTCTCCAACGCTCGCGAGCCCAGATGCCCCCGCTCCCACCCGGTAGATGGTGTGGTGCATGATCTCCGTTCGGGCGTTCAATGCCGCGAGTTCCCACTCTGCGAGACCACATCCTTCGGCGATCCCTCGAAGCTCTTCGCCGTACTCCGCCCGGAAATCCGTGATCCTCTCGAGATAGGCCCGGCCGGTGGCCTCGAGATCGAAGGACGGGCTGGAGAACATCACATTCCGGTAGAAGCTCCAGGTGTCGCGAACCCCGTCTCGGAGTTCCTCCCCGAGTTGTTGGCCGCGTGCGAGGGGAGCGCCCGAAACCGTGACGTGTTTCAACACGGGCTACTGCGGCTCCGAGGTCACGAGCACCAACTCATCCACAGATTCGAAGCGTGTCTTGCTTTCGGGTGCATGACAGAACGGCGCCAGGGCTTCGAAGAACGCGTCCGGATCGACGATACCTTCGGGCGCGAAGACCCCACGGCGAGGAGCCCCACCCGACGCGAAGAGCCGGAGCCCCAGGGCCAACGGAATGCCAGTGATGCCGCCCATGCCGCCGTCGGGAGCGCCGAGAATCAGCGCGCCGACTCGCCGTGGAGTGCCCTCGAGGCTTCCGGTCGCCAATGCGAACAGCGGCGGAAGTCTGGAGGCTTCCGTGCGCTCGGAGCGCATCGCCTGTTTCATGTCGTCGGGCATCGGCTGCGACATCATTTCCGCGGCCTGCTCGACCGTCATCTGCCGCGCATCGATCGCGTCGCGAAGCTCCGCTACGGCCGCCATCAGCGATTCCGGCCCGGTCATCAGATTGGCAGAGGCGCGGACTTCCGGGAATGTCAGCGGCAGCGTGACCGCTTCCGGGTGACCCACTGACCAGGCTCGGCCCGCACCGAAGCCGGGGAACTCGACATTCCGCTCTTCGACCGGGCGTACGTCGGCAAAACCGCCGTTCCTCCAGACCCGAATCGATCCGGAGCATTGATGCATCCAGTGGACCATCGCGGCGCTCGGGCCGTGTTCGGTTCGTGCACCTCCATCCGATTCGTCGTCCATCGCGTCGAGGCTCCAGCCCGTCAGCACTTCGTCGACGCTATCGAGCCCGGCCATCGCCTTGACTGCGAGCAGGTTCGAGATGCCAGGGCTCGCACCGAGCCCGATGATCGCGGTCAGGCCAGCATGTTCCGCGCGCTCGTGGAGCGCCAACATGTCCAGCGTGGGTTCCCAGTCGTCGTTGATGTCGAGATAGTGGCAGCCCGTGTCGATGGCAGCCTCGAGGATCGGCACGCCGAAGCGGTAGAAAGGGCCCACGGTGTTGAGCACGACGTCCGCTTCCAGCAGGAGCTTGCGCAGGGCTGCGATGTCGGTGACATCCAACTGCGCTCCGCGGACTTTCTCATTGCAGCGTTCGGCAAAACCCACCGCCGCTTCGCCATCGCGGTCGGCGACGACGATTTCGTCCACGAACTCGAAGCCCTGTGCGGTTCGCACCGCATGGCGCCCCATCCCGCCACTTCCGCCTAGAGCCAACACCTTCATCCTTCGGACTCCTCTCTCGACCCTGGGAATCGGGTCCATCTCTACCACAGAACCGTCTCATCCGGTCCATTGGCTGTTACCCGACTCTGGCCCTACGCTTGCCTGCGAATCGGGCCAGTCAGAATAGGGGGAGGGAGACATGCGCATACGGTGGATCAACTGCGTCCTGCTCGGAGGGGCACTGCTTCTGGCCGGCATGGCCGGGGCGGCCGACTTCCGTGACGATTTCGAGGGCGAAGACCTCGGCGGGCAGTGGGAAGTCTTGAACCCGGATCCCGACGCCTACATCGTCGAGGGCGGCAACCTGCTGATGATTGCCACCCAAGCCGAGAGCATCGACGACAAGGTCACCAACCTGGTGCGTCTGGCGACGCCGCTGCCCAAGGGCGACTGGGTGGCGACGATGCAGCTCCGGATCGACTACCAGACCGGTCGCGAGAACGCGTTTCTCGGGCTGTACGAGGACAGCAAGAACTACCTGCTGTTCTCGGTCCGCGCCATCAGCTACTACGAGGCCATTCGCGGCGCCCGGCTGTTCTTCGTCGGCGACAAGAGCTCGAAGGGCAAGAAGAACTCCTTCCAGAGGGTCATCTGGGGAGGGGCGGGCGGGGTACCGTTCAGCCAGGATCAGCCCCCGAACCCGATCCAGATCCGCATCACGAAAAAGGGCCGCACCTACCTGCCGGCAGTCCGCTTCGAGGGTGTCGCGGAGCCCGTATGGGTCGAGCACGAGAAGTTCACCTCGCTGCGCCAGAAGGGAGGCCTCACGCTGGGTCTCTTTCAGTATGCCGATTCGGGCGGCGGCGAAACCTCGATGACCGTCGACTGGATCAACGTCGAAGAGAAGTAGAACTCCGCCGGGGGGATGGTTCAGATGACGAAAAATTGCGTTCTGCTGTTCGCGATCACGCTGATGGTTGGTGCCGGGCCTAGCTGGGCCGAGAATGGCTCGGCCGGCAAGGTGATCCTGGTGCTCGATGCCTCGGGAAGCATGTGGGGCCAGATCGACGGCCGCACCAAGATCGAAATCGCCCGCGATGCGGTCGCAGCTCTGGTCGGAGACTGGAAGCCCGACATCCATCTCGGACTGATGGTCTACGGCCACCGCCGAAAGGGCGATTGCCAGGACATCGAGACGGTCCTGCCCGTCGGTCCGATCGATCTCGCGGCGTTTACGGCCCGCGTCAACGACATCCACCCGAAGGGCAAGACACCGCTCAGCGCTGCGGTGCGCATGGCAGCGGAGCAGCTCGAGTATGTCGAGGAGCGGGCCAGCGTGATCCTGCTCAGTGATGGTCTCGAGACCTGTGAGATGGATCCCTGCAAGCTGGCCTCGGAGCTGAAGAGCAAGGGCGTCGACTTCAAGGTCCACGTGATCGGTTTCGACATCGCCCAGGAGGAGCAGGCGCAGCTCGAGTGCCTGGCCAAGAACACGGGCGGCATCTTCTTGCGCGCCGACAATGCGACGGGCCTGCACGATGCGTTGGTGACGGTCGAGAAGGTCGTCGAAGAGGAAATCGAGGCCCCGCCGCCGCCGCCTCCTCCGCCGCCCGCTCCCCCGGTCGCGAAGCCGACTGCGCCGTTCTTCCGCGATGACTTCGATGGGATGGAGCTCGGAGCGCATTGGGAGGTGCTGAACCCCGACGACGAGGGCTATATCGTCGAGAGCGGTGAATTGTTGCTGGTCAGTACCGTGCCAGAGAATCTGGGGACCGGGATCACCAACCTGATCCGTCTGACGACGCCGCTACCGAAGGGCGATTGGGTGGCGACGATGAAGATGGCGCTCGACTACCAGACCGGGCGCGAGAACGCGTTCCTCGGCCTCCACGAAGACAAGCAGAACTTCATGACCTTCTCCGTGCGGGCGGTGAGTTACTACGAGGCCATCCGCGGCGCCCGCCTGTTCTTCGTCGGTGACAAGCTCGCCAAGGGGAAGGCCGCCAAGTTCGAGAACGTCATTTGGGGCGGGGCCGGCGGGGTTCCCTTCCGATCGGATCAGCCCCCCAACCCGGTGCTGATCCGCATCACCAAGACGGGCCGGACCTACACGCCTGCGGTCCGCTTCGAGGGTGTCGCGGAGCCCACCTGGGTCGAGCACGAGAAGTTCACCTCGTTGCGCCAGAACGGAGGCCTCGCATTCGGCCTCCATCAATATGCCGATTCGGGTGGCGGCGAGACCTCGATGACCGTGGACTGGGTCGAGATCGACGTGAAGTAGGTGTTAGGGCCTGCCTCAGCCCGCCGGGTCGAGCACGACGACGGGAATCGTGCGTGCGCCGGCTCGCTGCTGGTACTCGTCGTAAGATGGATAGATTTCCGCCATCCGCTTCCACAGGCTCTCGCGTTCGTCGCCCTCGGCTACGCGGGCTCGGGCCGAAACCGCCTTCGGGCCCACCATCAGCTCGCACTCGGGGTTGGCCTGGAGGTTCAAGAACCAGATGGGGTGGTCCGGCATGCCGCCCTTCGAAGCGATGATCACGTAGCTGTCACCGGCCTCGCCGTAGATCAACGGCAACGCACGCGGCTTGCCCGATTTCCTTCCGGTCGTGGTGAGTAGCAGCGTCGGCAGCATTCCGGAGCCACCGGCCTCTGACGAATCCCACATATGTGCCTTCTCGGGATCCTTCCGGTAGAGCTCGATGTGGTTTGCGATCCACGGGACCTCACTGAAGTTGGCCATGACGGGACTCCTTTCTCGGGGCTTGGATCAGGACGATAGGAGATCCGGAGCAGCGAAGCGCCCATCAGCGGCTCGCTGCTGGTTCGCGCTCGGTCTCGGCGATGGGCTCCAACTGGTTGCCGAGGATCCACACCAGCATCGAGCCCATCAGGACCGCCCAGCTGTCGACGACGATCATGATCTTGATACCCGTACTTGGGGATGCGTAGAGGTCGTGCTGGGCGAACATCGCGATGTCGGTGATCCCCATGTGAACGAGAGCCGCGGCGGCAACGATCCCGAGAACGCGAGCCCACTTCCACCCGAGCCTGAGCCCGGCACCACCTGCGATCGCGGCAGCGCCCATATAGCTGTCCGACCAGGTCTGGGCCTGGCTGAGTGCTCGGACGGCTTCTGGGTGACCGGGCTCCAGCGGATAGTCGATCGCGATCAGGACCGCGTAGAAAGCGAAGTTGATGAGGCCGGTCGCCAGTAGTGCCCACGAAGCGAAACGCGCGCCTTGGCTCAGTTGCATGGTCGGGTCTCCATCCGTGCTCTCCCTCGATCAGCAGCGCTTGACGAGTGTCTATATTTCTATAACATTGGAATTATCAAAATGCAATTCGTCATGGATTCAGCCTCGATTGGGGCCGCTGTGAACCCGGTGATGCAACCGGGTGATGCAACGGATGGCCAGCGCGCTCTCCAGTGACCAGAAAGGAGACACGATGAACGGGATTCTCAACGAGCCCCTCGAGGATGCCAAGCTTCTCGATCTGATCGACGAGGTTGCGCTCGATCCGGAGTTCCGGCTCGTTCCCGGTGAGATCCCATCCGAAGGACAGCGCGACATCTCGAGAGCCAGCGCAAAGAGCGCCGGCGGTTGTGGTTGAGCGATGAAGCACTCACGACTCGACTTCCTGGCGGGGGGAGGGATTGTCGATCGACGATCCTTCCTGCTTGCGGGAGCGTCCTTTCTGGCGGCGAGTTCGCTTGGGTCAGCCCGGGCGGAGGCGGCTCAGGGTGACGCCCGGATCGGGACGGGCTTCCCGGGCTGGATGAGAGCGCCCGGCAAGCCGGACACAGGCTATGGCCAACCCGTCTCCCATGAGAGCCAGGTTCAGAAGAGGTCGCGGCCGGTCGTGCCCGAGACCACCGGCTTCACGTTGTGGCATACGCCGATCGAGAACCAACGCGGTGCGATCACACCGTCTGGTCTGCACTTCGGTGTTCATCACAACGGCATCCCGGATATCGATCCCGCAAAGCACGAGTTGGTGATCCACGGGTTGGTCGAACGACCTCTCACCTTCTCGGTAGAGAATCTGCTTCGCTATCCGATGGTGTCGCGAATCCTGTTCATCGAGTGTTCTGGCAACACGGGTGCCAACGCGCTCTCTCCGTTCGCCCGCGACGATTCCTGTCAGGATCTCTTCGGTCAGGTCTCCGGTTCCGAGTGGGTCGGTGTCCCGTTCCGGCATCTCCTCGAAGAGGCAGGCCTCCAGGCTTCTGCGAAATGGGCGATCGCGGAAGGGGCTGACGGGGGTTCCCACGCTCGGAGTGTTCCGGTCTCGAAACTCCTGGATGACGGGATGGTCGCGTTCTACCAGAACGGGGAGCGCCTGCGCGGTGCACAGGGCTATCCGATGCGGCTGCTGCTGCCCGGCTGGGAAGGGAACACCAGCGTCAAGTGGCTGCATCGGCTCGAGTTCACGGAGACCCCCGCCTTTACCAAGGACGAATCAGGCCTCTATACCGAGTTCCTGTCCGATGGCAGCATTGCACGCTTCTCGTTCCTGATGGATGTGAAGTCCGTGATCACCCATCCGTCGGGAACGCAGACGCTCCCCGAGAAGGGTTTCTACGAGATCTCGGGCCTCGCCTGGTCGGGGCACGGCAAGCTGAGCCAGGTCGAGGTTTCGGCGGACGGCGGGCGATCCTGGGCTCAGGCCGAGCTTCACGGGCCCGTTCTCGACAAGGCGCTGACGCGATTCTCGATCCCCTGGCGATGGGATGGCAATCCGACTGTCCTGCTGAGTCGGGCGACCGACGAGCGTGGGGTGCGGCAACCCACACGGGCAGAGTGGAAGGCACGTTATGCGAGCCATTCGTTCAACCACTACAACGCGATCCAATCCTGGCGAATCGGAAGTGATGGAAGCGTCGAGAACGCTTATGCATAGGACTACCCGTTGGAGCTTGTGGGCGGTGATGACGTTCGCGTTCGCACTGCCAGGTCTCGCGGACGAGCTCGAGATCAACCTCGGAACCCTCGCCACGGAGGCGGAGCTGCACTCTCGGTCGATCAGCATCTTTCCAGGCGGACGCGGGCTGCCGCCGGGCAGCGGCGGAGTGGGGGAGGGCGCTGAGCTCTATCGCGCACGCTGCCGCACCTGCCACGGAGAGACCGGCAGCGAGGGGCCCGCATCGCGGCTGTCGGGATCCGACGGGTGGATGAGCTTCAGCGATCCGCTGCGTATCGTCAGGATCCAGAAGAACCCGCTGCTGGTGATGTCGGTAGGCGCCCAGTGGCCGTACGCGACCTCCATCTTCGACTATGTGCGCCGGGCGATGCCGCATACCGCACCCAAGAGCCTCACGAATGACGAAGTCTACGCGCTGACGGCCTACATCCTCTACCTGAACGAGCTGGTTTCCGAGGATGCCATCCTGACCAAAGAGAATCTCCCTGGCGTCGAGATGCCCGGCCGGGCACGCACGGTCGATGTGTGGCAGGAGGAGTGACGCCCGGGCAGCAGAAACCGAGCGGGTTCGTCTGGTGTTTCGTACCCTGATCCGCCATGCAACCCATCATCGATGCTCACGGCCATCTGGGCGACATCCTGTATCCGGGTGGCGGCGAGTTGATCGGTCGGCTGGGCGTAGAGATGGCGGATGTCTTCGACCCGGCATCGTTGGCCGAGCGGCAGCTGCATCGGGATCCGCTGCACCTGGGGAAGCTGGCCTACCGACTCTTCGCCCGACAGATCACGCGCGGCGAGCGGGCCCGCAACGCCACCGCAACACTCGAGAACTTCGGGCGCTCCCTGGATGAATCCCAGATCAGCCATGGCGTGTGTCTTCCGATTCCACCCCACGTAGGTTTCGCCGACCTGGCCGAGGCCCGATCCAAGGATCCGCGCATCGTTCCTTTCACGGGCGTCGACTTCACGGGCTCCGAGGACGGCTCGCTCGAGGACCCCACTGCTCAGCTGGCGGCAGATGTGGCCGCAGGCGCCAGGGGCCTGAAGCTCCACCCCATCATCCAGAAGATTCCGCTGACGAGCCCCGCGACCCGTGCGGCGGTGGACGCCTTCGCGCCTCACGGTCTGCCCGTGCTCTTTCACTGCGGCGTCTCCTCGTACTACCTGGGGGCGGAGCGGGTTCGGCAGGAGCCGCGCTATGGCGCCATCCACTATGCGGCGGAGCTGGTTCGCGATTTTCCGGCGGTCCGCTTCATTGCCGGCCACTCCGGTCTGATGCAAGTGGATCAGCTGATGGAGCAGCTGGCGGGCTTCTCCAATGTCTGGGTCGATACATCGTTCCAATCGCCGGAGCGGATCGGTCTGCTCGTCCAGACCTTCGGGGCCGATCGCGTGCTCTTCGCATCCGACTGGCCCTATGGCAACCGCCCGCCCGCGTTGACCATCATCCGCGAAGCGTGTCGTGGGGATCACGGGCTCGAGCGCCAGATCCTCTTCTCGAATGCAGCCGAGCTGATGGGGATCGATGCCTGATGGATCTCTTCACCCGGCTGCAAAGGACCACGAACCGGCTGATCCAGATGCAGCCCTGGGTGCTCTTCGCGACCCCGGTCCTGTCTGCAAGTGTCGCATTTACTCTGCACCGGCTCCTCGCTGACCTCGTTCAGCAGCCGCTCGGCACCGGGGCTGCCCGCGACCTGGGTGAGGGCATCGGCACCTTTCTGACGGTGATCGGCATCATCTACGCCCTGATCCTGGGCTTCACCTTTCAGCAGGCGTACACCCGCCAGACCGACTTGCGCAGCGCGCTACGTGCCGAGGCGAGTAGCCTCTGGAACCTTCTCCTGCTCGGACGCGCGATGGGGGGCAGCAGCGAGCGAGGCGAAATCGACCGCAACGTACGGACCTATGTCGAGCACGTGCTGGATGTCGAGTTCCCACCTGAACATCTCGAGCCGGCCGAGGCGGCGCCAATGCTCTTCGAGGTGTTGGGCGTACTCCACGGCCTCAGTGCCGATGGCGTTGCCGATGAAGTGGACCGCGTGACCCTGGCAGCCATCCACGATGAGCTTCGCGCAGCGACCCGTGCGCGTAGCGACCGCCTGGCCATCTCGACCTGCCCGATCCCGCGCATCCACTGGTTCCAGATCGAGCTGCTCTCGACACTGGTGATGGTCGGTTTCCTGATGCTCGACCTGCAGGCCCCATTGCTCGAGGCCTTGCTGCTGAGCTTCACGTCGAGTGCCATCACCGTGCTCTACATGTCGCTATTCGACCTCGACTACCCCTTCGCCGGCCTCTGGCGAGTGGAGCCTGAACCGCTCGAGGCGCTGCACCGGGAACTCAGTTAAGACAGGGGCCAGTTAAGATAGGGGCCGGTCCCATTTGTTAAGTTGCTGAATTTCCCGA
>JAAELW010000006.1 GCA_024226235.1 bacterium
GCGATGTTGTCGATTGCCTCCGTACCGCGGGTCACCGCCATGCCCAGATCGAGTGGGCTCACGGAAGCGAGCTCCTCTCCATCACCCAGCACGCGCCCGGTCGGCGTACCCATCGAGATCTCGATGTACTTGTCACCGAGCAGGCCGATCGTCGCGATCCGGGCGACCGAGTCGCTCCGAACCCTGTCCTGCACGCGCTCGTCCACCTGCATGATCACGCGGACCGGGGGGAGATCGCCGGCCAGTGGCGCAAAACTGACGATCTCGACGGATCCGATGTCCCTGCCCGCCAGCCGCACCGGAGCACCGGAGACCAGGCCCTGGACGTCATCGAAGTAGGTCACGAGCCGATACCGCGGATTCAGCATTCCGCCCCGGGCCCCCAGGAAGAGCACGGCCATCGCTCCGACTGCGAGCGCCGCAACGACAAAGCTACCCACGATCAGGTTCAACCGACGACGATCAGGCAAGGCTCGAATCCTCCTGGGCCCGCGCCGCGGCAGCCGGCAGCTGGGACTCGTGGGTTCCCTCGAGAAAGGCATGCATCTCCGGATGACTGCTATTTGCCAGCTCCGAAGCGGCGCCCTCCAGCACGATGCGTCCATCTCTCAACAAAGCGATGCGATCGGACGTCGCGTAACAGAGTTCCATGTCGTGGGTGACCACCACCGAGGTCACGCCGAGCTGCTGCTGAAGCTGCCGGATCAGTCGACCGATGCGGCGCGAGTTGGCTGGATCGAGCCCTGTCGTGGGCTCGTCGTATAGGATCACCGAGGGCTCGAGCGCGATTGCGCGGGCCACACCGACGCGCTTGCGCATCCCTCCGGACAGCTCCGCGGGAACCAGTTCTTCGATGCCCGGAAGGCCCACCGCCGCGAGGCATGTCCGCACCCGCTCTCGCACCCGCTCCTCCGGATCGCGTCGATGCTCGCGAATCGGATAGGCCACGTTCTCGAGAACACTCAGGGAATCGAACAGCGCCGCGCCCTGGAACACCATGCCAAAATGTTTGCGCTCGTCGATCCAGCCGCTCTCCGACAGATGCGTGACGTCACGCCCCTCGATCAGCACCTGACCCGCGTCCGCCTCGAGCAGACCGATCATGTGCTTCAAGCAGACCGACTTGCCCGAACCCGAGCCGCCGAGAATCGTGAAAGTGCCTCCCTTCGCGACCGTCAGGTCCACACCGCGCAGCACGGGCTCGCCGCGAAACGCCTTGCGAACCCCGCGAAGGGCGATGACCGGCGTCACGGCGCTCACGACAGCAACCTCCCGATCGAGATCAGGATCCGATCCGTAGGCACCAGCATCAGCAGCTTCGTCAGGAAGAAGTCGGAGACCAGCACCGCAATCGACGCCACGACGACGGATTGGGTAGTGGCGCGACCGACCCCGGCGGTTCCCCCGTCGGCTCGCAGGCCGACGAAACAGGCCACCATCGCGAGGGTCCATCCGAACACGAATGTCTTGATCACGCCGGAGAAGAAGTCCCCGACGGTCACGGCCGTGCTCACGGTCTGGAGAAAGAAGTCGGGCGCGATCCGGTACTGGAGATCTGCCACCAACAGCCCACCCAGGATTCCCAACACGATCGCGAAGAGCGTCAGCAGCGGAAGCCCCACGGTGGCCGCGATCACCCGCGGCAGCACCAGCTTCTCGACCGGGTCGGCACCCATCGCGCGGATCGCATCGACCTGCTCGGTCACCTTCATCGAGCCGAGTTCCGAGGTGATCCCCGCACCAACCCGGCCGGCCACCATCAATGCGGCCAGTACGGGTCCGAGCTCGCGGACGATCGCGAGCCCGAGGATGCTGCCGACGTAGGGCTTCGCACCGAAGCGGGAGAGCGCAAAAGCCGTCTGTAGCGCCAATACCATCCCGGTAAAAAGCGCGGTGACGGCCACGATCGGCGTGGAGCGGACCGCGATCAGCTCGAACTGCAGCGCCGTCTCACGCAACGGAATTCCGCGCTGCTGCACGGCCCGAAACGAGGCCGCAATCAGCAGCCCGAACTCGCCCAGGGCTCCGACACCCGTCAACACGCGGTCGCCGAGGCGGACGATCGAGCTCGGCAGCGCTGCCAGCTGGCTCATTCTGGATCGTCCCCCCCCCGAGCAGCCTCAGCCTCCGCCTCGGCCGCAACCTGCGGAGCCTGCACGGAGCCCCACCAGTCGTCGAAGACTTCGGCCACTTCGGCGGAGGGCGGCGCAACCAACACCCAGTCGTCGGTGCAGCCCCCGACCACACGCGTCACCGTGTGAACCCGTAGCTCGCGCCCGGCGTCGCGCACCCGGGCATCCGCCCGCCATACGTCCCCAGGCGCGCCGTCGACAGTCCCCTCGCTCACGAGCACCACGCCGTCGATGCCGCGCAGCAGGGACCGGGATTCGCGGCGGGCCGAAGCCGGACCTTCCCGGCAGGCTCGCAGCCAACTGAGCGTCGCCCCCTCCGCATTGCGAAGCGTGAGGCTACTGCCCTCGACCCGCACCGCCTCCCACGGTCCCCCGGGAGGCGTGGAGATCGAGAGGCCGCGCTCAGAATGGCTGAAGCGCCCCCCTTCCTGGACCCAGCCCGTCGCGCAACCCAGCGCCAAGCCGACCCACGAAGCGAATACGACGGAGGGACCGAGCAGGACTCGGCACCTCGAAGCGATTCCCGCCCCGAACCGAGCCGGTCGCCGCCGGGAGTCGCCCGCGAACATCGGGTCGAGCCTACCTATCCATGGCCTCCCTCGCCGCACCCACAGACCGCTTGACGCCACGAGGCTCGGCCGGTAACCCAGCCGCGTGGCCCACCCCGAAACACCCCCTCTGGTCCTGGCCAGCGGCTCGCCGCGCCGGAAACACCTGCTCCAGGCCATGGGCCTGACCTTCGTGGTGCACCCGGCCGACATCTGCGAGCGAGCCCTGCCCTCCGAAGCGCCCCGCGCACTGGTCGAACGGCTCGCGCTGGCCAAAGCCCACGCAGTAGCCGCAGAGCATGGGCATTCCACCGTCGTGCTGGGTTCGGATACGGTGGTGGTGCAGGGAGGCGAGGTACTCGGCAAGCCGCGAGATGCGGAGCACGCGATGGAGCTGCTCCGAAGGCTGGTCGGCCGGACCCACCAGGTGCTGACGGGAGTCGCCCTCGTAGGCGGTGGAGGCGCCCGACACGAGGTCATCTGCGTCGAGAGTGGCGTCGTGATGCGCCCGGCGGACGAGGACGAACTGCGCAGGTATATCGCCGTAGGGGAGTCCCTCGACAAGGCGGGGGCCTACGCCCTCCAAGGAGAGGGCCGGCGCTTCGTGGTGCGAGTCGAGGGCAGCGAGAGCAACGTGATCGGCCTGCCAGTCGACGAGACCTGCGCGCTGCTGCGGAAGGCGGGCTTCGACCCGCACCTCCGATGAGTGCCGCGGGAGACCGGTTGGCGCGAGTACGCGACCGGATCTGCGACGCTGCGGCGCGCGCACACCGCGATCCGGACGAGGTGACTCTGCTCGGGGTCAGCAAACGACAGCCCCTCGAGCGAGTGCTCGATGCCGTCGAAGCCGGCCTTGGACAGCTCGGCGAGAACTACGCTCAAGAGGCACGGGACAAACGACCGGACTTCGAAGCCGGACGGTTGCAGCGGAATCTCCCGGAACCGCGTTGGCACTTCGTGGGCCAACTGCAGCGGAACAAGGCCCGGCTCGTGGTGCCGCTGTTCGACGTCGTGGAAACCGTCGATCGGACGGCTCTCGCGATCGCGCTCGATCGATCTGCCAGCTCCGCGGGCCGGGTGCTGGATGTACTGCTCCAGGTCGATCTGAGTGGCGAAGCGACCGACGGGCCCAAGGGAGGTGTCGAACCAGACGCCCTTCCCACCCTGCTCGCGGACGTGTCCGGTCTGGAGCATCTGCGGGTCGTCGGACTGATGGCGATCCCGGCAGCCCAGCAGGATCCGGAAGCCACGCGCCCGGCCTTCGCCCGACTCCGCGCCCTGCGAGACGACTTGTCTTCGCGGCCCGAGGGGAGAAGCTTGCGAGAGCTCTCCATGGGCATGTCCGGCGACTTCGAGGTAGCCATAGAGGAGGGTGCCACGATCGTGAGGGTCGGCACCGCTCTGTTCGGAGCCAGGGATTCCTGAGCCGGAAATCCGGAATGCCGGCCCAGACCTCGCTTCAGGAGATTCGAGACGATGGACAACCAACTGAATACGCGCATCGGCTTCCTTGGCGGCGGCGCCATGGGAGAGGCGCTGGCCGCCGCTGTGATCCACGCGGGGACCCCCGCCGAGCAGGTGCGGGTCGCCGACCCTCTCGCCGAACGCGCCAAGCAGCTCGAAGAGCGCCTCGGCCTGCGCGGCGGCACGGACAACCGAGCCGTCGTCGCCGCGAGCGAGATGGTCGTATTGGCCGTGAAGCCCGGCCTGGTGGCCGAGGTCCTGGAAGGCGTGCGCGACGAGCCGCTGGCGGCCGAAGTGCTCTGGATCTCGATCGCCGCGGGTGTGCCGTTGGCGCGGCTCGAGGCAGGCTTGCCAGCGGGAGCGCGGGTCATCCGCGCGATGCCCAACACCCCGGCCCTGGTCGGGGCCGGAGCCACGGCTTTCGTCGCCAGCGCAGCCTGCCATCCAGAAGACCGGGCCCGCGCCCAGGCACTCTTCGACGCGATAGGCCTGGCTTGGGAAACCCAAGACGAAGCCCACCTGGACGCCGTCACCGGGCTCTCCGGAAGCGGGCCCGCCTATGTATTCGTGCTGCTCGACGCGCTCGCCGACGCAGGTGTTCGCATGGGCCTGCCCCGGGAAGCCGCAGGGGCACTCGCCACCCAGACCGTCTTTGGCGCCGCCAAGCTCGCACTCGAGACTGGCAGGCAACCGGCAGCACTGAAGGACCAGGTCGCCTCTCCGGGCGGAACCACCATCGCGGGGCTCGAAGCCCTGGAGAAGGGTGGCCTGCGGGCCGCCGTCTACGCGGCCGTGGCAGCTGCAACAGCTCGATCCAAGGAGCTGGGCGGGGGTTGAGAGCCTCTCGGAGCCCCGCCAGCGGTGCGCCCCAGAACCCTCAAGGTCACGCCTCCTTGGACCGATGAGTTGCACAGCCGCGAGGCCCGCTGCATCGGGAGGATCCGCTTGAAACTCACTCCGCTCGACATCCAGAAGCA
>JAAELW010000007.1 GCA_024226235.1 bacterium
GGCCGGCGTCAGATCAACGAAGTAGGCGCTATAGCCTGCCACCCTGACCAGCAGGTTCCGGTACTTTTCCGGGTCTTGCTGCGCGGCGAGCAACGTCTCGCGGTTGACGATGTTGAACTGAATGTGCCACATCTTCATGTCGCAAGCGGTGCGGATCAGCGACATCAATTTGCTGGTACCCGCTTCGCCCACCAGCGAACCGGGTGAGAGCTTCATGTTCAGTAGCCGCGCCGCGCGCTCCTTGTACTGGGCGCACTTGGTCGCATCGATCGAAGAGAGGGTCGCAGTCGGCCCTTTGACGTCCCGGCCCTGCGACGGGCTGATGCTCTCGGAGAGCGGCTCGTTGGCCCTGCGTCCGTCCGGGGTTGCGCCGACCACCAGGCCGAGGGGGACGTGGGAAGTGACGGATACGTAGCGCAGGTCGAGTTCACCGCCGAAGGCCGTGGTGTGACGCCGCGCCAGGCTCGAAAAATACCCCTCGATCTCGCGGCCGATGGAGTCGACCGCCGGGTCGTTGTTTCCGTACTTGGGTGCGTTCAGGCAGAGTTGTCGGATGGCCTCCTGGCCTTCGAAGTCGCTCTCGATCGCATCGAGCAATTGCTCCATGGTGAGTCTGCGCTTGTCGAAGACCAGCTCTCGGATGGCGGCCAGCGAGTCGATGACGGTCCCGAACCCGATGATGTCGAAGAACCCCAGGTAGAGCGCGCCCTCGATCGGGCCGGAATGGATATCCCGAGCGCTCTCCATGCAAAGGTCGTGCAGCATGGAGAACATTGGCGAGGCGATGTGCTGCGACTTGAGGGTGTCGGAGACGTGCTGCTGGATGAAGGTGTGCTTGAGCGCGTTTTCAGCCTGCCGCAGGAATGCGTTCCAGACATCCTCGAAGCACGCGAAGGTTCTTGGGTCGCCGGTCTCCACACCCAGGCGCTCGTTTGCGAAGCTCGACAGCCGACCGTCGCGCAGCGCCATCTCCAGAATGGCGCCGAGATTGATCCAGGCGCACCCGGTCGCGATGGCTTCGCGGTTCAGCATCTTGGTCTCGGAGCAACCGGTTACGCAGTAGTCGTTCGCCTCCTCGATGCTGCCCCCCTTGGCCACCAGCAGGGGGATGATCTCGTCGTCGCAGAACAATTTCGGGAACCCGGACCCGTCCTTGATCGTCTCGCACACGGCGTGGAGAAAGGCGTTGGGAGTGCGGGCGTGGATCCGTGCAGCGAGGTCTGGGTAGTGAAGTGGAAACTCCATCTTGGAGCGCAGGATCAGGTAGGAGAGTTCATTGCTCGCGTCTCGACCATCGGGCGTCAGCCCCCCGATGGTGGTCGCCTCCCAGTGCGCGAAGCCATCGGTGAGTGAGGGCTGTCCCGGCTTGGCGTAGACGTCGGTGCTCCGGGCCATGCCGATCCAGATCGACTCGAGTAGAACCAGGGCATCGTCGTCAGTGAGTCGCCCCTCATCGACGTCCTTGCGGTAGTAGGGGTAGAGGTATTGATCGATCCGCCCGTTGCCCACGACGCCACCGATCGCCTGCTCCAGCCGCGAGACGGTCTGGATCAGCCACTGGGATTGAACTGCCTCGCGGAAAGTCCGGGCCGGGTGCTCTGGAACCCGCTCGCAGACGTCGGCAATCTCGAGCAGCTCCTGACGGCGCTCCCGGTCGGGTTCTGAGTCCGCCAGTGAACGCGCGAGGGCGGCGTAGCGGTGCGCAAACGCGATGATGGCATCGCAGACCAGGCAGACAGCTTCGAGGAAGGGGCGTGCCTCGACGTACGCCGCCGTGTCGAAGGGGTCGAGGGCATCGAGACGCTCGGCTGCCTCCCGGCGAATGGAACCGAGCCCGCGTTCGAGCACCTTCTCGTAATCGTGAGCCCACGCCAACATCGAGCGCCCCGTGGAGGTGGGTGTGATAACGAAGATCTTCTCCATGAGGCGGCGCGTTTCCTCGGGAAGAGCGTCCATCAGTGCTGCGTGGTAGGCGTTGCGCTCCCAGTAGGGCAGGATCTCGTCCTTGAGGAGCGAGACGTCCTCCTCGGTGATGAGGATCGGGTCACCCGGATCGCTGGGTGCGAGTTCGTCGGCATGGGTGTAGAAGCGTCCCGGCCCGGGGAGTTCGCAGTAGACGACGGCGTAGCGCCCCGATGCCCCGGCGCTCCCTACCAGCAGCTCGTCCTGCTCGATGTGGATCGGGTGGTGGGTCAGGATGTGGGCCAACGCCTTTCCCCACCGCAGGACCGTCGGCTGGCCCTCGGTCGTCTTCATCGACTCGGTGAGCAGGCGGGCCCGACTGACA
>JAAELW010000008.1 GCA_024226235.1 bacterium
GGCGGGCTCTGCCCGCCCAGAAACAAGTGAATTCTTAACTCCGGCCCCGTTTCTTTACCGCTCGTTCCAGGCTCTCGCAGGCGTCGGCCAGTGCTTGATCAATGGCCTTCCCCCAGGCATCGGCGCGGGATACGTCAGCATCGTCTGGAAAGAGGATGCCGCGAGACGAGCTGACCACTCCGCCCTCGAGCATTCCGTCCGGACCTGCCGAAAAAGCTGTGACCGCGGCTTCCGCGCCCGCGCCCTGGGCACCGAAACCGGGAACCAGGAACAGATTCGAGGGCATCCGCTCGCGGGCCTTCCGCGCCTCCTCCGGATAGGTCGCACCGACGACGGCTCCGACACCGGACCAACCGGTGGCAGGGCCCGCTAGACGCGGGGCGCCGGCTGCCAGCTGTGCTGCCACATGAGCGTGTATGGGTTGGCCCAGGGCTTCGCGATCTTGCAGATCGCCGGAGCCCGGGTTGCTCGTCTTGACCAGCACGAACAGGCCTGCGCCGCTCTTCTCGGCCGCGGCGAGAAAGGGTTCCAGGGAATCGCCACCAAGATAGGGGCTCACGGTAAGCGCATCGGCGCGCAGCGGAGCATCCGCGCTCAAGTAGGCCGCCGCGTAGCCTTCGGCGGTGGAGCCGATATCGCCGCGCTTGGCGTCGAGGATGACGAGCAGATCGCGCTCCCGGGCGGCACGCATCAGCTGGTCGAGTACCTCGATCCCCCGCCAGCCGAGGGCCTCGAAGAATGCACTCTGTGGCTTGATGCACGCGGCCCGCCCTGCGATCCGATCGAGCACGGCCAAGCAGAATTCTGCCACCGCATCGGCGGTCTGCTTGTCACCCGGTGCCATCGACCCGCGGCGGAAGAGCGGCGGAAGCAGGGCCAGGTGCGGATCGAAGCCCACACATAGAGGATGGCCAAGCGCGCGAGTCCGCTGAATCAGGCGATCGGCGAAGGGCTCTGCCATCCAGAAGTGGAAGATAGCGAAAACGCTACGTTCCGACTCCGCGATGAACTTCCGCTTCACTCTGCAACGCTCCGACGGCGCGGCCCGTGCCGGCATCTTCGCCACACCCCATGGTGACGTCCATACACCGGCGTTCATGGTCGTCGGCACCCAGGCAGCCGTTCGCGCGATGACACCGATGCAGGTGCGCGAGACAGGCGCCGAGGTCGTGCTCGCCAACACCTACCACGTGGCACTGCGACCGGGCGAAGGCCTCGTCCGGAAGATGGGGGGCCTGCACACGTTCATGGCCTGGGACGGACCCATCCTGACCGATAGTGGCGGCTTCCAGGTCTTCTCCCTGCCAAACAAGGAGATCAGCGACCGGGGCGTTCGCTTCAAGAACGAGGTGGACGGCTCCCAGGTGGACCTCACACCGGAGCGATCGATCGAGATCCAGAACACGCTCGGTGCGGACGTGATCATGGCCTTCGACGAGTGCACACCGTATCCGGCAGACGAAGCCCTCGCGGCAACCGGCGTGCGGCGCACGCTCTCGTGGATGGAGCGCTGCCAGAAATCGCATGCGCGTGCCGAGGATCAAGCCCTGTTCGGCATCGTGCAGGGGAGTACCTACCCGCATCTGCGTGCCTCCTGCGCCGAAGCCCTGGTAGCGATGGATCTGCCCGGCTACGCGATCGGCGGCGTCTCCGTCGGCGAAGGTCATGAATTGCTCTGCCGTATCACCTCCCAGACCGCGCCGCTCTTGCCGGAAAGAAAGCCGCGTTACCTGATGGGCGTGGGCCTGCCCGAGGACCTGATCGCCTGCATCGGCTATGGCATCGATCTCTTCGACTGCGTGATCCCCACCCGGTACGCACGCTCGGCCAGTCTCTTCACCCGGCGTGGACGCATTCGTCTCACCCAGCGGCGCTACCGGAGAGACGGCTATCCAATCGATCCGTCCTGCGATTGCACGGCCTGTACCAGTGGCTTCACACGCGCCTACCTGCACCATCTGTTCCAGGCAAACGAGATCCTCTCTGCGATCCTCGCGTCGATCCACAACGTGCGCTTCTATCAACGGCTGGTGCAGGACGCACGCGAGGCGATTCTCGGCGGGCATTTCGAGGCCTGGCGGGAAGACTTCCTCGGGGAGTACGGATCCGTTTAGGATCGCGGTGGGCTTGCAGACGTGGCGAATGAGAGCGAATCCGTCACCTTCCCCGGCCCATGGCACTCCGCTGCGGCATCGTAGGCCTTCCGAACGTCGGCAAGAGCACCCTCTTCAACGCCCTCACCGAGGCGGGGATCGCAGCCGAGAACTATCCGTTCTGCACCATCGAACCGAACTCGGGTGTCGTACTGGTGCCGGACGAGCGGCTGGAGGGGCTCGACGGAGTGGTCCATGCGAAGCAGGTCATCCCGGCCACCGTGGAGTTCACGGATATCGCCGGACTCGTGCGCGGCGCGTCGAAGGGGGAGGGACTCGGCAACCAGTTTCTCGCCAACATCCGAGAGACCGCCGCCGTGATCCATGTGGTGCGCTGCTTCGAGGATGACGACGTCACCCACGTGGACGGCTCCATCGATCCGCTGCGCGATGTCGAAACGATCGAAACCGAGCTCGGTCTTGCCGATATCGAGACGGTCGAGAAACGGCTCGATCGGGCCCAGCGCGCTGCCAAGGCCGGGCGCAAGGAAGACAAGGACGAGGCGACATTCCTCGACGGACTGCTCTGCCATCTCTCGGAGGGCAACCCTGCCCGCGGTTTCGAGGTGCCGGCTGAGCAAACACGGATTTACCGGGAGAGCTTCCTGCTCACGGACAAGCCGGTCCTCTACGTGGCGAACGTCGACGAGACGGGCTTGACCGAAGGCAACGATGCTGTTCTTGCACTCGAAGCTCATGCCAGAAAAGCCGGCGCCGGCATCGTGCGCATCTGCGCGAAGGTCGAGGCCGAGCTGGCCGAACTAGGCAAAGAAGAACAACTGGAATTCCTCGAGGATCTCGGCCTCGAGGAACCCGGTCTCCACCGGTTGATCCGCGCGGCATACCGCCTGCTCGATCTGATCACCTACCTGACGGCAGGCGAGAAAGAGGTGCGAGCCTGGACCGTGCGGCGAGGTGCCAGCGCGCCGGAAGCTGCGGGCGAGATCCATACGGATTTCGAACGCACCTTCATTCGCGCCGAGGTGATCCCCTATGCGGACTACATCGCGTGCAACGGAGAAGCTGGGGCCAAGGCCCAGGGAAAGATGCGCGCCGAAGGAAAGGACTACGAAGTGCAGGATGGCGACGTGATCTTGTTCAGGGTGGGTGCCTGATGCCGGGCGATCTGCTCACGCCGGAGGAGGTCCTCTCTCGCTACACAGCGGGACCGAAGACCGGCGTATTCAGCGACGGCTCCTGTGAAGGAAACCCCGGCCCGGGCGGCTGGGGTTTCGTCTGGGTCGAGAACGACGAGATCGTCACCGAGCGCTCGGGCCTCGACTCGCAGACGACGAACAACCGTATGGAGCTGACGGCCTTGATCGAGGCCTACAAAGCTCTCCCGACAGACACGCAAGTCACCGTGCATTCCGACAGCCAGCTCTGCGTGAAGACCGTCAACGAATGGGCCGCCGGATGGGAGCGACGCGGCTGGAAGCGAAAGACCGGACCGATCGCCAACCTCGAACTCGTCCAGGAACTCTACGCGCAAGCCACGGCCCATCCCAAGGTGACCCTCCAGTGGATCAAGGCCCACGACGGCTCCCGCTGGAACGAGTACGCCGACGCCCTGGCCTCGAGCTTCGAGGAACGCTGACGGTTAAGAAAGGGGCCGGCGCGGGGGGCGGCCGTACTTTCCGATGGGCCAGCCGATCGGGATCAGCGCGCAGCTTGGGCAGTTGTCGGGCAGGCCGAGCCAGCGGTCGCATTCTTCACCGAAACCGGTGTGCAAGGTGGTCAGGCTTGCACCCAGGCCAACCGCGCGGCAGGCGAGCAACACGTTCTGGATGCAGGGCATCGCGGCCTGGAGTTGGGGTTTGCCTCCTCGCGTATAGGCCGCGACGAACAGATGGACCGGCGCCTCGTGCAGATGATCCGCCAGGTGGATGGCAGCCCGCTGCATGCGGCGGCGCGCCTCGGGAAACTCGGGATCCTCGCTGGCGCGCTCCTGGGCCGGGGCGATATAGGCGTGAAATCGCGGTCGGTAGCGGTCCGCCACCCACTGGCGTCGCTCGGGATCGGTGACGGCGATGAACCTCCACGGCTGGCGATTGCCTCCGCTCGGAGCGAAGGTTCCCGCTTCGCAAACCTTGCGGATGACCTCGCGGGGGACCGGATCGGGTCGCAGACGGCGAATGGCACGAGTGGTTCGGATTCCCTCGAGTAACGGCACGTCTTCGCCCAGACGATCGAATTCGGAAGGTCGGATATCAGGAGCATCGGGGTCAGGCATGCGGGGACGCTAGACTCCAGACATGCACGAAGCAAAGCGGATCCGCGTTGGCGACCTGGAGATCGAGTACGCGGAGGCCGGCGCGGGCGACCGGCCCTTCGTGCTGGTCCACGGCTTCACCGGCTCCCGCGACGATTTCGCGGACGTCCTGCCAAAGCTCGGCGAACTCGGACATACCCTCACACCCGACAATCGCGGCCACGGAGGAACGACCAATCCGGGCATCCCGGACGGCTACACACTCGAGCAGATGCGAGACGACCTCGGGAGCTTCCTGGACGCCCTTGGTCACGAGCAAGTCGACCTGCTCGGTCACTCCCTCGGCGGGATGATCAGCCTGCGCTTCGTACTCGCCCACCCCGAGCGCGTCGCTTCACTCGTGCTGATGGACACCGCATCCGATGCGATGAAGAGCATGCCGCGTCAAGTCTTCGAGGCAGGCGCGAAGGTCGCGAGAGAGCACGGAATGGCGACGCTATTCGCCGGTATGCGTGCACGGCCCCCTGCGATGCAGGCACCAGCCGTCACCGAAACCATGCAGCGCATGGGCGAGGAGCGCTACTGGGCGCGCATCGAGGCCAAGATTCTCGCGATGGACCCAGAGGCCTTTGCGGGTCTCTCCATGGTCTTGATGGACCAGGATCCGGTCACCGACCGCCTGGGAGAAATCGACTGTCCCACCCTCGTGGTCGTCGGCGAACAGGATGTTCCGTTCGTCGCAGTCTCGAAGCTGATGGCCGAGCGCATCCCGAACGCCCGACTCGTCGTCGTCGAAGGCGCCTGCCATAGCCCCCAGTTCGAGAACGAAGCCGTCTGGCTGGATGCGATCGGATCTCACCTGCACTCCGCCCGTAGCCGATAGCCATCAGCCGCGCGCCATACCGTCGCTGTCTCCTCTATCCTGGGGAGCATGAACGAAACTCCGCTCCTTCAGGACCTCGACCTCGGCAGTGTGACCGTGCTGTTCGGCGAAAAGCAGGGCAAGTACCCACACGGCAATTCCGTGCTCGTTGCAGGCTCTGCAGAAACGCTGCTGATCGACCCATGCCTCGGCCTGTTGCCGCGCCATCAGACCCTTCCCCAGGTCGACCGCCTGCTACTCAGCCATTGCCACGAGGATCACCTGGCGGGGGCCCATCTCTTCCCCGACACACCTATCCACATCCATGCAGCAGACCTCCTCGGCGTCCAGAGCCTGGACGGATTCATGGAGATCTACGGGTTCGACGCCTACCCCCAGGTCGCGAAAGCCTGGAGGAAGGTGGTCGTGGAGGAGTTCCACTTCCAGCCGCATCCCGAGGCTCGTCCTTTTGAAGATGGCGACGTCTTCGATCTGGGAGGCGACGTCCGCGTCGAGGTCATTCACACTCCGGGCCACACCCGGGGTCATTGCGCCTTTCACCTCCTGCCGGCCGACGTGCTCTTTCTCGGCGACATCGACCTCTCGAGTTTCGGCCCCTATTACGGAGATGCCTGGGCGGACCTCGAAGACTTCGAGCGAAGCATCGACAGGGTCCGGGGAATCAAGGCTCGACACTATGTGAGCTTTCACCATGTAGGCGTCGTCGACCCCGCAACCTTCGAAAAGCGCCTGGACCAATTCGCTGCAAAGATCGAGGAACGGGAGAGCCGCTTGCTCGCCTATCTGGCCGAGCCCCATACGATGGACGAGGTGGCAGAGCATCGCTTCATCTACCGACCCGGCGACTCGGTTTCCTTCGTCGACCCCGTGGAGCTCCGAAGCATGCAGCAGCACGTCGAGCGATTGATGCGACAGGGACGCATCGAGGAGCCTCGACCCGGCGTGTTTCGCACCGTAGGCGAATAGATCCCACTTCAGTCTGCTCCGCGGGCTCGGAGTCGAGCGGCCTAGCTTTCGGCTTCGGGATCCATGGATTCGTCGAGGCGAAGCGCTACGGAGTTCATGCAGTAGCGCTGGCCTGTCGGCTCTGGGCCGTCCGGGAAGACGTGTCCCAGGTGGCCACTGCAGGTTCCGCACACGACCTCCGTGCGAACCATGCCGCGACTGGCATCGCTGCGCTCCGCGACCCGGCCCTCTGCAATCGGCTCCCAGAAACTCGGCCAGCCGGAGCCGGAATCATACTTCGTGGTCGAGCGGAAGAGCGGCGTGTCGCATCCGGCGCAGCGATAGACACCAGGCGTCTTGGTATCGTGGTAGGCGCCGGCAAACGCAGGCTCGGTAGCGGCCTGCCGCAGGACGGCATACTGGTCCGGGGTGAGCTCGCTCTTCCACTCATCGTCCGTCTTGCCGACCCGATCGTCCCTGCTCATCCGCTGCCACCGCAGGTCCTGAGAAGTGACATCGCCATCGCCAACACTGCGGTCAGAATCCACACGACATTGCGGCCCCGACTCTGGAGTTTCAGCTCCTCGGAATCCTCATCGTGCTCGTAGGGCATCGCCATCTCGCCGGACGATGCCGAGGTCGTATTCGGCTCTGTCTTCCGCTGGATGCGCCCAAAGAGCAGGCTCTGACCGAGAGGCCCGCCACAATGAACGCAAACCTTGGTCTCCGGAGCGAACGACGTTCGACATCGCTCACAGCGGACTTCGTAGAACTCAGTGCTCGACACGCCCGAAAGATAGCGCCTTCCATTGAGGACTGGTCCTCGGCATGATCGGTCACCCGCTGGCCAGGTCCGATGCCTCCCGAAGAGACACCGTTCAGCCAGACGATCAGAAACGAGACCTGACGGAGGCGGTTGCCTTCCGGTGCCTAACGCTTTGCGATCACCGAGGAGCCGTGACCAAAGAGGCCATAGTTGGCGGTGATGCCCAGATGTGCGCCCTCGACCTGGCGTCCCTGCGCTTGCCCGCGCAGCTGCCAGGTCAGTTCGCAGACCTGGGCGATGGCCTGGGCCGGGATGGCTTCACCAAAGGCACCGAGCCCGCCGCTGGTATTGACCGGGATGCGACCACCGACCGAGGTATCGCCGTCGCGGACCAGCTTTTCCGCCTCTCCCTCCTTGCAGAGCCCGATGATCTCGTACCAATCGAGTTCGAGGGCAGAGGAGAGGTCATAGACCTCGGCCAGATCCATGTCCTCGGGCCCTACCCCCGCCTGCTCGTAGGCATGCTTTGCAATCGAGGGGCGAAACGGCACGTCGGGCATCTGCACGCCTGCACCCGAATCCGTCGAGAAGTTGGGCATCTCGATCAGCGTGTTGGGGTACTTCGGCGTGACGTTCGAGACCGCAGGGATCGTCACGAAGTCCGTCGCGTGCTTGCGCGCGTACTCCATGCTCGTCAACACGATCGCCGCACCTCCATCGCTGGTCGCACAGATCTGAAGCAGCCGCAGGGGATCCGACACCATCGGCGAGGCGAGCACCTCTTCCATGCTGAAGGCCTTCGGATAGCGGGCGTTCGGATTCTGGGCTCCATGCTGGCTGTTCTTCACCTTGACCTTGGCGAAGTCCTGCTCGGTAGCTCCGAAGAGCTCCATCCGCCGGCGTGCCCACAAACCGAAATAGACCGGGTTGGTCGCACCCACCAGCCGAAAGCGCAGCCAGTCCGGATCCCTGGTGCGATCGCCACCACCCGTAGGCGCGAAGAAGCCCTTGGGTGTCGTGTCCGCGCCTACGACCAACGCGACATCGCACAAGCCTGCGAGAATCTGGGCGCGGGCTGTCGCGATGGCCTGTGACCCGCTGGCACACGCACCGTAGGAGCTCGAGACCTGGGCACCTTGCCAGCCCATCGCCTGGGCGAAGGTCGCCCCGGCGACATATCCCGGATAGCCATTGCGGATCGTATCGCCGCCAGCCACGAACTGGACGTCCTTCCACTCGATGCCCGCATCGGCCAGTGCGTCCTTGGCTGCCTTCACTCCGTACTCGACGAAGCTCCTGCCCCATTTACCCCAGGGATGCATGCCCACACCGAGAATCGCGACTTCGTTCGACATCAAATTCTCCTTCGGCGCTAGGCCGCGGGCTGCCATTTCCAGACGAGGTACTGGTTCTCCTCGTCTTCGTAGAGCGTGTCGAGGACGAGCTCCATTTCCATCCCGGCTTCCAGATCGGCGACCTGGGTTCCCGCGGTCACCTGGCCGATCACGATCATCTTTTCGGCCTCCAACTCGACGGCGGCAATCGAGTAGGGCTCGAATGGCTCCTTGGCGACGAACGGCTCGGGCGGGGCGTAGCAGTTGTTCGTGAACGACCAGATCCTTCCGCGGCGGGAGAGCTTCGTCTCCTCGAACTCCGTTCCACCGCAGTCCGGGTTGCGGCAATAGCTCTCTTCCTTCGGGAAGAAGACGTTGCTGCAGCGAGTGCAACGGGTACCCAGCAGATGCGGGGTATCGAGGTCCATCGTGAACCAGCCTTCAACGGCGGCGACGGGTGTCTTGCTCATCGCGGGGTTGTATCACAACGGCGGGCCATCCCGCGAGGCTGAACGGTGAGGCTCCTTTGAGGCTCCGATGAAGCCCAGGTGAATTCTGATGCAATTGGTGTGCAACATCACTCCCTGAACGGCTTGAATCTGTTCCACTCCGACCATGATGAAGAGAGGTTCGGGGAACGAAGTTCACGACCGCGTCCAGAAACATTTTGGTGAGATAAGCCGCGAAGCGCGGAGAATGGAACGCCGTTTCCCTGGCTGGGTGAGCCGGGATGAGCTGGAATCTTGGGGCGGCATGGGGTTGTTCGAGGCCGCGAGGCGCTTCCGACCCGAGCGCGGTGTGCCATTCGTCCAATATGCACGCCACCGCGTTCGTGGGGCCATGCTCGACGGAATGCGCGAGACGAGCTGGGGGCCCCAGAGCCTGTGGCGCGCCCGCCGCCAGGAGAGCGAGGCCTCCACCGCAACCTTGAGAGCGCATGCCGAGCGCCTGGCGGGCGCCCGCACGAACGGATGGCTGGCGGAGATCGGCTCCGACGAGTTGGGCGAGCCGATTGCACTGACGAGCGAACCCGACCCGGAAGCGCGGGCAAGCGGGCGAGAGCTCGCCGGGGCCGTAGAAAAAGCCGTGAGCTCGTTGCCCCAGGCCGAGGCCACTCTGATCCGCAGCCACGTGCTGGCCGATGAATCCCTGGCGGAAGTCGCTGTGAAGCTCGGAGTCAGCCAGCCCCGGGCTCACCAGATCCGGGCTCGCGCACTGCGGCGTCTGGCGCCCCGGCTGCGAGGCCTCGCCGCGCCCGAAACTGGAGTCGCCTGAAGAGCTGGGCAAGGGTGGCGACGTTCTCGTTACTGGAGGCGCCGCCGGTAGAGCTTTCCCGCATCGGTTCGAGGTAGCTCCCGCTCGAATGTGATCGTGCGGGGAACCTTGTAGCCGGCCAGCTGCTCGCGGGCGTAGCTGCGCAGGGCTTCGGCCAGCTCGGAGCTGGGCTCGTACCCGGGTGTCAGCTCGACGGCGGCCTTAACCTGCTCCCCCCACTCTTCGTCGGGAATTCCGAATACGCCGACGTCGGCAACAGCCGGATGCTCCTGCAATATCTGTTCGATCTCGACGGGATAGATATTCACGCCGCCGGAGATGATCAGGTTCGAACGGCGATCGGAAAGGTAGACCCAGCCCTCGGCGTCGACCCGGCCAATGTCGCCTAGCGTATGGGTCAGAGGGTCGAGAAAGGCCTGCGCGGTCTTCTGCGGGTCACCGTGGTACTCGAAGAACCACTCGGTCGTCGCGTGGCGGGCGTAGAGATCGCCCTCTTCATTCGGGCCGAGACGCTCTCCGGCTGCCGATACAGCGAACACCTCGTACTGCGGCAGGGCCTGGCCGACCGTGCCTGGCCGCGCGGTCCAGGCCTCTGCGTCGACGAGGGTGGTGACCCCGCCTTCGGTTCCACCCCAATACTCGAGCAGGATCGGCCCCCACCAGTCGAGCATGCGCTTCTTCACCGCCACCGAGACGGGCGCCGCACCGTGGAGCACAGTGTGAAGCGAGGGCGCGTGGAACTCCGCGCGCTCTTCCTCGGGCATCCGCAGCAGCCGCACGAACATGGTCGGCACGAGGTGGGTGTGGTGGATCTCTTCGTCTCGAAGTACACGCAGTGCTTCGCGCTCTTCCCAGCGCGGCAGCAGACGCACGGGTGCGCCGCAGGCCTGATCGTAGATCGCGAACATCAGCGGAGCCGCGTGATAGAGCGGCCCGGTCACCAGATGGGGTCCGCTGCCGTCGCAGCCGATGGAGCGGGCATAGGCCTCCTGCCCAGCCAGCGCATTGCCCAGGCTGGAAGCCCGGCGGCGCATCACGCCCTTGGGCCGCCCCGTCGTACCGCTGGTGTAGATCATGTTGCCACCGGCGGGCCCATCGAGAGGCATGGGTTCGTCGGAAGCACCCGCGAGCAGCGCCTCGAGCTCCTCTCCGGCGACGATCACCTGCTGAGCACCGCTTGCACGGGCAACCGCCTCGTGCTCGGGATCGGTGAAGATCACCTTGGCTTCCGAATCCTCGACGACGTAGGCGATTTCGTTCGGGGTCAGGTGCCAATTGACCGGTGTCATCCACACTCCAGCGTGGATTGCCGCCAGGATGCCCTCGATCCCCTCGACCCGGCTCCCGATCAACAGCGCCGCATGATCGTCCGGGGCCAGCCCGAGCTCGCTGCGGAGCAGCCGGGCCCAACGCGTCGTGCGGTCGAGCAACTCCGCCCATCCCCGGCGTCGGGTGCCATCGAACAGGGCCAGGCCTTCGGGATGGCTGCGAGCGAGGCCATGGATCACGATTCGATGTGTAGCGCGAACACGGTCGCATAGCACTGAACAATTGGAATTTATATGTTGTTACAGATAGTTACATGGGTACTTGCGCACTCGCGTGGATCCTTGAATTGATTTACAGAAACGATACGTATCGTTATGATATTCACCTTCCCCGGTGGGAGGCCCATGGACAAGCGCACGACCGAGGCGGAAGCCGTAGCCGAGCTCCGCGATGGCATGACGATCGGTATCGGTGGCTGGGGTTCCCGCCGCAAGCCCATGTCGATCGTGCGCGAAATCCTTCGCTCGCCGGTGCGCGACCTCACGGTCGTCACCTACGGAGGGCCCGAGGTCGGGCTCCTTTGCAAGTACGGCAAGGTGAAGCGACTGGTCTACGGCTTCGTCTCGCTGGATTCGATCCCGCTCGAGCCCCACTTCCGCCAGGCGCGTCAACAGGGTGCCATCCCGGAGGTGCGCGAACTCGATGAGGGGATGCTGCAGTGGGGTCTGTACGCCGCAGCCCTCCGGCTGCCCTTCCTGCCGACCCGCGCGGGCCTCGGCACCGACGTGATGGAAATCAACCCGGAGCTCCAGCTCGTCACGTCTCCCTATGAAGATGCGGAGCAACTGGTCGCCATGCCCGCACTCGAACTCGATATGGCCTTCATCCACATGAACCGGGCGGACATGCTCGGCAACGGCCAATACCTGGGGCCAGATTTCTACTTCGACGATCTCTACTGCATGGCCGCCAAGCGGCGCTTCATGACCTGCGAGAAGATCATCGACACGAAACACCTGCTCTCCGAGGGATCTCTCCACACCCTTCGCATCAATCGCACGATGGCCGACGGTGTGATCGAAGCCCCCGGCGGGGCTCATTTCACCGAGTGTCCGCCCGACTACGGCCGGGACGAGAAATTCCAGAGCAAGTATGCCGCGACCGCAAAGGATCCGGAGGCCTGGCAGGCGTTCAGAGCCGAATACCTCGACGTCCCCGAGGCCGACTACCAGAAGAAGGTGGCCGCAGAGTGAGTGACGCAACCCGAGCCGAGGTCTGTGCCGTCGCAGTGGCCGAAGCCTTCCGTGGCGACGGCGAGATCCTGGTCAGCTGCTTCGGCACCACCGCGGCCGTGGGCGCGCGTCTGGCCCGGCTGACCTTCGAGCCGGACCTGTTGATGACCGACGGGATCTGCTCTTTGCTGGCGAATGTCGACCCGGTAAGCGGCGACAAGCCCGAGCCGGTGGTCGAAGGCTGGACACCTTTTCGCAGCATCTTCGACCTGCTGTGGGGCGGCCGACGCCACGTGATGATGATCGCCAGCCAGATCGATCGCCATGGGAACCAGAACTTCGCCTGCATCGGCGAGCATGCGAAGCCCAAGGCCCAGCTGCTCGGCATGCGCGGTGCCCCGGGCAACACGATCAGTCACCGCACCTCGTACTGGATCCCGAACCACTCGCCAAAGGTCTTCGTCGAGAAGGTCGACGTGGTCTCGGGGGTGGGATACGACCGGGCAGCCAAACTCGGCCCGCAGACCTCCCGCTTCCACGATATTCACCGGGTGATCTCGAACCTCGGCGTGTTCGATTTCGAGACGCCGGACAATCGCATGCGGCTCGCTTCCCTGCACCCGGGTGTCAGCGTCGACGAGGTCGTCCAGAAGACCGGCTTCGAGCTCGCCATCGGCGAAGCCGTTCCCGAGACCCGTGCGCCTACAGCCGAGGAGCTGCAGCTGATCCGCCAGACGATCGATCCAATGGGCACCCTCGAAAAGGAGGTACGGTCCTAGCCCGTACGCCATGCCCCCTCACCCCCTCCACACCGGACTCTGCGATCTTCTCGGTATGCGGCTGCCCATCGTCCTGCCGGGCATGGGTTGGGTGGCCACACCCGAGCTGGTCGCGAGTGTGTGCAACGCGGGCGGGTTCGGTTTCCTGGCCGCAGCAGCACTTCCGCTGGACGAGGTCGAAAAACGCATCGTATCCACCAAGGAGCTGACCTCACAGCCATTCGGTGTGAACTTCTTGATGGATGCACCCGGTGCAAAAGAGATCTCGGAGATGATTCTCACGCACGGCGTGCGCGCTGCGGGTTACAACCGGGCACCGAGCGCCGCATTGATCGATCCCCTGAAGGCGGGCGGAGTCGTCTGCGTACCGACATGCGGCGCACCGCGGCACGTACAGAAGGCCGAGAAGCTGGGCGCCGACGCAGTGATCGTGCAAGGCAGCGAAGGCGGAGGGCATACGGGAACGATCCCGACATCCCTGCTGGTGACTGCATGTGTGGATGCAGTAGAGATCCCGATCATCGCCGCCGGCGGCTTCAAGGACGGACGCGGGATGCTCGCAGCACTGGCCTTCGGCGCCCAGGGCATCGCGATGGGCACGCGCTTCTTGATGACTGCCGAGAGTCCGGTTCCGAGCGCGACGACCGATCGCTACACGGATGCGGGAATGACCGACGTGGTCGTGACCCGCGAGATCGACGGAATGCCCCAGCGCGTCATCGTGAACGAACTCGTCGATGCGCTCGAATCTTCGGGGCCTTTGAAACGGTTGTTGCTGGCCGTCCGAAACGGGTTCGAGTTCCGGCGGATCAGCGGCGCGACGATTCCCGAGTTGTTGCGCACGGCTCTCTCGATGCGCGACCACGAAGGGCTGAGCCGTGCCCAGATGTTGATGGCGGCGAACGCACCCATCCTGGCCAGACGCGCGATGAGCGACGGAGATCCGGTCGGCGGTTACCTTCCAAGTGGCACGGTGGCCGGCGTGATCGACGACCGGCCCAGCTGCGCCGAGCTGATCGACCGCATCGCGCGCGAGGCCGAAGAGACGCTCGCGCGCCTCTCGGTTCCGAACGAGGAGTAACGCCTTGGCTTTCTCCGTGACTCTCGACAATGGCATCGCCGAACTGGTGATCGACAACCCGCCCGTCAACGCCTTCGCCACCCGGCATTGGGGCGAGCTCGCCGATCGCATCCGGACGCTGGGCGAGAAGGGGGAAGCCCGGGTCGTCGTGATCCGCGCCGAAGGCAGGGGCTTCCAATGCGGTGTGGACGTGAAGGAGCTGGCGGAGGACGGGACGCTGATCGTCCAGGCCAACCGCGGCTGCTACGACCTGTTCGGAGCCATCTACGACTGCAAGGTTCCGGTGATCAGCGCAGTGCACGGCTATTGCCTGGGTGGTGGCATCGGCATTGCCGGTGCCAGCGATCTGGTGGTCTGTTCCGAAGACGCCACATTCGGCTTGCCTGAGATCGATCGAGGCGCACTTGGCGCAGCGACGCATGCGATGCGCATGTTCGGAATGCAGGAGGCGCGCCGGATGCTGCTGACTGGCGAGCCGATCGACGCAGCAGAGGCTTTTCGCCTGGGCGGCGTACTGCGGGTCGTGCCGGCGGAGCAGCTCCGCGACACCGCAATGGAACTGGCCGGCAAGATCGCCAGCAAGAGCCCGAAGGCCGTCGAACTCGCGAAGTGGTCACTGAATGGAATCGAGTTGCTCGATCCGAAGGAGAGCTACCGGTACGAGCAGGGCTTCACATTCGAACTCTATACCAGCCCCGATTCGCAGGAATCCCGCGACGCCTTCGTGGAGAAGCGCGACTCGAAGTTCGACGACTGAGCCCACGCGGATGGATCTCGACTACTCCAAAGACCAGCAGACGTTCCGCGCCGATGCACGGGAATGGCTGCAACAGAACGTCCCGGCAACGGCTCTGGAATCCTTCGATACCGCGGAAGGCGCCAAGCAACATCGGGAGTGGGAGGCGCGACTGAACGCCGGTGGCTGGGCCATGGTGCCTTGGCCCGTCGAGTACGGTGGACGCGGTGCCAATCTGCTCGAGTGGCTGATCTTCGAGGAAGAGTACTACCGGGCCGGCGCACCGAAGCGGATCAACCAGAACGGGATCTTCCTGCTCGGCCCGACGATCATGGAGTACGGAACGCCCGAGCAGAAGGCCCGCTTCCTGCCGAAGATGGCCTCGAGCGAAGAGGTCTGGGCCCAGGGCTGGAGTGAGCCGAACGCCGGATCGGATATGGCCAACATCCAGGCCACCGCATTTCGCGACGGCGACCATTTCGTATTGAACGGCCAGAAGACCTGGGCCTCCCGCGGCGCATTTGCAGATTGGCTATTTGGGATGTTCCGGACGGATCCCGAATCGGAGCGCCACCGTGGCCTCACATTCATTCTCGTACCACTCGATCTACCTGGGATCACCGTACGCCCGATCGAACAGCTCGACGGCCTGGCGGGCTTCGCGGAGGTCTTCTTCGACGACGTGCGGGTACCCGTCGAGCACCAACTCGGCGAGCAGGGCAAGGGTTGGAGTGTGGCCATGGCGACGGCGGGCTTCGAGCGCGGTTTGATGCTGCGCAGCCCAGCGCGCTTTCAGGCGACCGCGAAGCGTCTGGTCGAACTGGCACGCCTGCACGTCGACTCGATCGAGCCGTCGGTCCGCGACGAGGTGACGCGCTGCTGGATCGCTGCCGAGGCCTACACGCTGGATACCCACCGGACGGTTTCCAGGCTCCTGGCCGACGGCAAGATCGGCGCTGAAGCCAGCCTCAACAAGATCTTCTGGAGTGAACTCGATCTGCGCATGCACGAGCTGGCCCTCGAGATCCTGGGGGACCGCGGTGAGCTTCGGCCAGAGGCACCTGCGGCCGGCGACGTGGGAAGCTGGCTCGACGGCTATCTATTCGCGCTCTCCGGGCCTATCTACGCCGGAACGAACGAGATCCAACGCAACATCATCGCCGAACGCATTCTCGGACTCCCGAGGTAGGTATGGATTTCCGCTTCGATGAGGATCAGGAACTGCTGCAGAATACGGTGCGAGAGTTCCTGCAGACTGAGGTGACTCCCGGGTCCGTGCGCACGCTCTGGGAGACGGAGACAGGACGCTCTCCGGAACTCTGGAAGCAGCTCGCCGAAATCGGTTTGCCCGGTCTGCTCGTTCCGGAGCAGCACGACGGCATGGGCATGGGCGAAGAAGAGATGGTGCTGCTGATCGAGGAAGCCGGACGCGCGGCACTGGCCGAACCGGTGATCGCAACGGCCGCGGTGGCGGTGCCGCTACTGGCCGAACTCGGCGGTGCGCTCGCGAACGAGTGGCTCCCGAAGATCGCTGCTGGGGAAGCAGTCGTGGCGGTTGGGCACCCGGTGAGCCCATTCGTCGAAGATGCGCATGTGGCCGACCTGCTGCTGCTACCGGACGGAACCGGCGCCTTGCACGCGGTCACCCGGGACGCCGCAGACGTGACAGCCCAGCCTTCCAACGATCCATCCCGCCGCATCGCTACTGTGGAATTCGACGCGAGCGAGAGCACCCGGGCAGCCCACGGGGACGAAGCCTCCCGCCTGCTGGCTGCTGCACTCGACCGAGGCGCGCTGGCCTGTGCAGCCGGGGCGCTCGGGGTATGCGATCGCCTGATCGGCCTGGCCGCAGAGTACGCGGGCGAGCGCAAACAGTTCGGCAAGCCGATCGGATCGTTCCAAGCCGTGAAACACATGCTCGCCAACGTGAAGGTGAAGCTCGAGTATGCGCGGCCGCTGGTGCAGCGTGCTGCGCACTCGGTTGCGAATGACGCTTCCGCACGCGACGTGCACGTCTCGATGGCGAAGCTCGCCGCTTGCGAAGCCGCGACATCTGGCGCCAAGGTCGCACTTCAGGCCCACGGTGCAATCGGCTACACATGGGAGCAGGATCTCCATCTCTGGATGCGCCGCGCATGGTCGTTCGACCATGCGTGGGGCCGATCGCCTTTTCACCTGGGCCGCGTTCGAGAGGCGCTCTTCACGGGCGCGCTCCCGATCGGACCTGGAACAACCTTCCGAGGAGACGCATAGCCATGGCAGAGGCCTACATCATCGACGCAATTCGCAGCCCGGTCGGCCGCCGGGGCGGAGGCCTGGCCCAGGTGCATTCCGCTGACCTGGGCGCCCACGTGATCAAGGCGCTCGTCGCGAACAGCGGCGTCGATCCGAACGCAGTGGACGACGTGATCTTCGGCTGCTGCGATACGATTGGCCCCCAGGCCGGCGACATTGCACGCACCTGCTGGCTCGCTGCGGGGCTTCCCGAGCACGTGCCCGGTGTGACCATCGACCGGCAATGCGGCTCCTCCCAGCAATCGGTTCACTTCGCAGCCCAGGGCGTGATGAGCGGAACCAGCGACCTGATCGTCGCTGGCGGCGTGCAGAACATGAGCGCGATTCCGATCTCATCCGCGATGACCCTGGCCCAACCTCTCGGCTTCGAGACGCCCTTCACGGGCTCCGAAGGCTGGGAGGCGCGCTACGGAACCCAGGAGGTCTCCCAGTTCCGGGGCTCGGAGATGATTGCCGAGAAGTGGGGGATCTCCCGCGAAGACATGGAGCGCTTCGCCTACGAGAGCCATCGGCGCGCAATCGCCGCGATCGACGACGGAAGGTTCGTGAACGAGATCGCACCGTTGGCCGGGGTCGAGAATGACGAGGGGCCGCGTCGCGATACCAGCCTCGAAAAAATGGCCAGCTTGAAACCGCTCGTCGAAGGGGGACGCATCACCGCGGCGATGGCGAGCCAGATCTCGGACGGTGCGTCGGCGATGCTGATCGCCAGCGAGCAGGCCGTAAATGACCACGGGCTCGAGCCACGCGCGCGCATTCATCACATCAGCGTGCGCGCTGACGATCCGATCTTCATGCTGACTGCACCGATTCCGGCCACGAAGCATGCACTCGAGCGAACCGGCATGTCGAAGGACGACATCGACCTGGTCGAGATCAACGAGGCCTTCGCCCCGGTCGTCCTTGCCTGGCAGAAAGAGACGGGCTGGGATCTCGACAAGGTGAACGTCAACGGTGGCGCCATCTCTTTGGGGCACCCGATCGGCGCGACCGGTACCCGCCTGATGACGACCCTGCTCCACGAGCTGGAGCGCACGGGTGGCCGCTACGGCCTCCAGACCATGTGTGAAGGCGGTGGCCAGGCCAACGTCACGATCATCGAACGTCTCTGAGAGAGAAGAAAATGGGAATCTGCGACGGACGCGTTGTCATCATCACCGGCGCCGCCCGCGGTATCGGCCGCGAGCATGCGCTGGCCTTTGCTCGCGAAGGAGCCAGGGTGGTGGTGAACGACATTGGTGTGGAACTGGACGGAAGCGGAGGCGGCGCGGGCCCGGCCGGTGAAGTGGTGCAACAGATTCGCGACGAAGGCGGAGAGGCGATCGTGAACGGCGCCGACGTGGCCGACTTTTCCCAGACCGGCGAAGCGGTGAAGCAGGCGCTCGACGCATTCGGCCGCCTCGACGTGGTGGTGAACAACGCCGGCTTCGTGCGCGATCGGATGTTCGTCTCCTGCAGCGAAGAAGAATGGGACGCGGTCGTGCGCGTCCACCTGAAGGGTCACTTCTGTCTGGCGCGCAATGCCGCCCTGCATTGGCGGGGCGAATCGAAAGCCGGCCATGCCGTCGACGCCCGTATCATCAACACCAGCTCTGGAGCGGGCCTTCAGGGCAGCATCGGTCAGAGTTCCTACTCGGCAGCCAAGGCCGGCATCGCGACGCTGACACTGATCCAGGCAGCCGAACTCGGACGCTACGGAATCACCTCGAATGCGATTGCCCCCTCAGCGCGAACCCGCATGACCGAGGGGGTCTTTGCGGAGATGATGGCCAAGCCCGAAGAGGGCTTCGACGCAATGGACCCGGCGAACATTTCGCCGCTCGTCGTCTGGCTCGGCAGCGCCGAATCGAAGGACGTGAGCGGCCAGATCTTCGAGATTTCTGGCGGTGAGATCAGTCTGGCCGACGGCTGGCGTACGGGGCCCGCCATCGACAAAGGCGCCCGATGGGCCCCGGACGAGGTCGGCACCGCAGTCCATGATCTGATCGGCAAGGCCCCGCCCCCCCAGAAGGTCTACGGAACCTAGATGGACTTCCGGCTCACCGAGGAGCAGGAGGAGCTTCGCGAGATGGCCCGGAGCTTCCTTGCCGAGGTTTCGGGCTCGGACCAGGTCCGCGCCGCGATGACGAGCGAGCTCGGTCATGACCCAGAAGTATGGAAGCGTGTCGGTGCCGAACTCGGCTGGCCCGCGGTCACGATCCCCGACGCCTACGGTGGTCTCGGTCTGGGTGATGTCGAGTTGGCCGCAATGATGGAGATGATGGGCCAGGCCCTGTTCGGCTCGCCCTTCTTTGCCAGCGTTGCACTCGGCGCGAACGCGATACTCACGGCCGGAAGCGAGGACCAGAAGCAGGCTCTGCTGCCTGAAATCGCGGAGGGCGTGACCACAGCGACGCTCGCTGTCACCGAAGCAGACGGAGGCTGGGCCGCCGAAGACATCCACGCGAGCTATCGGCGCGAGGGCGACGAACTCGTCCTGGCGGGAACCAAGCGCCACGTGGTGGACGGCCACTTCGCCGATCGCATCGTCGTCGCGGTACGCGAAGAGGGGTCGAGCGATCGGGCTGGCGTGGCATTGGTCGTGATTCCGGGCGAAGCAGCCGGACTCGAGCGCACGATCCTCCCGACACTCGACCAGACCCGACGCCTGGCGGAACTCCGACTCGACGGCGTGCGGGTTCCCGCGTTCACCCGACTGGAGGAGGCCGGCGCCGATGTGCTCGACCGGGTTCTCCAACGCGGCGCCGTTGCGCTTGCCGCCGAGCAGATCGGCGGCGCGCAGCGCTGCCTCGAAATGGCAGTGGAGTACGCCAAGGAGCGAGTCCAGTATGGCCGCCCAATTGGCTCATTCCAGGCCATCAAGCACAAATGCGCCGACATGATGGTCAAGATCGAGTCGGCCCGTTCCGTCGTCTACTTTGCGGCCTGCGTCGCGGCTGAACAGGGCGACGAACTCGCCCTTGCCGCATCGATGGCGAAGGCTGCGGCCTCCGAGGCCTACTCGTTCTGTGCAGGCACCGCACTCCAGATCTTCGGCGGCGTGGGGTTCACCTGGGAGTACGACATCCACCTCTACTTCAAACGCGCGCGGTCGAGCGCCAGCCTGCTCGGCGACGCTCCCTACCATCGCGAACTCGTGGCGCGGGAGATCGGGCTCTAGATCGCTACCGAGCGATGAACGCGAGATCGCAGATCATCGCGGTAAAGACACCCATCAGGTGAATGAGCGATGCCATCATGAAGCTGCGTGCCGTTTCCCTGCTAGGCCGTGCCTGAAGCTCCCATCCCCGTACGAGCAGCATCATCCCAAGCGCCAGCGCCGCTATCCCGTAGAGCCAGCTCACGGACAGGAAGACCACGGGCAAGAACGTCGCCAGCAATAGGACGACCGACCAGGCGACGATCCGGTCACGGGTGGCGGCCTCGCCGATTCGATCGGGCAGCATCGGGAAGCCCGCCCTGGAGTAGTCGTCGCGGTTGAAGAGCGCGATCGCATAGAAATGCGGTGGTTGCCAAGCGAAGACGATCGCAAAGAGAATCCAACCCGCAGCGCCGATCCGACCGTTCACCGCGCAGTCAGCGATCAGCGGAGCGATCGCACCGGATATCCCACCCACCATCAACGCAAACGGCGTTCGCGGTTTGAGCCAGAGCGTATAGCCGAACACATAGATTCCGATCGCAGCCAATGCGATCCCGGCGGCAGCCAGGTTCAGCCAGAACCCCAGAATCGCCACACCCGCCACACCCAGGCCGACGGCGAATGCCAGCGCTCGTCCGGGTTGAAGGCGACCGCTCGGCATGGGGCGTCCACGCGTGCGTTCCATCTTCGCGTCGAGATCGCGTTCGAGGTAGCTGTTCAGGCTGTTGGCGGAACCCGCTGCCAGACACGTCCCCATCAATGTCGTGACGATGATGCTGAATGAAGGCCAGCCGCCTGACGCAAGCACGAGCGCCGGCAGGCCGGACAACACGATCAACGGAAGAATCCGGGGTTTCGTCAGCGCGATGTAGTCAACTGCTTGGCTCATTCGACCTCAATTATCTGGCCTCGATCAGCCGTCGTCCGGAGATGGCTTCTTCTTCCCGCGGTGAAAGGATGATCTCACGAACCAAGAGTCCCACGGTCAACACGATCATCGCGGCCAGACCTGTGTGAAGCCCTCTCAGCTCGAACGGAAGCCGCAAGAGCACGTTCGCGACTCCGATCGCGATCTGCAGGGAAACCAGGCTGGCTGCGATCCAACTCAGGCCAGCCATTGCGTTGGCTTGCCGGCTCAGCCACGCCATCGCAACGGAAGCCGCGAGAAGCAGAAGACCGTTCAGCCGGTGAAGCACCTGCAGCCCAACCGTTCCGGAGAGCGTTGGCACCATCGATTCACCATCACAGGTCGGGAACGAGGGGCAAGCGAGACCCGCGTATTGGCTGGAGACCAGACCTCCCAGCAAGAGTTGGAGGAACAGACAGCACACCAGAAGCGCCGCGAGCATGCGGATGCCAGAGGCGATCGGAAGCCGCTCAATAGGACGCGGCAGATCCGATTCCCGCAGTTCCGCGTAGAACAGGAAGAGCGTCAGGCAGAAGACATTGCCCAGGATCAGATGAACACTGACGGTCCATGGGGCCAGTTTCAGCAGAACGGTCAAACCCCCAAAGACCGCCTGGGTGAGGAGCAATAGCCAGGCGAACACCAGACGCCCTCGCATCCGCTCCCGGAGGCCCGAGTTCCTCAGACAGGCCCAGGAGAGAGCGACCAGTCCCAGCGATACAAAACTGGCAAGAGCCCGGTGACTCCACTCGAACGCCACAAGGACATTGAACTGCGGAATCAACTTGCCGAAGCAGAGTGGCCAATCCGGACAGGCCAGGCCCGCCCCCCGGGCTCGAACGCTCGCCCCCAGCACGATCAGGCCGAGCGTCGTCGCGGTCAGCGCCGCAAACCCGGGCGCCACCCATTTGCCCCGCCGCAAGGTGCTCATCGATCCCGGCTCGCTCTGCGCAGGAAGAACAGTATCCCACCGACCAGCGCCATCGGCAGGAGCGACAAGACGACGGCTGTCATGCCGAAGGCATCTCGGCTCGCAGCCGATGGATCAATGCATACCGAACAAGCTTCGCTTGCGTCTGCTCCGACCAGCAACCCCAGAACCATGAGAGCTGAGGCTTCGAGCAGATGTCGGGTCGTCATACGCCCACCCTCACAGGTAGATCCTCAGGTAGAGGAAGGGCCAGAGTCCGACCACGAAGAACCAGAACACCTGCGTGGCAGCAAGAAAGTCAGGAGTGAGCCGTCTCGACCTTAGTCGAAGGAAGGCGAAGCTCAGCACTGTCAGCCCCGCAACCGCATGCAACGCATGTGCTCCGACGATCAAATAGAAAAAGCCGCCGTGATTGCTCGAAGTGAGCGTCAAGCCCTCTCGCAGGAGCCCGACCCACTCGTAGCCTTGGAAACACACGAAGAACGCACCCAGGAGCATGGAGACAAGAAGGGACCGATATGCCTTCGAGGGAGCTTCCTTGAAGACGCGAGCGGCCCACCAGAGAGCAATGCCACTGGCCAGGAGCACCAGCGTATTGAAGGCAGTCGCCTCGAGTGGCAGGCGAGCCTGACCGGGCGGAGGCCACTCAGCCGCGCCAGCCCGGGCGATGGTCACCGCACTGATCAGGCCCGAGAACATCATGATCTCGCTGAATACGAAGATCAGCATTCCCAACACCGCGCTCGGGATGAGCGGATCCCTGCCGAGCCGGGGTTCGATCGCTGTGCTCTCCACGCTCATGGCAGGATCGCTCCTAGGTTCTCGGTCGATCGTGGCGATCGGCAGGATCTCCCAGAAGATCACTATGGGAGTCGCCCGCTGGCTCCTGAATCACGTGCTCCTTCTTCCAGTTTACGCCCTCCCATTTGTACACGTCCGGGGCAACGCCGGCCCAGAACACGACCATCATGGCCAGACATCCACAAACGATGTAGACGACAAAGCGGGGTTGAACGGTCAGATGCATGAAGTACTTCGCTACCAGAAAGGCCTTGACGACAGCGACACCGAATGCGGTGACCAGCGTGACGGCCTGGATTTCGAACATCGGACCGACGATGCTCACGATGAGCAGGCCAACCAGGACCATCCAGACCTTCACGTAGCTCGTATCGTGCCCATCTTCTGACATTCCGGTGACTCCGTACTACTTCGCGATATAGAGAAGCGGAAAGAGGAAAATCCACACCAGGTCCACGAAGTGCCAGTAGATCCCGATCAACTCGACGCGGTGAAGCTCCCTTCCCTCTCGGGCATCCCTGGCCACGATGGCCATGATGATCGCGCCGGCAATCACGTGCAGACCGTGAATGCCCGCAGCCGTGTAGTAGAACGACCAGAACGAGTTCGCGGTGATGGTGAACCCGTGCTGGATCTCCATCGTCCACTCGATCGATTTGACAGTCAGGAAGCCGAGTGCGCCGAGGATGGTCAACCCCAGCAATCTGGCCGCTCTGGGACCATCGCCTCTTTCTGCTGCCTGATGGGCAAGGACTGCGGAAAGGCTCGAACTCAGCAAGATCAAGGTATTCAGGCCACCGGCAACCACGTTGGTATTGGCCGCGTGACCCGCCCACTCGGGATGGGAAAGGCGGTACATGATGTAGGCCACGAGCAGGCCACCGAAGATCACGATCTCCGAACCCACGACCCACCATACGGCCAGACGGCCAGTAGGTATTCCTGCCGCACTTCTCGTGTTCGCTATCGGTCTCATAGGATTTCCATCACTCGCTGCTAACCCGGAATGTTCTGCGGCCAGTAGTCATCCTCACGGCCGGGCACACTGTATTCATAGGGGCCTCGATATACCTCGGGGAAGTCCCCGCCGAAGTTGCCGTGCGGAGGCGGGGATTCGGTCGTCCACTCGAGTGTGTTCGACCTCCAAGGGTTCCTTCCCGCGGCCTTTCCCTTGCGCAGACTTGCGAAGAAGTTGAACAGGAATACGGCCTGGAACGCGAGCATCACCAACATCGCCATGGTCGCGAAGATCCGGAGATCCTGGAACTCTGCTCCAGCCAGATCCGGAAAGTGCTGGTAGTTGTAGATTCGCCGATGCTGCCCGCCCAATCCGAGGACAAAGAGGGGGAGGAAGATGCAGTTGAACGGAATCACCGTGCCCCAGAAGTGAATCTTCCCCAGGGTCTCGTTCATCATTCTTCCAAACATCTTCGGAAACCAGAAAGTCACCCCCGCGAAGACCGCGATGATCGCGATCGGGAAGAACGTGTAGTGGAAGTGAGCGAGCACGAAATAGGAATCGTGGAAATAGATGTCGGCCGCGCTATCGCCCAGGAAGATGCCCGTGACTCCTCCGATCAGGAATTCTGCGATGAAGGCCAGTGCCCAGAGCATCGGCGTCGTCAATTTGATCGACCCGCCGTACAAGGTTCCGATATAGAGGAAGATCATCTCCGCCACCGGCACCGAGATCAGCAATGTGGTGATCGTGAAGATGTTCGCCATCCGGGGATCGATTCCGGCAATGAACTGATGGTGGGCCCAGACGACGAAGCTCAGCACCCCGATCCCGATGCTCGAGTAGATGATCAGGCGGAATCCGAAGAGGCTCTTGCGTGAGAAGACCGCGATGATCTCGGCGGTGATCCCGAGTGCCGGAAGCAGTACGACGTAGACCTCCGGATGGCCGAAGAACCAGAACATATGCTGCCAGAGAATCGGATCCCCGCCCTTGCCCGGGTCATAGAATCCGGTGCCGAGCACCTGATCGAACAGGAGCATGATGGCGCCTGCGATCAGGGGACCGACCGAGAGCATGAAGATCACGCTTGCAATGACGATCATCCAGACCACGGCGGGAACGTCGAATGGTCGCATGCCCGGGGCGCGTGCATTCATCGCGGTCGTGATGAAATTGATCCCGCCCAGAAGAAAGGCCACGAACTCGAGAGCCACTGCAACCAGCCATAGGGTCGAGCCAAGCGGCGTGAGACTGAATTCGGCCTTTGCCGAGAGCGGCGGGTAGGAAGTCCAGGCACCTCCGAAAGCGCCCCCCTCAACGAAGAAGGAGCCCAGGAGCACGATCGCGCTCAGCAGGAAGATCTGAAAGGAAAGGCGGTTGATCTTCGGGAAGACCATGTCATCGGCGCCGATCATCAGCGGAATCAGGAAGTTTCCAAAGGCAGCGATCAGGACGGGCATCGCCACCCAGAAGATCATGATGGTGCCGTGGTTGGTCACGAGCGAGTTGTACTCGGATGCCGAGACCACGCCGTAGGCCGGGACCTCCATCCCAGGGAAGGCCAGTTGCATCCGGAAGCAGTAGGCGAAGAAACCTCCGATCAAAGCCATCGCCATGCCTGTGAACAGGTACTGCTTCGCAATCATCTTGTGGTCGGTGGAGAAGATGTACTTGCCCCAGAAACCGACCTCGTGATGATCGTCATGAGCGGTTGCGGCGACTGCCTCTGACATGGAATCCCTCTCGATCTGGTCGTCTGCGCCGGCGATCATCGGCTCGAAGCTGTCTTGATTTCCTGACCGGATTCCTGCTCGAGCCAGGCGGCGTGGGCCTGCGGCGATTCGATCACGATCCGCCCGGCCATCACGCCATGACCGAGGCCGCAGATCTCAGCACACTGGATGTCGTAGGTTCCGGTCTCAGTGGCTTCGAACCAGCCGATGATCGTGCGTCCCGGAATCGCATCCTGTTTCAATCGGAATACAGGCACGGAGAAGCTATGCAGCACATCTCTGGATTCGAGCTCGAAGTGGTAGAGCTTGTTCACTTCGACATGCAGCTCTTCCGTGGTGAAGATGTCGTCCGATGTGTCGAGCTTGCCATCCGGTCCAGGATGAAGGAATGACCAAGTCCATTGTTGGCCGATCACCCTCACCACTTCCTCCGCCTCCGGCAGATCGATCTTGATGTCGTTCCAGGTCCGGAGAGCGCCAACGATGAGGAACACATCGCAAACCAACACGAGGGCGACCGGTCCAATCAGCCAGCGCCGCATGCGGGGCTCCTCGCCAGTGAAGTACTCCGCCCGCCGCCCCTCCTTCTCCCTATACTTGAAGATCAAGTAGAAGAAGAAGCCCTCGCAGGCGATCAGCCATACGCCTACCACCATGGCAACTTCGAGGATCAGGTGATCGATCTGACGCGCGTAGGTGGAAATTGCCGGGATGAGATCTTCAATCATGGCGGCTCTCGGAATGATCCAAATGGAGGTGGTTCATAGAACGAAGATGAGGACGAGTTCGACAAAGGCCATGAA
>JAAELW010000009.1 GCA_024226235.1 bacterium
AAAACAGAGGTCGCGGCCCGCAGGCGGGCACAGCATGGGAGACCCCGGCATGGAGCCGATGACCCTGCGCGAGGCCTCGCAGCGCACGTCCCGCTCGATCACGACCTTGAGGCGCTACATTCGGAGTGGGCGCCTCGACGCAGAAAAGCGCCAGGGACGGTTCGGTCCCGAGTATTTCGTTTCCGAAAAGGCCCTGATCGACGCCGGCCTGGAGACCGATCCCGACGGCGGGAGCACGGGGCTGGCCCGTCGTCGACGAGGCCTGGGAGAGCTTCCGGCGTCAAACTCGAACTCGGAACGAGCGAAGAGCCTGTCGGTGCCCCTGTCACTCTTCGAAGAGCTTCAAATGAAGCACGAACAGCTCCTGGTCCAGTACGGAATGGTACGTGCCGGGGGCATCAGACTCTTCGAGCTGAAAGCCGACGTCGAGGCCAAGCAGAGGGAGCTCGAGGAGAGCCGGAGCGCCTCTCTCCAATCGGATCAGCGACTGACCGAGGAGAACGTGCGGCTCAAGAAACAGCTACGGCAATCGGAGCTGGAGCAGCAAGGCCAGGGGCTCGAGATCGCTGCGCTCAGGGAGAAGGTCCGCGCTCTGGAGATGCTGACACGGAACGCGATCACCAACGAGAGTATCGAAAAGCAGTTCAGCCAGGTGATGTCGCAGAAACGTCGTGTCGAGCGAATGACCTCCCGCGGTGAGGGAGGGACTGCCGAGCGCGAGTCGTGGAGGGACCATCGCCCCGAAGAGCCGGAGCACTAGCCCTCGGCGATCGCTTCCCGCCGCATTTCGATCATGCGCCAAAGCCCGAGTAGGTTGACTCGACGAATCGCAGTGGTCTCAAGGCCGGCGGTTGCTGTGACCCGTTCAATCGGCAGGTCGAGGCGAAACCCGATCCATTGACTTGCCGGGGTCAGAAGCCGTTCCCCGAGCCGCATCAACGCGTTATCGCTCCGAAAGTGATTCACGATGAACACGCAGCCTCCAGGCCGGCAAACGCGGCGGATCTCCTGCATCACCTTTTCCGGTTCCGGAACCACGGACATCACGTACGGGACCAGAACGTGGTCGAAGGACCCGTCGGGAAAGGTCAAGTCTCGAGCATCCATCAGCCTCAGATCCACGTCGTTCAGATTCCCCTCGTCGCAGCGCTCTCGGGCTTGCTCGAGCATGGGCTCCGAAATGTCGATTCCAGTCACCCGGCACCCGGGCGGGTAAAAGGGCAGAGATAGTCCGGTTCCGACCCCGACCTCCAGTACACGGTCCCCGGGCAGGATGGGCAACGTGCTCACCGCGATCCGGCGCCCGGGGCCCAGGGCCCAGTCGAATCCGCCGTCGTAGAACCGGGCCAGAGCCGCATAAACCTTGATCACGCGGCGAGAATCAGTAGCGGCACGTTCGGCGGCCGTCGATCGGGACATCGGACCCTCCTCGAGACTGGAATGGAACCGCGCGGATATTACCACAGCAGCGAGTGGGTCGCGGTGCGGGAAATCTGCCGCATTAGAGACGGGATCCGGAGCCGGGTGCTTGACTCCAGAGGTTAGGTCGGGTAGCTTTTCGCTTCATTTCTACAGGAGGTCTGTTCCATGCGAAGGGTTGCATGTCTAGGTCTGCTCTTGCTCGGCGCGGCCCTGGCTCCG
>JAAELW010000010.1 GCA_024226235.1 bacterium
CCTGCCCTATTTCGAGGCGGTCCACAATCACTACTTCGAGACCTTTCGCTATTCCTACATGGACGCGGCGATGGAGGAGAATTTCCAGCAGGTTCTTGACCAGGTCCGGCCGGACGTGATCCACGTCCAGCAGCTTCACCTTCACAGCATCGGCTACCTGGACATCGCCGCCGACCGCTCGCTGCCGATCGTCTACACCCTGCACGAGTACATGCTGATGTGCCTGCGGTGGGGTTTGCTCCTGCGCCCCGGGCTGGAGTTGTGCGACGGTCCCGAGCCGGAAGCCTGCGCGCGATGTGCGCGGGTCCTTCCGCAGCCCGATCCGGATCTCACCGCCGAGCTGGCGGCGGCGCTGCCCGAGGACCGGCGCCAGGGACTGGCCGAAGCCGTGCAGTGGCTGCGCCGGACCTTTGGCCTCGAAGCGCCGAGCCCGGAGCCGGCATCGGACGACCCCTACGTTGCCGCCGTCGACCTGAGACTGCGTGAGATCCGTAGCCGCCTGAAGAAGGTCGATCTCTTCATCGCGCCCTCGGCATTCTTGAGGGATCGGTTCATCGCCAACGGCATGGTCGAGCCCGATCGGATCGCGCATTCGGACTACGGTTTTCCGATCGGGCTGTTTGACGAAGTGGATGCCGGCCCCGTCGTACCTGGCCGTCTGCGCGTCGGTTTCATCGGCACGATCGCCGAG
>JAAELW010000011.1 GCA_024226235.1 bacterium
ATCAGGCTGTTGGGGCCGTGCGGTCGGCTTCGTCGAGGACACGCCGCACGCAGCTCACCAGCGCTTCGGGCCGGAATGGCTTCTGGAGCAGTTCCAGGCCCGGGGGGAATTTCGTCTCCACGTCCCGGGCGGGATGGCCGCTCATCAGGATTGCAGGCAGCCCCGGTGCGATCGAGTGGATGACCTGCAGAGTGGCCAGCCCGTCGCGCCGGGGCATTGCGAGGTCGAGCAGTGCGAGGTCGACCCGCTCCCCATGCTCGCGCATGCGGTCGATCGCGGCCTCTCCATCTTCGGCTTCGATCACACGGAAGCCCCGATCCTCCAGTGCCCTTCGTGCGAGGCTCCTGACGTTCGGCTCGTCTTCGGCGAGCAGTATCGTCTCGCTTCCGGACGGGGGCGCTTCCCTGATGGATGCTGCGGCCACATCCTCGTGCCTACCCGTCGGCCAGAGCAGGCGGAACTCGGTGCCCTCACCCGGGGCCGACTCCACGTCGATCTTCCCGCCGTGAGACGTGACGATTCCGTAGGCGATCGCCAGGCCGAGGCCCGTTCCCTGGCCCACGGGTTTGGTGGTGAAGAAGGGATCGAAGGCGTGGGCTCGGGTCGGCTCGTCCATCCCCGGG
>JAAELW010000012.1 GCA_024226235.1 bacterium
CTGGGTGGGCGACGGGCCCCCATCCGACCGGCCCGGGATTGCTCCGCGGCCCGTGCCTTCTCCCGCGCAGAACGTGTTCGTGAGCCGGATTCACGTCCGTTACGACCGGGACCATTTTCCGGAGGATCTGCGATTCCAGGAGACCGGCGACCGCGACAACTTCCAGGGTCGCTATGTGCTGCAGCATGCCTGGAATGGTGAGTCCCAGTGTGCGGCTGCGGAGGTGTACCGTCGCGGCCTTCCGGAGCGGCAGGACAAGGAGGCGCAGACGTTGGCTTCGCTCACCGGTTGGGACATCGACGATATCCGCGGTTGGGCAGGCCTGTCTTCCAATCCGCGGGTTCCGGCGGAAACCGAGCCCTGGTGGAAGCGGCTGTGGTCCAGGGAATAGCGAACGGTGTTTGGCGAATGGATGGAATCGAGGTGACGAGTGTCACTCAGCGGTTTCCCTCTGTTTGCGATGCTGGATAAAAGCGGAGGGGAAACCGGGGCCGGGATCAGGCATCCCAGTTGCGGACCATTCCGCACAAGGAGACTTCATGACTCGCATTCTGAATCTGCGCCGCCTCGGACTTGCCGTGGCCGTGGCGGGGCTCCTGGCCTTGCCGCTCGTGGCCTTCGCCAACCAGAACGAAGGGGATACGGCCAATCCCTGCAACCCGTGCGCGGAGAACCCGTGTGCCGAGAACCCGTGTGCCGAGAATCCGTGCGAGGAAGAGAACCCGTGCAATCCCTGCGAGCCGAGCGAGGGCGACTGAACCCGGTCGTTCGGATCTGATGCGCGGCGGGAGTCAGAGGCTCCCGTCGCGCTCGTTCGGGCTGGCGGTGAGAAGCGCCGCTGCAAGGCGCTTCACGTCAGCGAAGGGTTCGCTCGATCATTTGCGGAGTTCCTCGATCGAGGCGCGACGATCCTCCTCGTTCGTGAACGGGAATGTGTAGAAGAGGCGATCGATGCGGCCGCCAAACCGCTTCTTCAATTCCCCTGCAACCCGGTGGGGCTCGGCCACCACCGCGAACTGTTCGAGGATCTCGTCAGTGATGAGGGTGCCCATCTCCTCCCACTGGCCCTGCTTGGAGAGTGCGTTCAGCTCGCCCTGAAGGTCTCCCCAGCCGTGGGTTTCGAGGACACCCTTGTAGGCCGGGGTCGAGCCGTAGAATGCGATCTGGCGCGTGACTGCGGTCCGTGATGCCTCCCATTCCTTCTCGTCGGTACCTGAGACGACGAAGGCCGGGTAGCTGATATCGAAGTCCTCGCGCTTGCGGCCGCTGGCGGCCATGCCTCGTTCGATTGCGGGAAGGGTCACCTGCTCGAAGTACTTGGGCGTGCTGAAGGCATGGACGAGCAAGCCATCCGCGACCTCACCTGCGACCTCGGTCATCTTCGGGCCCACCGCGGCGAGTATGACCCGCGGCGCACCGTGTGGATTGTTCGTCGGGGTGAACATCGGCGTCATCAAGCTGTGGGTGTAGTAGTCCCCGCGGAAGGCAAGCTTCTCTCCCTTGTACCAGCAATCCCAGATTGCCCGCATTGCCAGGATGAACTCGCGCATGCGGGGTGCCGGATGCGACCATGGCTGGCTGAACCGCTTGGTGATGTGCGGCTTGATCTGGGAGCCCAGGCCCAGGATGAAGCGACCCTTCGAAATCGCTTGAAGATCGTTGGAAATTCCCGCGACGATCATCGGGTTGCGGGCGAAGGCTACGGCGATCGAGGTCATCAGTTCGATCCGCTGCGTGTGCTCGGCAGCGAGCAGGAGCGGGAAGAACGGATCATTGGACGTCTCGGCGGTGACCAGGCCATCGAATCCCTGTTCCTCGAGTGCGCGTGCTTCTTCGGGCACCTTCATCAGGTCTGTCATCAAGAGCCCAGCGTCGATCTTCATGGAGCCTCCGTTGAATGAAGGCCGGCAGGGTACCGCGGCTGCGCGAGCCAGGCCCACCTCGGTTACGCTAGCCGGGTGGCTGCGCCCCTCGACGGTATTCGTGTTCTCGACCTGACCCGGTACCTGGCGGGGCCCTTCTGCACGATGATGTTGGCGGACTACGGCGCCGATGTGGTGAAGGTCGAACCGCGGGAAGGCCGGGAATTCCGCCCCGCGGGTTCGGCACGCGATAGCTATTTCTTCTTGTCCGCGAATCGCGGCAAGCGCTCGATCACCCTCGACCTGCGCAACCCGAAAGGACAGCAGGTCCTGCTGCGCCTGCTCGAGGATGCCGACATCCTGGTCGAGAACTTCCGGCCTGGGGTGATGGAGCGGCTCGGCCTCGGTGGCGAGGCTCTGCTGGAACGTTTTCCGCGACTCATCTACTGCGGAATCTCTGGCTTCGGGCGCACAGGCCCGTACGCCGAGCGGCCGGGTTTCGATCAGATTGCCCAGGGCATGAGCGGCTTCATGAGCCTGACCGGAACCGAACAGAGCGGCCCGACACGCGCGGGTATCGCGATCTCGGATCTGTTGGGCGGCTTGTTCGCGGCCCACGGCATCCAGCTCGCCTTGTGGGCCCGCGAGCGGACGGGCCGCGGGCAGATCGTCGACACCTCCTTGCTCGAAGCGACGATCGGCGTGCTCACCTGGGGCGCTGGAATGTACTTCGACGCCGGGCACGACCCGGGACCCGCTGGCCAGCATCATCCGCTCTCCTCGCCCTACGGCCGCTTCGCGGCCCGCGACGGCTTTCTCAACCTGGCGGCCGGCAGCGATGCGATGTGGACGAAAGTGGCGGAGACGCTGCGTCAGCCCGGCTGGCTCGAGGATGAACGCTTCAGCGATGCGCTTGCGCGGGTTCGCCATCGGGATGAGCTCACGCGGGAGATCGAGACCGCACTCGCGCACGCGGACGTCGCGGATTGGGTCGAGAGATTCAACCGGGTCGGGGTTCCGTGTGGGCCGGTGCTCTCCATTGCACAAGTCTTCGATGATCCCCAAGTGCTGGCGCGTGGCATGCTGGTGGATCTTCCGCATCCGGAGATCGGCACTTTCAAGACGACGGGCCTCCCGGTCAAGCTGTCCGATACACCAGGGCGCATCGAGCGACGCCCGCCGCTGCACGGGGAGCACACCGAAAAGGTACTCGCGGAGTACGGCTGGCTGGACTCGGAGATCGCGGTGCTGAGAACGGATGGGGTGATCTAGAGGCGATTGGCGAGGGTTGGGGTCGAGGCGGCGCGGACAGGGGGCCCGGCGTATCCTGTCTCGAGGAGGAGATATTCATGGCTGCTTCCCGTCATCTCGATCTCGGCACCGATCACGTCCTGGCGGAGGTCGAGGATCGGGTCGCGACCATCACGCTCAATCGGCCCGAGCGCCGGAATGCGTTCAGCAGCGAAATGCTTGGAGGCCTTGCACGGGCGTTGGTGGAGGTGGAGGGGGATCCGGAGGTCGGCTGCGTCGTGCTGACCGGAGCCGGCAAGGGCTTCTGCGCTGGCGGCGATGTGAAAGCGATGGACGAAGCAAACCGGGGCAGCGGAGGGAAGGGCGGCGGAATCGATTCGGCGATTCATCGCCAGCGCCTCTCCCAACGCGACACGGCGGGCAAGGTCTACAGCATGCCGAAGCCGGTGCTTGCCTCCCTGCCCGGTGCGGCTGCCGGTGCGGGCTTCTCACTGGCCATGGCCTGCGACCTGCGGATCGCCTCCGAGCGCGCAGTGCTGACGACAGCGTTTGGCAATGTCGGTTTCAGCGGTGACTACGGCGGTACCTACTTCCTGACTCAATTGGTGGGCGCTGCCAAGGCGAGGGAGTTGTACTTCCTTCCTGACCGGATCGATGCGGCGAAAGCCCAAATGTTGGGACTCTTCAATTGGGTCGTGCCTGCCGAGAAGCTCGCGGATGAAACCCGGTCGATCGCGTCGAGGTTGGCCCACGGGCCGACGGTTGCCTACCGCTACATGAAGGAGAATTTGAACCGGGCGGTGGCAGGCGAGATGGGGGAGTGCATGGACATGGAGGCCACTCACCACGTCCATACCGGTTTCACCGCGGACCATCGCAACGCGGTGAAGGCGTTCGTGGAGAAGAAGACTCCGGTGTTCGAGGGGAGATAGGACTGGCTCCGGGTGGCGGATAGAATGCTGAAGCCCCGGCTCACCGGGCCTTCATTCGGCTTCGATACGTTTCAGGAATGAAGCGAATTGCGCTGGTTCTGATCATTGGGTGTGCCGTCGGCGGTGTTCTGCTGGCCTCGCGCCCTCCCGCGGCCAATCCGGCCGTGGGTCCCCTCTCGCTGCTCGTGCTCGGCGATACCGGTCAGCCGATCGGAGGGGGGCTCCCGGCATTGCGGCCGCAGCGCCAGGTGGCGCGCGCCGTGGTGGCCGAGGATGAACGCGCTGAGGTCCACGGGTTGGTCCTGCTGGGTGACAATTTCTACCCGGATGGACTCGAAGAAGACGACATGAAGGACCGGATGCGCTCGAATGTCGTCGCTCCGTATTGTCACTTTCTCAGGTTCACCTCCCGGGGGCGCGGAAGCCTCGAGGATGACTGCGGCGTGGCCGAGGCCCGTCGCCATCCCGTTCCCCTCTACGCGGTTCTCGGCAACCACGACTACGGTGAACGCGAGAGCCCGATGCTCCAGAAGGAGGTCGTCCCGGCCTACATCGAGAGCTGGCGCATGCCCGATCAGGTCGATGTTCACGAGCTGCCCGGTGGTGTGAGCCTGATCGCCTTCCAATCCATGCCTCTCGTGCGCGGCAAGAACGAGGGCCAGTTGGTTCGCGCACTGCGCGACTCGAAGGGCCCGTTCAGGATCCTTGCGGCGCATCACCCGATTGCCGATCCGGGCAATGGCCACGATCCGAAGTACGCGCGACGCGTGCGTGGGGCGATCACCCAGGCTGGTGTTCCGGTGCACCTGTTCCTGGCGGGTCACGAGCATAACCTTCAACTGATCGCTGGTGAGGGCGGGGAAGACGCTGCACTCCATGTCATCAGCGGCGCCGGGTCGGACACTCGCGAGGTCAAGGGGACACCGCGCGAGCGGTTGTTCGGTGAGCAGAGTCTTGGTTTCGCACGCATCGATCTGATCGAGCAGGATGACGAAGCGAGCCTGGAGGTGACCGTCTTCACGGTTCCGACGATGCCCGGCGCGGGCCACAAGGTGGGTGCTCACTTCCGGGTCGGTCTCGGTGGGGACGTTCGCCCGGTGGCCTCCGGCCCGGAGTAGCGGAGTTCTGCAGGCCGCGTGGCGAGAGCAGGGACCATGTCGTCGACGCCGGGGAACGATCCGCTCAGGGTCGGTGTGTCGAGCTGTCTACTCGGGGAGGCGGTGCGCTGGGATGGTGGCCACAAACGAGAGGCCTTTCTGTTCGATGGGCTCGGAGCCGATGTCGAGCTGATCGCCGTCTGCCCCGAATTGGAGCTGGGTCTGGGGGTTCCGCGGGAGCCGATCCGGCTCGTGGACGCGGGGCCAGGGAAGGGGCTCAGGCTCGTGGCGGAGGCCTCTGGGCGCGATCACACCCAGGCGATGGCCGATTTCTCGCGCGAACGCGTGGGCCAGCTCGCAGATCTCTCGCTCAGTGGCTATGTCCTGAAGCGGCGCTCGCCGAGTTGTGGCGTTCTAGGTGTCCCGATCTGGTCTGGGGGCGGAAAGAGTGTTCCGCGTCTCGACGGGCGTGGGCTGTTCGCTGCGGCGTTGCACGAGGTGCTTCCGGAGCTGCCCATCGAAGAAGAGCACCATTTGCGGGATCCGGCCCGTCGAGAAGAGTGGATGGCGCGAGTCCTCGCGTATCATCAGTGCTTCCATCCCCCCTCCTGAGGAGAGCCGATGCGACGAGACATCTTCGAAGAAGAGCACGAACTGTTCCGCGAGCAGTTCAAGCGCTTCGTGCAAGAGGAGGTGGAGCCGCAGATCAGCGACTGGAACGAAGCAGGCATCACGCCGCGATCGATCTGGAAGCGGATGGGCGAGGAAGGCTACCTGGGTGCGAGCCAGCCCGAAGCCTATGGCGGCTCGGGTGGTGATTTCCTGTTCGACGCGATCATCATGGAGGAGCTGGCCTACGCGCGGGCCCATCCGCTTCAGGCTTCGCTGCATACGGACATCTGCCTTCCGTACCTGACGAGCTTCGCAACTGAAGAGCAGAAGCAGCGCTATCTCGTGCCCGCCATCGCTGGAGATTGTCTGGTCGCCATCGCGATGACCGAGCCGGGTACCGGGTCGGACCTGGCGAACGTGCAGACCAAGGCGATTCGCGACGGCGACGACTACGTCGTGAACGGCGCCAAGACGTTCATCTCGAACGGACAGAACTGCGATCTGGTGATCGTCGTCGCGAAGACCGACCCATCGAAGCGCCACGACGGAATCAGTCTGCTGCTGGTCGAGGCCGACACGCCCGGCTTCGAGCGCGGCCGCAACCTGCCGAAGATCGGGCTCAAGGGTCAGGACACCAGCGAGCTCTTCTTCAAGGATTGCCGCGTCCCGGCCGAGAACCTGCTCGGTCAGGAGGGACAGGGCTTCAAGCTGTTGATGCAGAAGCTCCAGCAGGAGCGGCTCTGCATCGGCGTCGGCTCGATCACCAGCGCACGTCGCTCTCTGGATGACACGCTTGCCTACGTGAAGGAGCGCAAGGCGTTCGGTCAGCCGATCGGTCAGTTCCAGAATACCCAGTTCAAGCTGGCCGAAATGGCCACGGAAATCGAGGTCGGACAGGCCTTCATCGATCGGCTGCTCGTGGCCCATGTTCGCGGCGACGAGATCGTCTCCGAGGTGAGCATGGCCAAGTGGTGGTGCACCGATCTCCAGAAGAAGGTCGCAGCGGAGTGCTTGCAGCTCCACGGCGGCTACGGCTTCATGCAGGAGTATCCGATCTCGAGCGACTACCAGGACGCCGCGGTGCAGAGCATCTACGCCGGAACGAACGAGATCATGAAGGTCATCATCGCGCGCAAGCTTGGATTGGGCTGAGCTCGGAGCCATGCACGGAATGCGTTTCTGTCTTCTCCTGGTATTGGTCGGCACGTTCGCAGCGTCCCAACTGGCGATCGCCGAAGAGTGGGAGCCCGAGGTCGCGCACATCGCGCTGCCACCGGATTCGATCGCGGAGTGGTACATGCCGCAGAACGAACGGCAGGTCTGGCTGCACCTGATGTTCGATCTGCGCACGGAGCTCGGTGCTGTCGAACTGTACCTGGAGCGAAAGCAGCAGAAGAAGATCGTGGAGTGGGCGGGAACGCTGCAGGAGAGCTACGCGAAGATCACCGAGATGGTCCCCGAATGGGCGGACGAGGTCGATCTCGACGCGGTCCGGGCCCTGCGCGATGCGGCTGCGGCTGGGGATCTGGAGAGCGCAGAGGAGAGTGTCACGCAGCTGCGGCGAACGTGCAGTGATTGTCACAGCAAGTGGAGCGCGTCGACCGTGGCGCTGTATCGCAGCCCCGACTATTCCCAGCTGAAACTGCAGGATTCGAAAAGTGGGAAAGAGGTCGACTACGCCGAAGCCATGCGGGAGATGTCGCGATCATTGGTCGAGCTGAAGGTCGCACGCGCCGATGGCGGCTTCGAAGAAGCGCGAAATGCAACGATCGATCTCGAGGATCGACTTCGTGATCTCGGCCCGAGCTGTGGCGAATGTCATCGCGGTCCATCCCAGCGGGAGCGCTTCCTGGGTGTGGATGCACTCGAACCGCTCAGGGCCCTTCGTGCCTCCTTGACCGAGCCCCACGACCCGAAACTCTCGGGGCGCCATCTGGGGACGTTCGGCTCCACCGTATGCGGGGGATGTCACGGTGTTCATCGCAGCTTGAGCGAGTTGCGGAGCCAGTTGACACCCTGATCGGTGGATCGCGTTCTGGGCGATCAGCCGAGTTCGGGTCGGGCCCGCGTCATGGCTGGTTTCCGTTCGAAGTCTGCCTCTGCTCTCCGTTTTCGAAGCGCCCCTTGCGCAGGAAGAACACGACCTCATCGGCGACCAGGCCGTCATCCCGAATGCGCACATGGCCGACCGGGACGGCCAGGAAGTCGGTCATGCCCTCGACGCGGGTGCTCTCGACCGAGACGACGCCGTCGTTCTCACCAGTCACGATCCACGCGCCCATGCGTGACGAAAGAGGATGGGCGCCAGCGATGATGCCGAGTTCGTAGTCCGGTGGTCCGATGCTTCTCGGAAAGCTCGTGTGTCCGGTTCCCAGGGTCTCGGCGGTGGGCCCGAGGAAGAGCCGGAACCACCAGTCGTCGCCGAATGCGTCGACCAGTTCGGTGCCCTTGTTGGGTGGTGCAATCATCACGACCCGCCCGAGGGCTCGGGGTCGCTGGTCAGCGAGCACGGCGCGGGCCAGTACGCCGCCGAGCGAGTGGGTGACGAAGTGCAGCTTGTCTCCGCTCTCCAGGCAGCACTCGTCCAATGAGCCCTGCAGGTGGCGAACCAGCTCGTCCGGCGGCTCACTTCGCGAGGGGTAGCCGATGTTGTGGACGGCGTAGCCCTCCTGGTTCAGGCGCTTTTCGAGGGGCCGCATCGCGCGGGGGGAGCGAGCCAGACCGTGGAGCAGTACGACGCGTTCCTGAAGGGCTTCGTCGGGGGCCGCGGCTGCGCCGTGCGTGAACACGGTCAGGGCGATTCCGAGCAGCAGTGCCCTCAATCGACGATCGCTCCGTAGACCAGCGCTTTCAGTTGCCCTCGGAAATCGAAGGTGCGCGAGGGCATCAGCTGGGTGAAGAAGAGCACGATCAGCTCTTCGGCAGGATCGACCCAGAAGATCGTGCTGGCGGCTCCGCCCCAGGCGAACTCGCCGACCGAGCCGACGTTCTGGGCCCGCACCAGGTCATCGATCACCGAGAAACCCAGGCCAAAGCCCGTGCCTTCGTAGGGTGTTTCCGAGAACGCTCCGGCTGCGAATTCCGAGAGATCGCGTCCATCCGGCAAGTGATTGCAGGTCATCAGGTCGAGAGTTCGTGGGCCGAGGATTCGCTGACCGTCCAGGCTGCCTCCGTCGAGCAGTGCCTGGCAGAAACGCAAGTAGTCGGCCGCTGTCGAAACCAATCCACCGCCGCCCGAGAAGAACGTTACATCGCGCAGGTAGGGGCTGTCTTCCGGGTCGTCATCCAGCTTCAGTACCTTTCGCGGGCCGCGTACATAGCATGCGGAGAAACGCTCGCGGAGCGCCTCCGGTACCTGGAAACCGGTTTCACCCATGCCGAGTGGTGCAAAGATGTGCTCTTCGAGGTAGCGATCCAGGGGCTGGCCGGAGATCGTCTCGACGAGGTAGCCGCATACATCGGATGCGACTGAATAGTTCCATGCACTGCCCGGAGAGAACTCCAAGGGCAGACTGGCCAGCTGCTCGATCATGTCGCGAAGCGTGGAGCCTGTCTTGCGCTCGCCGACTGCGAGTTTGCGGTAGGCCGCATCCACGTTGGTGCGCTCCATGAAGCCGTAGGTCAGCCCGGAAGTATGTGTCAGCAGATCGCGCACGGTCATCGGTCGATCGCAGGGGCGCGTCACGAAGTGGGGATGATTGCCCTGCACGTAGACCGAGAGATCCTTCCATTCCGGAATGAAGCGATGCACCGGATCGGACAGTCGGACGCGAGCTTCCTCGTGGAGCTGCATCAGCGCGACCGAGGTGATCGGCTTGGTCATGGAGTAGATGCGGAACAGGGTGGAGAGCTCCATCGGACGCTGGCGCTCTCGATCCCGGAGGCCCTGCGCGGACGCGTGTACGACCTCGCCACGCCGCGCCACGACGGTGAGTGCACCGGGGATCTTGTCCCTGTCGATGTACTGCTCCTGCAGGTGACGGTCGATCCTGGCCAGGCGAGCAGCGTCGAGTCCGACATCTTCGGGGCGAGCAGTGATCATCGGGTTCCTCCTTCTCGGCGGTGATGAACGCTCGAGGAAGGTACAGTCTTTCAGCCGCAAAGGAGGACGACATGCCGCTCGATCCCGGACTACAGATCGTTCTCGATCAGCTTGCCCAGAACCCGGGGCCCAAGCTCCACGAACTCGAACCCGCTGAGGCGCGCTTGTTCTACGAGCAGATGCAACTGCCCGCCGAAGAGATTCCGGTGGCCTCGGTCGAGGATCGGGTCGTGCCGGGACCCGATGGGGAGTTGCCGGTCCGGATCTATCGCCCGCGGACCGACGTGCGGCTTCCGACTCTCGCGTTCTTCCACGGGGGCGGCTGGGTCATCGGCAGTCTGGATACCCACGATGCCACTTGTCGGGAGCTGGCGACCCGGGTGGGCTGCGCCGTCGTGTCCATTGGGTATCGGCTCGCCCCGGAGAATCCCTACCCGGCCGCGGCCGAAGATTGCTACGCCGCGACGGCGTGGTTGGCCGAGCACGGAGTGGAGTTCGGAGTGGACGGCGGCCGGCTCGCGGTCGGCGGGGACAGTGCGGGGGGCAACCTTGCCGCCGTCGTGGCCCAGATGGCTCGAGAACGCGGTGGCCCCGAGCTGGCGTTTCAACTGCTCATCTACCCGGTGACCGACGCGGACTTCGAGCGCGCGTCCTACCTCGATAATGCCGAGGGCTTCCTGCTGGAGGCGGCCTCGATGCAATGGTTCTGGGATCTCTACGTCCCTGATCCGGCCCAGCGCGCCGAGCCCTACTGTGCCCCCCTTCGAGCAGCCGACCTGGCCGGGTTGCCTCCTGCACTGGTCATCACCGCCGAGTTCGATCCGCTTCGCGACGAGGGTGAGGCCTATGCCCGACGGCTCGAGGAGGAGGGAGTTCCGGTCACCTCGACCCGTTACGCTGGCATGATCCACGGTTTCTTCGGCATGGGTGTATTCACTGAGGGGGCCCGTGACGCGGTCGCGGAGGCTGTCGAAGCTCTTCGAGAAGTGCTCGCATTTCGCTGAGAGGGGCTGAATCCCCTCCCAGAACGAAAGGGATACCCCAAACGGGGGATGGGGTTTCGAAGGATCACCTCAACGCCAGGGCTCGACCGGCCGATTATTCGCCCTAGGACGATCTACCGTCCTCAGGAGCCTGGGTGAACGAGCCTTCTCGAAATGCTTCCAAGGTCGTCTGGATGATTTCGTCCCGGGAGGCTGTATGGCGGGAGGCCACCCAGGAACTGGCGTCGATCGGCGCCGTGGTGGTCGCCGTGCATTGGGACGAACTCGACGCGGATCGAGGGGCTCGGCCGGACCTGCTGCTTCTCGACCTGCGGGGTGGCCTCGACCCCGAGAAGGAGAGAGCTCCGCTCCAGGCTCCGGATCTGGTGCGGGTCCCTCGCCTGATGTTCTGCGACGACGAGACGGTCGCGGACACGGTGTTGGCGGGAGTCGACTGGTATGAAGCGATTGCCACGGTCGACGGTGCGATCCCCTGGCCGAGGGTCGTACTCCGCGCCATGCGCATGCACAGCCAGGCTGCCGAGCGCGAGGTCCTGCGTACCGAGCGCGACCTGGCTGTCTGCGCCCGTGAGCTCTCCGGCGCTGCGGTTTGGAGCGTGAACCCGGACCGGGGTCTGGTCGAGTGCTCGCCCGAGATCGCACACGAGCTCGACGATCCGCGGCCCAATTGGGACCGCAACGCCTGGCCGGAGCTGTTGTCCCGGGTTTCTCCCGGTGCAAGTCGGCAGTTGACCCTTGCGGTCGAGGCGATCGCGAAGAACGGAGGCACGCGGGAGTTCGAGCATGCCGTGCGCGGCTCCGTCGGAGACAATCGCATCCTGCTCCATCGGATGCGCCGGCTGGAAGACGGCTCGCGCACCGTGGTCGGTGCGATGACCGATGTGACCGAGGAGCGGGAGTCGTTTCGCCGTCTCCAGAAGCTCGCCCATTTCGACGGACTCACCGGCCTGGGGACGCGTCAACACTTCCTCTCCAGCCTCACAGAGATTGTCAGTGCTGCGAGCCCGGACGCTCCACTCTCGCTTCTGTATGTCGATCTCGATGGCCTCAAGGCCATCAATGACCGGATGGGCCATCGTGGAGGAGATCTGCTGCTGCGCTACGCCGCGGGCCGCTTGCGAGGCGCCATTCGGGATGCTCCGGAGATGCCGGACAGGGTCTGCCAGGCCGCCCGTCCGGTCTTCGGGCGACTCGGTGGGGACGAGTTCTGCATCGTGCTGCCCCAGATCGAGGTGGCTTCCGCGGAGAGCATTTCCAGGCGGATCGTCGAGGCCTTCCGCCAGCCCTTCGATGTGATGGGTACCCATGTCAGTGCAACGGCCAGCGTCGGGTTGGTGGCCTCGCCCACGGATAGCAGCATCCCGGACGAGTTGGTCCGCTACGCCGACTCCGCGATGTACGAGGCCAAGCGTCGCGGCGGTGACCGCTATCACGTGTATCAATCCAGCCTGGCGAAGAGTCGGGATCGGCGCCAAGAATTGCGGGACCGGTTGTGTGATGCTCTCGAACAGGGCGAGATCGAGGTGCACTACCAGCCGCGAATCCAGGTGCGCAACGGGTGCGTCGCCGGCGCCGAAGCGCTGATGCGCTGGAATAGCCCCGAGTTCGGGAGGGTTTCCCCCAGCGAGTTCATTCCGCTGGCCGAGGAGGCCGGGCTGATCGGTGAGCTTGGCAATTTTGTTCTCGATCAGGCCTGCCGGGATGTGCGCCGCTTCGACGACGAAGGCATCGATCCGATCCGCATCTCCGTGAACGTATCCGGGGTCCAGCTGATGGAGCCGGACTACGGTGCGAACCTGTTCAGCGCGTTGCAGGAGTCCGGCGCCGATCCCTCACGGATCGAGATCGAGGTCACCGAGAGCGTCGCGCTCTTCGGCCTCGACCGGGTCGCCACGTTGCTGCGCGAGGTTCGCACCACGGGTGTCCACGTGGCGCTCGATGACTTCGGTACCGGCTACTCATCGCTGGGCGTACTCCTCGATCTTCCGCTCGACTGCCTGAAGCTCGACCAGTCCGTGATTCGCGATCTCCATACGAACCCGGATGCAACCAGTGTCATTCGCGCGATGATCGTGATGGGGCACAGTCTGGGGCTCTCGGTGGTCGCCGAAGGAGTGACTGAACCATCCCAGGAGCAGATCCTCCGCGAACTCGACTGCGACGAGATCCAGGGCTTCCTGTTCTCGCCGGCCTTGCCGATCGAGGAGTTGATCGACTTCGTTTGCCGGAGCAAGGAGTCGTGACGGATCGCGAGTCACCCCTTCACGGTGATGCGCCGGACGGCGAAGACCCGATCGCACCGTTTCGCCCGGGAACCCGGGTGGCGCTCTCTCAATACGCCCCAACGGCCGGACCGGGGGAACGGCGGGAGCTCGGGGTGGGTGAGATCCTGGCAATTCCGCGGATCGGTGAACGTCTCGAACTCCGCATCCGGGCCGAGCGCGGTCTTGCATCGAGCCCGGTTCGCGAACTCCGTCTCGTGGGTGAAGGATGTCTTGCCGTACTGACCCACAGCAGGATCTATCTACTGAGCCTGCTCGAAGGTGGCGTCCGCCCGCCGGATGCCACGCTGCTTCGGGCGTACATCGATGAGATGTTCGCGGGTCTGGCGACGGGGGGTGAACCCCCGGAAGAGGTCACCGAATACGTTCGGATCGGGGAGCCACTGGTGCGGCCTGGAGCGAGCGAATTCAGGGGTCGGCTCGTTCGGATCGAGCGGGAAGATATCGGCGACCCTGACGCGAAGCCCGAACTGCTCGGTTCGGGACGGCTGTTGGGGGAGCCCGAACCCGGCCTGGCGCTGCGCTTCCAGGATGCCGATGGGCAGGTCGTGGCGACCTCGGTCGTCGTTGCAGTCGAGCGAAGCGGTGCCCACGCGCTGGAAGCTTCCACGACCAACGGGCGTTACCGCTTCGAGCTGGAACTCGAGTCCGAGTCCAGCCACGGATCGGGTTCGGAACCGGAACCGGAACCGGAACCGGGTTCGGAACTGGAACCGGGTTCGGAACTGGAACCGGGTTCGGAACCGGAACCGGGTTCGGAACCGGACTCGGGAGGCGAAGCCTGAGGGCCGCTCGCTAGCGGAACAGCGTCGAGACGCTCGAGCCTGTGTGGATGGCTCGGATCGCGTTCGCAAGAAGCGGCGCCACCGAGCGGACCTCAATCTTGTCAGAACGCTTTTCCGGCGGGATCGGGATCGAGTCGGTCACGACCAACGAAGTGAGCGGCGAGGCCTCGATCCGTTCGACCGCTTTGCCCGAGAGCACCGGGTGGACGCACGCGGCCTCGACTCCCGTGGCTCCGCGATCGAGAACGAAGCGGGTTGCCTCCATCATGGTGCCACCGCTCGCGATCTCATCGTCGATGATCAACGCTGTCTTGCCTTCGACGTCTCCGATCAGGTTCGTGGCCTGGGCCTTTTCGTCATCGGCGTAGCGGCGCTTGTCGACGATCGCGATCGGCAGATTCAGCCGGTTGGCGTAGTTGCCCACCTCTTTCGATTCGCCGACATCGCCCGCGACGAGGACGTAGTCGCTCAGGTCGCGGTTTTCGCGAAGGTAGTCGCACAGGATAGGGGCGGCCATCAGCTGGTCCGCAGGGATCCGGAAGAATCCCTGTACCTGGGGCGAGTGCAGGTCCATCGTCAGCACGCGATCGGCACCCGCGGTCTCGAGCAGGTCGGCGATCAGCCGTGCTGTAATGGAGATTCGCGGCCGGTCCTTCTTGTCCGACCTGGCGTACGGGAAGTAGGGGAGCACCGCAGTGATGCGATCTGCGGAGGCGTGCTTCAACGCATCGATCGTGATCAGCAGTTCGACCAGGCCGTCGGAGACCGGTGCACAGGAAGGCTGGATGACGAACACGTCGGCGCCACGCACGTTCTCGTCGATCTGCACCATCAGGTTCTCGTTCGAGAACCGCACGACGTCCGAGGGGCAGACCTCGGTTCCCAGGTGCGCGCAGATGTCGGCCGCCAGCTTGGGGTGGGCAGAACCGCTGATGATCTTGATGTCGCCGCTCATGGCTCTCCTCGCGAGGGCTGGGGCCCCTCCGCCAAGTCGGCACAAACCACGGGCAAGGCACCGTGGGGCTGACGGACGCGGGGGCGCAAGGGGGCCGCCTCGCGACGCACCCCGGAACGGGCATCAGTCTACCCGTTCCCCTTTCGCTTCGCGATCTCGCCGTGGCTCACGCTTTGGCGCGTTTCGAGAGCTTCCCCCAGGTATCCCGCAGCCCGACGACCCGATCGAGGACAGGTTGTTCGGGGGTCGAATCGCGATCGACACAGAAGTAGCCCACGCGTTCGAGCTGCAGCCGGGTGCCGGCGGGAACTCCCATCAGGGAGGGCTCCAGCCAGGCGGGGTCCAGGGTTTCCAGGGAATCCGGATCGAGTGCGTCCTCGAAACCCTCGTCGCGCGGGTTCGGTTCCTCGTCCCTGAAGAGTGTGCCGTAGAGACGCAGCTCGGCCCGCAGCGCGTGTCTTGCCGAGACCCAGTGGATCGTGCCCCGCACCTTGCGCCCGTCCGGCGCGTCCCCGCCCCGGGTCTCCGGATCGTACCGGCAGTGCACCTCGACGACCTCGCCGTTCGCGTCCTTCACGACTTCCGTGCAGGTCACGAGGTACGCATACCGGAGCCGCACCTCCTTGCCCGGTGTGAGCCGATGGAATTTCTTCGGCGGATCTTCTGCGAAGTCGTCCCGCTCGATCCAGAGCTCACGCGAGAAGGGCACGTTTCGGCTCCCCGCCGTCGGATCCTGGGGGTTGTTCACTGCTGACAGATCTTCGCTCTGGTCTTCGGGGTAGTTCTCGACGATCAGCTTGAGAGGGCGCAGAACTCCCATGAAGCGGGGTGCCACCTCGTTCAGGTGCTCGCGAATCTCGAATTCGAGGCGTGCGAGGTCCACCGTCTTCGGCTGGCGGGTCAGGCCGACGCCCGTACAGAAGTTGCGGATCGATTCCGGCGTGTAGCCGCGGCGGCGCATGCCGGCGAGCGTAGGCATGCGCGGATCGTCCCAGTCACGGATGATGCCCGCATCGATCAGTCGCGCCAGATGTCGCTTGCTCATCACGGTATGGGTGAGTCCGACGCGTCCGAATTCGATCTGCCGAGGACGGGGGGCCGGGATCCCGACATGTTCGAGGATCCAGTCATAGAGCGGTCGGCGATCTACGAACTCATGGCTACAGAGCGAGTGCGTGATGCCCTCGATCGCGTCCGACAGGCTGTGGGCGAAGTCGTACATCGGGTAGATGGGCCAGGTCTTGCCCGTGCGCGGGTGGGGAGTGTCCTGGATCCTGTAGAGGATCGGATCGCGCATCGGCAGCACAGAGGAGGCCATGTCGATTTTTGCGCGGAGAACCCGCTCCCCCGGTGCGAACTCGCCGGCGCGCATCCGTTGGAACAGGTCGAGGCTCTCTTCCGGGCTCCGCTCCCGAAAGGGGCTCGCAGTGCCGGGCTCCTTCAGTGTGCCTCGGTGTGCCGCGATCTCTTCGGAAGACAAATCGCAGATGAAGGCATTGCCTTCGCGGATCAGGCCGCAGGCGAACTCGAAGAGCTTCTCGAAGTAGTCCGAGGTGTAGTAGAGGTGGTCGCCCCAATCGAAGCCGAGCCAGCGGATGTCTTCCATCATCGAATCGGCGAAATGGGCCTCCTCGGCCGCTGGGTTCGTATCATCGAAGCGCAGATGGCAGCGCCCGCCGAACTCCTTGGCCACGAGGAAATTCTGGCAGATCGCCGTCGCGTGTCCGATATGCAGATGCCCGTTCGGCTCCGGCGGGAAACGCGTGACGACCCGATCGATCTTCCCCGCGGCCAGGTCTTCGCGAATGATCTGACGGATGAAGTCTTCCGGCGCTGCAGTGGTTTCGTCGGGCATCAGTCGCTGGCCGCAGGGTCACTGCAACCCACGGCTTCGAGCTGGTCGGGTTCCAGGTTGCCCCAAGCGAACATCGCTTCCGCTACCTCACAGCGGGTCGCCGGATCTGTGAAGCGGGTATCCGTCTGGAGGTCCTGGACGATGCCGGCGGCGGTCTCGAGCTCTCGGGCCATGCCGAGGCCATCATCGGCCAAGGAATCCAGACGCATCCATTTGTCGCCCGCTTCGTCCGGGTCCCAGGCCGTCCACGCCGGAAGCCCACCCTGACGTCCAAGGCCGGGTGCGCCCGTTTTCGCGAACTCGGTCCAGTAGGAGCGCATCGTTGCCGAGAGCGCCTCGCGGCTAGGCAGGTTCTCCTCGTCGAAGAGCAGCCCGCCCTGGGGCCCGAGCTCCCAGTGACCGAACACGAAGGGGATCTCGAAACCGTGGGCCGCGCCGAGCAGCTGGCCCAGGTTCTTTCCGAACAGCGTCGGCTCCTCGTCCCAATCGAAGCGGTAGCCGAATACGCGTCCGGGCTGCTGGGGCGCCAGGATCTCGGCCAGCTCGTCGACGCCGCTGGCCTTCCAGCGGCGCGCCATGTACTCGGCCGTCAACAGGTAGCGCTCCTCGTCCTTCACCACGGGCCAGATGCCGAACCAGAGATCCACGTATTCCGGGTCGAAGAACAGGAAGAGCTTGTCTTCATCCCGGTTCGTGCCGAGCATGATCGGTACGTCGGCGTGGCCGTCCGGTCTTTCGAGGGCGCCGCGAATCCCGTCTTCCGGGAGCACGACGCCATCGGCGAACGGCTTGGGCATGTCGTACATCCCGATACCGCCATCTTCATACGAGCCGAGCAGCGCATACGCTTGCTGCCCGCGAAGGAACGCCGCGAGCTCTGGCTGCGTCATCTCGGCCAGCACCTGCTTCGCGCCGTCGCGATCCTCGGCGCGGTTATCTGCGACGAGCCGCGCGAGAGCGATCTCGGTACTGCTCTTCTCGTGCCCCGGCAGGTCGGCCTCCACCGGGTTTTCGCCCCGGAACGGCTCTTCGATCCAGGTGCCACCGCTTTGCACGATCGCGCGGTGGAAGAGACCGCGTGCGATGGGTGAGGTGTAGAGCATCAGGACGTTGTGCCCGCCCGCGGATTCGCCGAAGATCGTCACGTTGCCCGGGTCGCCGCCGAAGCTACCGATGTGGTCGCGAACCCAGCCCAGCGCCGCGGCCAGGTCGAGCAGCGCGAAGTTGCCCGAGGCTTCTTCCTGGCTCGCGCCTTCGCGCAGGGCCGGGTTTCGAAACCACCCGAACGCACCGAGCCGGTAGTTCACGGTCACCACGACCACGTCCTCTTCCGCGGCCAGTCGTCCGCCATCGTAGAAGGCCGAGGTTCCGATCGTGTTGCCGCCACCGTGAATCCAGAAGAGCACGGGCCGTTTGGTCCGCGCGGCCGCTGCGGCGTCTTCGTTCCGAGGTGCATACACGTTCAGGAACAGGCAGTCTTCGTCGCCCACCGCATCGCCCGGATCTGCTGAGAGTTCTCCGCCCAATTCGCTGGCGAATTGCACGCAGGAGGCCCCGAAGGAGAGGGCTTGCCTGGGCTTGCTCCAGGTCGGGTGGGCTTGAGGCGCTCGCCAGCGCAGGTTGCCGACGGGAGCCTGCGCGAACGGGAGCCCCAACCAGACGTGGGAGCCGTAGCTGCCCGTGAAGCCGACTACCGGCCCGCTCGGCGTCTTGCGAAGCGAGGTGAAGTCAGCCCCGGCCTCCGGCGCCGGACCCGAGCTGCAGGCAAGCAGCAGACTCGAGCTGCAGACAAGCAGCAGCATTGAGCTGCGGGCAAGCAGCAGCAAGGGCAAGATCCAAATCCATCTGACGAATCCCATGACTCCCCTCCTGCCCCACCCGCCGGGCGGACGGGGAGCGCCGGAGGATAACCACGCAGGCCTGGTGTTGCCGGGATCGGTCGGGTCGGGGATTCGTTTCTGGTGCTGACTCCGATCCTGACTCTATTCTTCGAGCGATGCTGTGGCTGGCCCATCTTGGCTTCCTTGCCTTTGGTTCGATCCTGGTGATCGTCGGCTCGACTCAGGCGGCGCTGTCCGATTCGCTTGGCATCGGTCTGGAGGGGACGGGTGGGTTGGCCGCGGCGGTGTCTCTGGGCCTGGGCTTCGGAGTGGTCGCGGCCGGCCCGCTGACGGACCGTTTTCCGCGACGCCCGTTGTTCGTCGGTGCCGCGCTGATTGCGGCCCTTGGGCTCGTGCAGGGAGCGGCCGGAACCGATGTCTGGCAGGTCGGCCTGGGCCTCTCCGTGGCAGGCATGGGTGCGGGCTTCTTCGAGACGATCCTGAATACCGTCGTTGCCGAGATCGACCCGCTGCGTGCGGAGCGGAGGCTCGTGTCCGTTCATGCGGCTGCAACGCTTGGTGCGGTGCTTTCGCCTCCGCTGCTGGCCATGCTCTCCACAGCTTCGGGCTTCGCGCAGGCGTTCCACGCCTGCGCAGCCGGATTCGTGGTGCTCGCCGCGCTGGGTGGGATCACCCGTTTTCCCCGACTCGCGAGTTCTGCACAGGCTGAATCCTCCAGCGGAAGCGGGACCGCGGTGTGGGGATTCGCGCTGCTGCCATTGATGGCTGCGAGTGCGGCCTACGTGGGCTTCGAGACCGCACTCACGGCCTTTGCTCCGGCATTGGCCCTGGCCGGGGATCTCTCGCCCGGGCGCGGCGTGGCGGCGATCAGTGCGTTCTGGCTCGGGCTCCTGGCCGGTCGTCTGGGATTCCTCGTGCTCGGCCGGTCGGCGGGGGCGAACTGGCTCATGCTGGCTGGGCTGCTGGCCACACTGGCGCTGGGCATCGGAGTCGCGGTCGATTTGCGGGCACTCGAGCTCGGTTTTGGTGCGCTGGGTTTCGTGCTGGGCGCGGTATTCCCCATCCTGATCGCCGTCACCGCTCGCCGGTTTCCGGAGAGGAGAGCCACGGCGTTGGGCCTGGTGGCAGGGGCTGGCTCACTCGGCGGCGTGCTGGTGCCCTGGCTCGGCGGGCGCGTGGGCGACCGGATCGGGCTTGCGGGCACTTGGGTCGTCCTCATCGGGTGCTGCCTGCTCCTGGCATTGGGCGGTGCGATGGCAAACCGCCGATCGCCCAAGTAGGGGGCCGGCCGCGATCCGCTGGTCCCGGTCGCGATCCGCTGGTCCCGGCCGCGGCTCTCTTGTCTTTGCGGTGGGCGCACCGGCCAATCATCGGCTCTACTACCTCCAACACTCGAGGAGCGGAAGGCCGGGTTGAGCGATCCCCAGACCACATTGTTCGACGGCTCCGGTTCCGGAGGCATCGATCCGGAGGGCCCGGAAGCCGGAGGTGCGGGTTCTGGAGATGGGGGCTCGTTGCCGCTGGTCGTCGATCTGGACGGCACCCTCGTGGCGACGGATACGTTGTGGGAGTGCACCCTGGCGCTGCTCCGGGAGCGGCCCGGAAGCGCCTGGGCGCTGCCGTTCTGGGTTCTCGGAGGGCGTGCGCGCTTCAAGAGCGAGCTCGCTGCGAGAGTGTGTCCAGACGCCGCTGGTCTCCCGTACCGGCCGGAGGTGCTGGCCTATCTTCAGGCGGCCCGCACGGGAGGGCGCCCTGTGGTCCTCGCCACAGCGAGCCACCAGCGGACGGCGCAGGCCGTGGCGGATCATCTGGGCATCTTTCACGCAGTGATGGCGAGTGAAGGCGGGATCAACCTGAAGGGCCCGCAGAAGGCAGATGCGCTGGCATCGGCGTTCGGCGAGAAGGGCTTCGAGTACATCGGCGATGCTTCCGCGGATCGTCCGGTATTCGCTCGCGCCGCTGCCGCTTCCTGGGTAGGCCGCGACGAGCAAGAGGCCGAGAGGGCGACGGAAGGCGCGCCTTTGGCGCGAACCTTCGCCGTCGAAAGAGCGGGTCCGGGTGTGTGGTTCCGTGCGTTGCGTGTCCACCAATGGGTGAAGAACGTGCTGATCCTCCTCCCGTTGCTCGCTTCTCACCGCTTTGCGGAGCCGTCGCTCTGGCCATCGGCCGCGCTGGCGTTCCTGTGTCTCTCGCTCTGCGCCTCAGCCGTTTATGTCTTCAACGATCTGATGGATCTGGACACGGATCGACGGCACCCGACGAAGTGCCGCCGGCCCTTCGCCGCCGGCCAACTGTCGATTCCCCTGGGCCTGGCAGCGATCCCGGTGTTGGGCGCCGTCGGGCTCGGGCTATCGGTCGCATTCCTGCCACCGGTCTTCACCGGCTGTCTCGGGGCCTATCTCGTCTTCAACGGGCTCTACACCCTCGGCCTGAAGCGGGTCGCGATCGCCGACATGATCTTCCTCGCCTGTCTCTACAGCTTGCGGGTCCTGGCTGGTGGGCTGGCTCTGGACATCCCGGTTTCCCCGTGGCTGATCGGGTTCTCGCTGTTCTTCTTCCTGAACCTGGCGTTCTTGAAGCGCTACGCGGATCTGCAGTTGGTCGCCGCAGCGAGGGGCGCCAGCTCGCCCGGACGGGACTATGGGGTGGAAGACGCGCCCCTGCTGCTCTCCCTCGGTCCGGCCGCCGGCTACATGGGCATGGTCGTGCTCGCGCTGTATCTGCAGAGCGAGAATGTCACCATCCTCTACTCCCGGCCGGAGTTGCTGTGGGCGCTGATTCCGCTGGTGGCCTACTGGATCAGCAGGGTCTGGCTGATCGCCCACCGCGGCCAGATGCAGGACGACCCGGTGCTGTTCGCGACGCGGGATCCGATCAGTTACCTGGTGGGAGCCCTCTCACTGGCTGTCATGGTATTGGGAACGATCCTGTAGCCGGTTCAAATGCAGGGAGTTACGCCATTTCGCGAAAGCGATGGTTCAACTGCCTTCAGCGACCGCCGCCTCCATCGGACGTAGCAATACCGGGAACCAATGGGGCTCCGAGTGGGGCTCGCGGGGCGGAGCCTTTTCCACGGGAAGATCGAGCACCCGGCCGTCGCGCTTGTAGGCGGCTGTGTTGCCTGGGATCGACGCCAGCTGGCCCTGGTCGAGGAGCGCCAGCACCGCATCGAATAGCTCGCGCGGCGCTCCGGCCCAGACCACCCGGTTGCCCGGCAGCTCGATCTGGGTCTCCTCGCGCGAGTCGCCCGCGAAGTGGCGATGCAGGGCCGCGAACGTCACGTAGTCGTGCTCACGGACGTAGGCGAGCACCTGTTGCTCCAGGGCATCAGAGGCGGTGTCGGTCAAGCCGGGGCCTTGTCTCGCGCCGCCGGGTCCTCGTCTTCCGGGGAGAGATGCACGGTCTCGTTGAAGGCCAGTAGCTCTGGCGTGGCCGTCATGCGCAGATCGGTGACCGCGGCGTTGTCCATCGCGCGTCGCCAGGAGCGGGGATCGTCATCCACCAATAGGCCGAAGGCCAGTGTGAGCGCGCCGGCGTGGCTGACCACGATCACGCGCTCGCCCGGGTGTGCCTCTGCGATGGCTCGCAATGCGCCACCCAGCCGTTCGGCCACCTGCCGCGGGGATTCTCCGCCGCCGGGCTGCCAGTCGGGATCGGTGTTCATGCGTTCGAACAGCCGATGCTCGGTCAATAGCTCGTGATAGGACAGACCTTCCCACGACCCCAGGTGATATTCCTGTAGATCGTCCCGGAAGCGGATCTGGAGCCCGAGCGCCAGCCCGATCGGCTCGGCGGTATGCCGCGCCCGGGTGAGTGGGCTCGAATAGAGCGCAACCGCATCGGCGCGGGTCCGGGCCAGGTGGGCGGCGACCCGTCCAGCCTGGCCGTGGCCGCGATCGCTGAGCGGCGTATCGGTCGAACCATGCCAGACGCCTTCGACGTTGGCCGGTGTTTCGCCGTGGCGAATGATGGAGAGAACTGTGTGGGCCATGGCGGGTGAAGGTAGCCGAGATCGCAGCGGGGCATTCGCCGTCGGTCTGGAATGCCGACGGGAGGTTCTACGGCCGCGACGGCTTGGAGCGGCTACCGGCCCCGCTGTTCGTGTCCTTCCATCGGGTGAGCCAGTCGGTGAGCTGCTCGCTCGTATTCTGGGTGGGGTCTTCGAGCACCCGATCGGCCAGGTAGGCGAGCGCTCGACCGATGCGTGGACCGGCGGGTTCGCCAAGCGCTTCCATCACGTCTCGGCCCGACCAGACCAGCGTGGGAGCCCGGGCTTCACCGAGCTCGTTCGCGATGCGCTGCAGCTCGGCCAGGCGCAGGCGAGGGGCTTCGGCGGGTTCGCCGGTCAGCTCGAGTTCCTGCTCCCGGAGCAGGTGCAGCGCATCGAATGCCTGCCGCGAACCGAGGCGCCGCAACGCCTTGCCGACGCTGCTCGGCCGCGGCGTGACGCTGCGATCCAGCGGGTGCAGAGCCAGACCGCGTTCGATTTTGCGGCTGCGCTCGCGAGGCACGCGGAGACGCGCCAGTACTCGGGTGGCCTGGCCGCCGCGAAGCCATGCGATCCAGCGCAGCACCGGGTCCGGCGGGAGCCGGCCCACCAACTCGGCGGCTTCCGGAAGCGCGCGCGGAGCCATGCCGTGCTCGAGACCCGCGTTTCGGAGCAGCGCCAGGCCACGGGCCGCTGCTCTAGCGCAGAGCAGCCCGTCGAGTTCGCGGCGCAAGCGCGCGCCGAGTGCGCTGGGCAGTTTCTCTTTGGCCAAGGCAAGAGCCGCCGTCAGCTCCGGCGTCGGCTGGAGATCGAGTTCCGCGACCAGCCGGGCGGTTGCGAGCGCGGTGAGTGGCTCTGCCAATCGCTGGCTTCCGCCGCCGGGTCGTGCGATGCGCGCGGTCAGATCTGCACGCCCTCCGAGCGGGTCGAGCCAGCAGTCGGCCAGCGGATCGAAGCCGATCGCGGTCACAGCAAGGGTTGCATCCCGCAGCGCTGCTTCGACCGGCAACCGCGAGGCCGCCAGCTCGAGAACGAGCGCCGGAAGCCCGATCCGAACCGCACCTCCCGGGGGCGGTGCGACGGCATGCGGAAGGTCAGTCAGCTGGTCGACTCGAGCCTCACACAGCAGACGCACGTCTCGGGGAGAACGGCCAGCGCAGAGCTCGCGGGCGGCCGGCCCCACGACGGCGCAGCGGATGCCGCGTTTGCGCAGAAGCTCAGCCGTAGCCAGCACCGGTTGGGGGAGGGGCGCATCCACGCACCGAGTGTACGGGACTGGTTGTGTCCCGAAAAATGTTGATACCTCGTAGAAAGCCAAGAACGGACAGGCGGTTCCAAGCGTTTCATGTGGCGAAGCGGTAGGACGGAGGCGAAGCGCAGCGCCTCGCACGGGTAGGGATTCGCCCCTCGTAGTACTGCCGCCAGC
>JAAELW010000013.1 GCA_024226235.1 bacterium
GCAAGCCACTTCCCACAGGAACTCGTGACCAGCGGAGCAATCCCGGCGTCAATGATCGACGACACCGGGCTCGTGAGCACGCAGGACGCGCTTTCGCTCATTGAGAGCGGAGCAATCCCCGCATCCGCCATACCAGCATCGGCTATCCCGGCCTCGGCTATCCCCGCATCCGCAATACCAGCCAGCGCCATACCGGCAGGCGGTGTACCGATGAGCGCTATTGCGGCTTCCCAGATGAGGGCGATACCAGCATCGGCCATACCAGCGTCGGCGATTCCGGCCTCAGCTATACCCGCATCCGCAATACCAGCATCGGTAATCGCAGTCCGGGCAATACCAGCGTCGGCAATCCCAGCATCCATGAACCCGGGAGCTATCGAGATGCTGGGGACCATCTACGACAACGCGATCCCAGCATCGGCGATCCCCGCGTCCGCTATTCCCGCGTCCGCAATACCAGCTTCGGCCATACCCGCATCCGCAATACCAGCCAGCGCCATACCGGCGTCGGCGATACCAGCATCGTTCACAACGGAGGAGCTGCTGGATCTGACCACCCATCCGGTAACGGACGCAATGCCAGGCGGATCGGCGTTCATCAAGCCGGGGAGCGCTTTCATGCCTCCCGACACGACGATCCCGAGTGATCCCCTTGGGGCGGGCAGGCTGCCGCCAACGACGATCCCAACTGAGTCAATCGGCTCAATACGTCCGGGCGGCATGGGGGGTGGACAGTGACTTCGCCACTTGGTGACTCGCTCGAAGTGAAGAGGATGGCCAAACTGTTCGAGCATGCTGCCGAAGAGGTGCATGTGGTGGGATCCGAGACGCGGGCCATTCTGCTTCGGGCCGACTTCAATTGTGACGTGGCCTACCGACTGGCCAACTCCGCGACGGCCCGCCTCAATGATTGCAGTCTGCAAGAGACGGAGCTCCGCGAAATGGCCCGCTCGCTCTACGCACATGCTGCTTGGATCGACGACACGACTGAAGAGATGGAGCGCCTCGAAAACCGGATCCGCGCATGGGCGTCAGCGAACCCGGCTGGTAGTGAGATCGCCTCGGGACAGCCCTCTGCAGCCCTGATCACGCACTATCCGGTGTCAGGTAGTCTCGAATGGCAGGATGTCGCAGCGAAGCTGCGCTCCAGCGGAGCAGCTTTCTAGGAAGCGACCTGGATCAAACCGACGGATCCACCGATTACCAGATACCCGCGACCCGGCATCGTCACCAAACCGGCACGCCTGGGCAACCTCGAGCTGAGAACATCACCGGATGTCTCCTCGTCTGGCTGAAGGATGATGCCGTGACGCTCTCCCCTGATCATCTGGACCCAGTTGGTGTAGGAGCGTTCTGCCTTGAACGTTGTCATGGCAGCCAAGACTGTCACCCGACCGTCACGGCTACGTGACAGAAGCTCCTCGATAGCAGTTGCAACGAGACCGTCCGCAAAGTCATCGGCGTCGTCGATGACGACCAGCATCGGTGGAGCCGTCGGGTCGGCTTCCCTCTCGGCAATGAGGCTGCAGAGACGCCGCGTCAATTGCTCGGCTTCGTCAGCACCCCGCGCGGTCTCCTGCCACCACGGGTCGTCGAACAGCGCGCTCCTTCGCCCACCGAGCAGGTAGGCCTCGCCAGAGGGGACGGCATGGTGATGTGACCTCGTGAGAGTTCGCAGAACCGTCGTTCGTCCGCTCCCGGATGGCCCGACTGCGAGAAAGAGCGGCTTCGCAGCACAGTCGATGACCACTGGATCCAAGGTCACCTCGTCGATTCCGATCGGCAGACTCATCGAACCCGCGGCGGGTGGCGGGAGGTCCTCGAGGGCGACCAACTCGGGTAGCAGTTGGATTGGATCGGGTGCCGTGCCGGGATCCGGCGCAGGCAGGCTCGATGCGACTTCGGCGAGGGCGCGCGTTTGCGCCGAACCGTCGGTCTCTTCGCCGAGGGACAGCGCCGCTAACTGAACCTCGCCGCCGGGTGCCCAACAGCGTCCGGCGGGTACCTTCTCGAATCCTTCTGGAGCGCGCATCCCGAGGGACGAATACTCATCCGCATTCGCCAGTTTGAGGAGGAGGCGGGTCGGAATCGTGCTCGACAGGATCGGAGGCAGAGCAGCACGCCGATCCGCGGTGATGACAAAGTGCATCCCCGCGCCCCTGCCATCGGAGATGACCCTGGCTAGCGTCTCGGCATGCACCCCGCGATCGATCGGCTCCAGAGTCGACCACAGTTGTGCGAAGCCATCGATGAGAACGACGATCGCCGGCATGAGATCGCTGGTGATCCTTCGGTACTCGGCCGCCGAGGACGCTCCGACGTCACCGAACTTCTTGCGGCGCTGGCTCGAACGTTCGGCAAGGACGACGATCAAACGGCGAACCCGTTCGAGATCGTCACCAAACACGACATCCCCCACGTGGGGCAAGACATTGATTCCTCCAAGGCCACGTCCTGCAAAATCGAGACCGTAGATCTGCGCCTCTCGGGTTGAGTACGTGTTGGCAACCGAAGCAGCGATAGTGCGCAGCGCGGTCGTCTTCCCGGAACCGGATACCCCAAAGACTGCAGCACTGCCGGCGCTCTCGAGGTCCAGCACATACGGATCCTGCGCCTGGTTGGCAGCATCGTCGAGTAACCCGATGGAGCAAGACGGCGCCACGAGCCCGGGAACTGTGGCTCCGATGGCTTCGATCGGGACTAGCTCGCCGAGTTCCGGTAGCCACGGGCGCTTCTGTTCACCGACTCCCAGCTGACGCGCGGCGTCTGCCGCGGCAGCGACCATCCCGCTGAGATGGCTCGGACCATCCGCGCCAACGGTGCGGGCTTTAGCGGCCGCGGCGGGCGTGATTCTGAAGGTTCGCGCTGGCGCCTGCACCACCTCGGCCGTTCCAGACCCACCGACGTACGCGACCTGCACCGTCGCCACTTCGGAGGAACCTGTGCGCACATACGCTCGCCCGGGTAGGTGTCGAGAGAGCTTGGCGGCGTCCGGCCGCCCGATGATGTCGCTGCTCTCCCCGGCGTCGGTTACCCGCAGCGCGATGCGAAGGTTGGTATTTGCCTGGATATTGGCGCTGATGATGCCGCCCGGTTTCTGA
>JAAELW010000014.1 GCA_024226235.1 bacterium
CCCCCATTGGTCCAGAGCTGTTCGCCAAGGCCTACAACGACAGCGACGACGAGAAGATGAATGAGATCCGGGCGCGAGTCGACGAGATCGTCGAGGACCCGGCGACTGCTGAGGCTCTCAAGCCTTGGTACCGCCAGCTGTGCAAGCGGCCCTGCTTCCACGACGAGTACCTCCAGTCCTACAATGTGCCGACCAACCACCTGATCGACACCAATGGCAAAGGGGTCGAGCGCATCGACGAGACCGGTATTTGGGCGAATGGAACCCACTACGAACTCGACTGCATTGTCTTCGCGTCGGGCTTCGAAGTACACCTCTCCCACACCGCCGACTACGAAACGGTCGGCCGCAATGGCCTCACCCTGTCCGAACATTGGGCACAGGGCATGCGAAGCATGCACGGGGTGCACGTCCGCGGCGTCCCCGCCCTCTTCGTCGAGCGTCTGAGCCAGGGCGCCCGACTCGTCTCCAACATCACGCACAACCTCAACGATGCCGGCAAGAGCATCGCTGCCATCATCGCGAAGGCCATCGAGACTGACGCCACCGAGGTGGAGGTGACCGACGAGGGCGAGGGCGAGTGGATGAAGCTAGTCGACAGCGGCCCGGAAGCGCTTCTCAGTAGCCCTGACTGTACCCCGGGCTACTACAACAACGAGGGCCAGCTACCGACTCCGGCAGACCGCCGCAACGCGGGCGGCTACCCCGAGGGCCCCGTAGCCTACTTCAACCACATCCAGGAATGGAGAGACGCAGGGAAATTCGACGGCCTCGAGTTTCGCCGCAAATAGCGGGGGGAGCAACCGCTCTGCTGCGTGCGGAATGTTGTGGACGGAAGACAACGCACGGTAGAGCCCGGGATGTTCGGCCACGTCGCGATCGTTTCCGAAGACACCTCTTGCGAGTAAACCACTGAAGAGCCAGAAGGGGTTCCGAAGGCGCTCGAGTCCGTCGGCGGCCAATCGCGATCCCCGCCCCCGGATCGCCTGCCCGATCGGGGCCGGCCGGCGGCAAGCGGCGGATGGCCCTAGCCAAGAGACAACTCGCGAGCCGTTTCCTCCAGAAAACGGATCACTGCATCCTCGTTGGAGGCGCCTCCCATGTCCTTGAATCCGCGCATCAAGATCAGCCGATCGACCCCGAGGTCTTCGAAGCGCCGGGCGGTATCCGCATCGACGGGGCCGGGCGGAGTCACTGAGATCTCGAGCTTTCCGAGCTCGGCCGGGCGCTCGACCCGTTTGCCTATCTCTTCGAGATTGCGGAGCATGGCCGACGTCGAATCGAGGTTCTGGAAGAAGCCGTACCAGCCATTTCCCTGCGCGATGGCGCGGCGCAGCGCTGGAGTCGACATGCCGCCGACGTGGATCGGCGGGTGGGGTTTCTGCACCGGGAGCGGTCGGGACTGGATGCCCGAGAATGATGTGAAGCGCCCTTCGAACGCGGGCTGTTGCTGCGTCCACAAGGTCCGTATCACCTCGATGTGTTCCGTTGCTCTCGGTCCGCGTTCGGCGAACGGGATGCCGAGGGCTTCGTACTCGCCCTCGACGTAGCCCACTCCCAGACCGAAGAGCAGTCGCCCCTTCGAGAGCACATCAATGCTTGCGAGTTCCTTTGCCAGCACGATGGGGTCGCGCTGAGGGAGCAGGATGATCCCGGAACCGATCTTGATGCTCTCGGTCGTGGCCGCGATGAATGCCAGCGCCGCAACCGTATCGAGAAAGGGAGTCTCCGGTGGAACCGGAGAGGGCGCCTTCTGGGGATCGATCAGGACGACGTGCTCTCCGGTCCAGATCGACTCGAAACCGGCTCCCTCAGCCGTGGTGGCAAGCCGTTCGATCGAGTCGGGATTGTCGAAGACCCCGTGATTCGCGCCAAAGAAACCGATATCCATTCCCGCTTCTCCTCGTGCTCCTCGGCCGGATTCCGACGGGGTTCCAGCCGAACCGCTCAGGCCGGACGTCAGAAGCCGTCAGGGGTCGATACTGCCCCCCCATGAGTAGCAGCGCTCTTGCCAAATCGCCTCGTCAGCCAGTCCAGCATCGGTAGTAGGTCTGCTCGGTGATCCCGAGCTAGCAGTGCTCCGGCTTGGTGTCCTAGCATCCCCACAGGGGCTCATGGCACTGTCCATGTAGGGAAATCGATTGAGGACAAGGGTGTAGTGCTCATCAACTCCCTCTTTCCCAAACAGGAATTCGATGATTGCTCGTTTCGTGCCCTGTTCCGCGCTCTTGCTGCTCATCTCGTGTGGGTTGAACCTGCCGAGCGAGGAGTGGGCGCCCCCGCCCGGCCCGGCCACACCGGTCGAAGCCGTACCCAGGGAGCCTTGCGCCCAGCAGGATCCCCTGCGCCGGCCCTTCTTCGGCGATCTTCATGTTCATACCGCCTTTTCCATGGACGCTCGTGCACGTGGCACGTTGACGACACCCGACCAGGCGTACCGCTTCGCACGGGGCATGGCGATTCCGGCCGGCCAGATCGATCGGCCGCTCGATTTCGCAGCCGTCACCGATCATGCGGAGTGGCTTTCCGAGGTCGCACTCTGCGCGCGGCCGAATCTCTCGCCAGAGGTCTACGCCAGCGCGTCGTGCCAGATCTTTCGGGGGGAGAGGCAGAGTTGGATCGCCCGGTTGCTGCGCTTGAAGGGGTTCCCGGCCAGGGTGGCGGGCCTGGTGGGCCCCTGGGGTCGCTCATCCGAGGTCTGTGGGAGTGATCAAGGGCGTTGTCGCAAGACCCTGGCGTTGGTGTGGGGCCAGCTGCAAGCCTCGGCGGAACGCCACTACGATCGCAGCAGCGCTTGCACCTTCACCAGCTTTCACGCTTGGGAATACAGCCGCTCACCCGATTCCACGAAGATCCATCGCAACGTGATCCTGCGCAGTGAAGTGGCGCCGGAGATTCCATTCTCCTGGCTCGATACCCCCACGGAGCCCGAACTGCGGCGAAAGCTACGGGATCTCTGCCTGGATACGGAGAGTGGTTGTGATGCCATCGCCATCCCGCACAACCCGAACCTCTCGAATGGCCAGGCTCTCTCCATTGGCTACCGCGAGCTTCCTCTGGAAGGGCAACGGGAACAGGCTGCATTGCGCGCGCGTCTCGAGCCGCTGGTCGAGATGATGCAGATCAAGGGCGAGAGCGAGTGCCGCAACGGCATGTTCCAGGTGCTCGGCGGAACGGATGAACTCTGTGGCTTCGAGAAGACCCGGGACATGCCAGGCGGGGAGCTTTCGGATTGTGAAGAGGGAACTGGCTCAGGCGCACTGCTCGGCCGCGGTTGCATCTCTCGGATGGACCACGCTCGCTATGCATTGATCGAAGGCCTGCGCGAGGAGACGAGGCTGGGCATCAACCCGCTGAAGTTCGGCTTCATCGGGAGCACGGATACCCACCGGGGAACGCCTGGTGCAGTCGCCGAATACGCCTACCAAGGAAAGTTCAATTCCACGGTTCGCGGGCGTCTTACTGCGGGAGAGGTCATGAAGCCCGGATTGAATTGGAACCCGGGTGGTCTTGCCGCAGTCTGGGCCGAGGAGAACACTCGCGAGGCGATCTTCGACGCGATGAAGCGCCGAGAGGCCTTCGCGACGAGCGGGCCACGCATCTCGGCGCGCTTCTTCGGCAGTTGGTCGCTTCCGGATGATTGGTGCGAGAGGCCGGACGCCGTGGAACTCGGATACGCGCAGGGCGTGCCGATGGGAGGGGATCTGGAGCCGCGGCCTGCCGATGCGGGTTCGCCGGTGTTTGCCGTTTCTGCACTGAGCGATCCCGGAACCGCGGAGCATCCGGGTGGCCTGCTTCAGCGCATCCAGATCGTGAAGGGGTGGGTCGGCGAGGACGGCGGGTTCCATCAACAGGTCACCGATGTGGCCGGTCACACGAACGATGCCGACGTGGATCTCGAAACCTGCATGCCGCGGGGTACGGGAGCCGAGGCGCTATGCGCCGTGTGGACGGACCCCTCCTTCGACGCAGACCAGCCGGCGGTCTACTACGCTCGGGTCGTGGAGAACCCGAGTTGCCGTTGGTCCACCTGGCAATGCCTGGCGTTGCCGGAGGCCACGCGCCCGGACGGGTGCCGCGACCCGCGGGTGCCAAAGACGATCCAGGAACGCGCGTGGACCTCACCAATCTGGGTTTCGCCGTGACCGCGCTCGCGTGTGCAGCGGCCGCGGGGTTGGGCTTCTTCGCCTGGGGCTTCGTCGAGTACCTGGTGCACGGCATCCTCGGCCATCGTTACCGCACCTTCGTGACCCCGCTGCACGGCGGGCATCACATCGAGCCGCGTGCCGTGTTCACTTCGCCGCTCGCCTGGGTTCCGGTCGCCGTCCTGCTCTGGGGCATGTCGGTGTTGGCGGCGGGGTCGCTCTTCGGGAGCTGCTTCTTCGTGGCCCTGCTCGCCGGCTTCTTGCGCTACGAGTACACCCACTGGCGCATCCATTTCCGAGCCCCGAAGAGCCCGCGCCAACGCCTGCTTTACCAGCACCATCTGGCTCACCATTTCGCGAACTCCAATGCCTACCACGGAGTGACGACCCGCCTCTGGGATCGGGTGTTCAGGACCCTTCCAGAGACACGCGCTGCGGACTACGCACGCGTGTCCGAGGTGCCACCGCTCACGGGCGGGAGCAACCTGGCGGCGATCTGGAATCCGCGCACGATGCTCGGCCCGTTGCGGCGCCGCTCTTCCTGAGCAGCGGGCCAGCTATTTCGGAAGCAGCCCGGTAAGTGATGCCCGTTGGGAGAGTTCGACCCAGTTGCCGTCGGGGTCACACACCATCGAGTAGCGCGCGACCTCGCCGTGCGTGCGCGGAGGAGCGCCCTGCGTGCCGCCGCGTTGGAGCACGCCGCGGTGTTCATCGTCGCAATTCCAGACCTGGATCGTGAGGTAGCGGTAACCCTGTCCGCGGATGCGACCCGGTTGCCATCCGGGTCGGTGAGTCGAAGGGGGTGCTCGAGGCCGCTTCGCGCGATCCACAACTCCCGGTAGCCAGCGGTGGGTGTGTGGGGCACACCGCCCCGTGTGTGGTTCAGCTTGAGGACGGAGCCGCACAGATCGTGGCGATGCTGGAGGTTGCCGCCGCCGGTCGCGAGAGGCTCTTCGAAAGGGAGGCCGACCTCCTTTTGCCAGAAATCGAGCATCGGCTGGGCCGTGCCCGTGAACAGAGCCACATCGACGCGAGGTTTGGCGAGCTTCATAGGAGCCGAGCGTAGGCCGAACGCGATACTCTGGCGCCACATTTGATCTGGACCCGGGTAAAGAGCTGGCGCTACCGTGGCTGGTCATGGACGATGGCTACGGACGCCCGCCGGATCTGAGCGCGGCCCGAACCTATTGGCGGGCCAAGAAACGCTCACAGCCTGCCGAGCGCGAAGCCACCCGGCCCGGCGAGGAATCCGTCTGGGACTACCCGCGCCCTCCGCGGCTTGATTCAGCCCGCCGGCCGGTGCGTGCGTTGCTGGGCGAACGGGTCGTGGCGGCCTCGACGCGGGCACTGCGTGTGCTCGAGACGGCAAGCCCGCCCGTATACTACGTGCCGCCAGGGGATGTGATCCCAGGCCTGTTCGAGCCGAGCGAGCTCGAGAGTTTCTGCGAGTGGAAGGGCCTCGCGCGATACTTCGATCTGCGGGTCGGGGATGTTCATGCGCTGAACGCGGCCTGGTCCTATCCGGAGCCCGACGAAGGTTTCGAGCCCTTGCGCGATTTCCTGGCGATCTACCCCGGACGTACCCTTGCCTGCTATCTGGGTGAGGAACGCGTGCGTGCTCAGCCCGGCCACTTCTACGGAGGTTGGGTGAGTGACGAGATCAAGGGTCCGTTCAAGGGCGAGCCCGGAACGGAGGATTGGTAGTGGGCAGGCCGATCGAATTCTGGTTCGAGTTCGCCAGCACCTACTCGTATCTGACGGCGATGCGCATCGACACGATTGCCCAGGCCGCCGGGGCCGAAACCGTGTGGAAACCGTTCTTGTTGGGCCCGATCTTTCGAGCTCAAGGTTGGAACGATTCGCCTTTCAACCTCTACCCGGCGAAGGGTCGCTACATGTGGCGTGATATGGAACGGCTTTGCCAGGGCAGCGTTGGGCGATTTCTGAGGCGAGTCCGGTAGATCTTGGCTACGCCGAATGCCGTTGGAAACGCGCCCGCTGTTCTCCGGGAAACACATCGGCAGCTTTCGCCACGGCCCGCTCTACGAGGCCCGCCTTCCAGTCAATCGCAAGGGATGAGCCGCGTGTTTCTGGTAGATTGCTGCGCGTTCCTTTGCAGAGGTGAACGTTCGCGATCAAACGCGTCGTCACGGCCTTCTTCCTGTTGCTGTTTCTCGGGCTGGGTGCCCTGCTACTCGTGCTCGGCTTCGAGCAGCATGACCTGTTGGAGGTTCGGTCACAGGTGGATCGATTCACCTGCTCGAGGGCAAAGGATCTTTCGGGGCCGATGCTCGCGCTTCAGATGTCGTGCGAGTTTGTCCATGGGCTCGGGCTCACCATGAACCAGCGCTACGGGAGGGCTCCCCCGTAAGTTGCCGTACCAGGCCGAGAGACCGGTGAGATCGGCGTGCGCAGAAAGCCCACCAATGGTGTGGACCTGCGCGGCGATGCGTACCTCCTCTCCGTACAGCCGCACGCGCTTGGTTCCGTCGACGAGCGCGCGTCCAAGCGTGCCTCGCGCCTGGAACCCGGCGATCACGAGATGGCACCCTCGGCTAACGGCGTGTTGCTTCAAATGGTGCCTGATGCGACCGCCGGTGCACATCCCACTACCCGCGATGATGATCGCTCCCGACTTCAGCTCATTCAGCTTCATCGAATCCTCGGCTTCCGGACAGAGTTCGAAGTTTGGCAGCTCAAAGAGAGATCCCGATTCCCGGTGCGCGCGGCGCGCGGCGGGATCGTAGACCTCGGAATGACGGGCGTAGACATCCGTCGCTTCGATCGCCAGAGGGCTGTCGAGAAAAATACTCCACCGGTCGAGCCGCCACTCGTCGAAGTGCCGTTGAAACGCGTAGAGAAGCTGCTGCGTGCGACCCACTGCGAAGGCGGGTACCAGGATATTGCCCTCTTCGTGGTCCGCCGCCTCCAGGATCTCTCCCAGCTCACGCCATGTGGCATCCCAGGACCTGTGCTCGCGATCGCCATAGGTACTCTCGAGCACGACCAGGTCCGCCTCCTCCACCAGTTCCGGATCACAGAGCAGAGGCTTGCTCCGGTGCCCGAGATCGCCGCTGAAGACCAGCTTGCGAGGCCGCTTCCGTGCGGCGAGCCAGAGCTCGACGATCGCGGCGCCCAGGATATGCCCTGCGTCGCGAAGACAGACGCGCACGCGCGGCAAGATCTCCCGGTCCTCGCCGTAGTCGAGAACCTCGAACTGCCCCATCGCCTTCTCGGCATCCTCCTTGGTGTAGAGCGGCTCGATCGGCTCTTTGCCTTTCCGCCTCCGCTCACGGTTCACCCACGCCGCCTCCCGCTCATGGATGTAGGCGGAATCCCGGAGCATGATGCTGCAGAGATCGCGAGTTGCAGGATGGGTATAGATCGGCCCCTGAAAGCCCTGCTTTACGAGAAGAGGCAGCCGGCCCGAATGATCGATGTGGGCATGGCTCAGAACGACAGCGTCGATCTTGCCGGGCGAGAACGGAAAGGGCTGCCTATTGCGTTCCAGCTTTTCGCCCTGGAACAGGCCGCAGTCGAGCAACAGGGACAGCTCGCCGAATACGACCCGGTGACACGAGCCGGTCACCTCGCGAGCCGCCCCATGGAATTCCAACCGGGGGCTCTCGCTCTCCGAGGCCGGGCCCGCCGTCACAGCTGTCGAGCCTCAGTCAATTCGCGCTCACTCGCGGGGATGAGGTGTCGGGAACATCACGATTGGACCTTCCCAGTAGGGGAACGTAGCTACCGCGCCAGGCATGATCACCCCGCGATCGCCTCGATGGAGCAGGGACTCCACGGATCCCGGGCTCCAGGCGTGGGTCGCATCCGGGAAGCCCGCGACCGTCAGATCGAATCGACCAACAGTATCCGAAGCACCGCGAAGCACGAGTAGAGGACGATCATCGCAATTGCCTCGCTCCGTTGAAGTCCACGCTTTCGGATGAAGAACACCAGTGCGGCTAGCGTCAGGAGCGCGAGGAACGGGAGATCGATAACGAGTGTCGAGACGCTCACTGAAAGCGGGTAGATCATTCCGCTGATTCCGAGAGGCACCAACAGATCGAAGATGTTGCTGCCGATGATGTTGCCTACCGAGAGTCCGGTTCGCCCCTTGGCGGCCGCGCCAAGAGAAAGGGCGAGCTCGGGGAGGCTGGTCCCGGCGCCGATCAGCAGCAGCCCGACCAGCGTCTGGTCCCACCCTTGAAGCTTCGCGAGCGCGACGGCGCCATCGACGGCAAACTCGGCCGAAATCACGACGAGGACGAGCCCGCCGAGAATGCTCAGTACGAGACGCATCCCTCGCTCTCGAGGCTTCGACGGCTCCTCCGGTCGCGATCGCTCCGCCTGGAAGAGAGAGACGAAGTAGATCGCGTACACACCAAGCAGCGCTCCGCTCTCGAGTCGGTCCAACTGCCCGTCTGCAGCGAGCATAGCGACGACCCCGATCGACAACACGAGTACCCCGCCGTCACGGCGAATCATGCGGGGAGCGAGCCGTAGATATCCGAACAGGCCTGCAACGCCGAGCACGAGGCTGCCCTGCGTAATCGCACTGCCGATCGCGTTGCCGACAACGATCCCCGCTGTCTCGACCCCGCCCAGCTGGGAGAGTCCAGCCTGGATGGCAATGACGAGTTCCGGCAGGTCGGTCCCGATCGCCAGTACCGTGAGTCCGAGGAATCCGTGGGAGAGTCCGCGTTGCTTGGCCAACTCGATGGTGCTTCGCAATGCGAGCTCCGTCCCCAGCCAGAGACCCAAGAGCCCGAGTACGACGAAGGCGAAATTTTCCACGCTACGCCGGCATGTTGCTCAGAAGACCGATCGAAAGAACCGATTCGCGGTCCGAGCGAATCACCAGAACGTGAGCGAGCTGACGTAGAGTGAGCACCGTGAACACCACACTCCGCCAGCTCTCGGAGCCAGTTGCATACGCCCAGCGCTGCCCGCCGATCGAGAGAGCGGCGATCGAGAGCCCGGTCCGCAGGATGTGGGCCCCCAGGGCCGTGCGCGAAGGTGTTCTCATCGGCCGGCCGCGGAGGACGCCGCATTCGAGGTAGGCGAATCTCACGCTCCACAAAATAGGCGATCGGTGCGCCCCGTTGCCGTGCATTCGCGAAAAGGCCTCGAGCACGCCGACGTGGACGAGGTTCTGACTGCACTCACGGCCTTTGCCAAGCGCGCCTGAGGCCGCCGCCCCCTAGAATGCAACCCATGCCGGAACCGAGAGATGGCATGGGCCTCACGAGTGAGGAGGCTCGGCGACGCTACGCGGAGCTCGGCCCCAACGCCCTGCCGGACGCGCCGAAGCCAGCGCTGTGGCGGCGCTTCGTGCGTCAGTTCCGGAGCTCCCTGATCTATGTCCTGCTCTTCGCCCTGGCGGTGGATCAGGTCGTCTGGTGGCTGGACGGCGCAGTGGGCATTCCGTTCGAGTCCATCGCCATTGCCGCCATCCTGCTCCTCAACGCCGGGATGGGCGTATTCCAGGAGTACCGGGCCGAGGACGCCCTGGCCCGGCTGCGAGAGCTCGAGGCGCCCCAGGTCTGGGTGCTCCGAAACGAACGCCTCGAACGCATCCCGAGCAGTGAGGTGGTACCCGGCGACGCCGTTCGCGTGGAGTCCGGTGCCCGGATCGTGGCCGATGGCTGCCTAGACGGCGCAAGCGAGCTGGTGGTCGACGAGTCGATCCTCACCGGCGAGTCGGTGCCGGTCGCGAAGGGCTCGGGGGAGGAGATCTTCTCGGGAACTCTCGTGGTGCGCGGCACCGCGTTCTTCGAAGTCACCCGCACTGGCGCACGCAGCGCCATGGGGCGCATCGCCGGGATGCTGGGCGAAGTGCGTTCCGACCAGACGCCGCTCGAGGCGCGCCTCGAGGTCTTCGGCCATCAGGTGGCCCGCTGGGTGATGGGGGTCTCCGTGGTGCTGGCGGCGGTAGGAGTGGCCGTCGACGGGCTCGAACGTCTCGACGAGGCATTCCTGTTCGCCGTGGCGCTCGCCGTCGCCGCCGTCCCCGAGGGCCTTCCGGCCGTGCTCACCCTCACCCTGGCGCTCGGGGTCGAGCGCATGTCCCGGCGCAAGGCCGTGGTGCGCAAGCTCTCGGCGGTGGAGGCGCTGGGCTCGGTCACGGTCATCGCCTCGGACAAGACCGGGACCCTGACCGAGAACGAGATGGTGGTTCGGGACATCGAGTCACCGGATCTGCCCCGCGCCCTGCGGGCGATGGTGCTCGCCAGCGAGGCCGAAGCAGAGACCGGTGTGGGCGATCCGCTCGAGGTGAGCCTCGTGTGTTGCGCGCGCGATCACGGCATCGATCCCATCGAGCTCAGGCGTCAGCACCACCGCCAGAGCCTGCGCGCGTTCGATAGCGAGTGGAAGTTCATGCGGGTCACGGTCCAGGAGGACGGGCGTCCGGTCAGCTACCTGAAGGGCGCTCCCGAAGTCCTGCTCGAGCGGTGTCGGTTCAGCGACACGGAGCGCAGCCAGTGGCGAGATCGGGCCGAGGCCCACGCCGAGAGGGGCTACCGGGTGCTGGCCCTGGCCTGCAGTGAGGGCGAGGCCGAGCGGGATCTCACCTGGCTCGGGCTCGTGCTCTTCTGGGATCCGCCGCGGCCGGAGGTGGAAGGCGCACTGCGCGACGCCCGCGCCGCCGGCATCCGCGTGATCATGATCACGGGTGATCACCCGGCCACCGCTGCCGCGGTCGCGGAGCAGATCGGGATCGACAGCGGGAGGATCGTAACCGGCGAGGAGCTCGACAGGCTCACCACCGACGAGCTCCGCCGGGTCGCCATGGAGGCGGATGTATTCGCGCGAGTGGCCCCGGAGCACAAGCTCGCTCTGGTGGACGCGCTCAAGGACCTCGGCGAGATCGTGGCCATGACGGGTGA
>JAAELW010000015.1 GCA_024226235.1 bacterium
AGGTCGCCGATTTCGGGATCGAGCTCCTGGGCCGACGATTCGCGGTCCAGCGAGCCGTTCACCCAACGCCTGGACACCAGCTCCTGATCGGAGCCCGCGATCCGCTCGCGGATGATCTCGCCCTGTCGCAGCACGCCACGGACGTCTTGCGCCAGGTTGAAGTCGAGCGCCAGCCACCTACGAGGGCGATGAGATCGGTTGGCTGGGCTGCGGTGCCGGGATCCGCAGTTTTCGGATATAGTGAAGGCCCACCACCCAAGAGATCAGAATCCTATGACGACGCTGCAGAGAGCGGACTCGCTCGCCCACTTCAAAGAGAACACAGATGAGATTATCGACCTGCTCAAAGTCAGCGGCCAGCCACTGGTCTTGACGGTCGGTGGTATCGTCCGGCTCCGCCGTCAGTGAAGCTCCGGGGCCGCGCGGGAGAGCCGATGGACCGAAGACGTGCGTGGAACGTGGTTGCCAACACGCTGCTCGTGCTGGGCGGGCTGGGCATCGTCGCACTCTTCGTCGAGATCGGAGTGCGCTGGAATTTCTACGGCGACAGCGCGATGTCCGGCCCGGCTCAGATGCACCTCTACCGGGGGCTGTGGCGCGCCTGGAAGCATCGTGGTTTGAACGGGCTCGAGCTGAATCGGGCGGCCTGGGAGGCGACCTACACCGAACGCGGTCGACCGGTTCCCCCGGTCGGGCCACGGGAGGGGTACTGGGCCGAGCGCATCCGTCCCCAGCGGTACCCCTGCGGCGACCTCGACGCCTGCGAAAGGGCCCAGTCGATCCCGCTGCTGGTGACCATCGACGAGCGCGGCTTCCAGCACGTGGGCGGCGGCACCGAGGCCTTCCCCCGCCTCCTTTTCGTCGGTGGCAGCGTGGCTTTCGGC
>JAAELW010000016.1 GCA_024226235.1 bacterium
AGTGCCTGGCCCCTGTCTTAACAGCAACCTTTCAAAAGTGCTTGGCCTCTGTCTTTACGGAGCTATTGGCTCATGTGCCAACCACCGTTCGGGCTCAGTGTCTGGCCTGTCACGAATTTTGCCTCGTTGCTGGCCAGGTAGACCGCTGCCCAGGCGATGTCGTCCACGTCGCCGAGGCGCCCCATCGGTGTCTGGGCTGCGATCAGCATCTTCGTTTCGTTGAGGAACGAGGTGAAGTCGGTGTCGATCCAACCCGGTGCGATGGCGTTCACCCGGATGTTTCGGGTCACCACCTCCCGGGCCAGCGAGCGGGTGAAGCCGAGGATGCCGGCCTTGGCTGCACAATAGGCCGCAGAGCCGGCGCCACCCGCGGTCCCCATGATCGATCCCATGTTCAAGATGCAGCCGGACATCTGGGGGTTCATGATCTTCAACGCCTCGCGGCTGCAGAAGAACGTGCCGTCCAGATGGACCGCGAGCATGCGGTGCCAGTCGTCGTCGGTGGCCTCGACGGTAGCGTCGAGGTGGGTCTCGATGGGTCCGCCGCTCACGGCTTCGGATGCCTGGGCGAGCATGCGATTGCGGAAATCGGCAGCGCGCTCCGGGTCGTCCTCGATGCCATTGATGCCCGCATTGTTGACCAGCACGTCGAGCCTTCCATGCTGGCTGGCCACTTCGTCGAACATGGCGGCCACGGCCGCTGAATCCGAGACATCTGCGGCCAGCGAGCTTCCACCAATCTCTGTAGCGGCCTTCTGGGCGGCCTCCGGGTCGAGATCGTTGATGACTACCTGGGCTCCTTCCTCGCGGAATCGGCGGCCGATGGCCAACCCCAGGCCGCGGGCGCCACCGGTGATGAGAGCGATCTTTCCTTCGAGTCGTTCCATTGGGAGACCTCCATGCAAGGGGCGCGAGCTTAGCCCGTTTCTGGTGGGCCCTGTCTTCCGCAAACGGCGGCGGCAGCGTAGCCTTCAGGGTGCAGATGGAGATCGCTTCCGACAACGTGGCCCGCATCCTGATGGCCCTGGGCGTGATCTTCCTCGCAGCCCTCGCGTTCGACGCGATCGGCCGACGCACCCCATTGCCCCGCGTGACGATGCTGTTGCTGTTCGGCTTCGGCGTGGGTCCCTCCGGCTTCGACGTGCTGCCCGAACTCAGCCGGGCCTGGTTTCCGGTGGTCTCCGACATGGCCCTGGTGATGATCGGCTTCCTGCTCGGTGGGCGGCTGACGCGGGGGAACCTGCGCGAGCGCGGACGGGTGGTGATCGGAATCTCGCTGGCAGTGGTCGCTGCGACCTTCGCCGCGATGTGGCTGGGCCTCCTGGCGTTCGGTGTTCCGGGAACCGTCGCGCTCCTCCTCGCGGCAATCGCTGTGGCCACCGATCCGGCGGCCACAGCCGATGTGGTGCACGCCCATGGACGGGAAACTGCGTTCAGCGACACCCTTCTTGCGGCGGTGACCGTCGATGATGTGTGGGGGCTGATCGTCTTCAGTCTGGTGCTGGCACTGGCGCTGCTCGCCCAGGGTGACGGAGCTTCCGAGGTGCTGCTTCACGCCCTCTGGCAGCTCGGCGGAGCGCTGGCGCTTGGTGTCGTGCTCGGAATACCGATGGCGAGCCTGACCGGACGCATCGATCCGGGTGAGCCGAGCCTGTACGAGGCCCTGGGCCTGGTGTTCCTGTGCGGTGGCCTGGCTCTCTGGCTCGATGTGTCGTTCCTGCTGGCTTCGATGACGCTAGGCGCCGTGGTCGCGAACCTGGCGAGCCATCACGATCGTCCGTTCCATGCCATCGAGGGCATCGAGTGGCCGTTTCTGATCGTGTTCTTCGTGCTTGCCGGAGCAGCTCTCGATCTGGACGCGCTGGCAAGCGTGGGTCCGTGGCTGATCGCGTACGTTGCATTGCGCGTGGTCGGACGCCTGCTTGGAGGATGGCTCGGCGTGGCGATCCTCCGTGTCGGGGTGGTGATGCCGGATCTGCGCAGACTGGGGCTGGCCATGCTGCCGCAGGCCGGGGTCGCCCTCGGCATGGCGCTGGTCGCAGCTCGCCACTTCCCGGATCAGGGTGAGGCCATCCTTCCCGTGGTCGTCGCAGCCACGGTGGTGTTCGAATTCGTCGGACCGTTGGTCACGCGCTGGGCGGTTACAAGAGCCGATGACGTGAAGGGAGTCTGATCGATCGACTCAGCCGATTCCGTGCGTCGTGTAGCGCCATGCGCGGGCCTTCGGAGACCAATGATCCTCGGGGAGTCCGGCCTTCTTCCAGAGTGCGCCGACGAAGCGGCTGGGCTCTGGAAGATCGCTCCACACGTCGGGCAGGAAGGTCGCGTGGCAGGAGCCGTCTTCGAGCACGAGGCCGTCGATGCCTGGGCGCAAGAGCTGGACCAGCTCGGTCAGCGAGCGTGCGGGGATCGGCTCGCGCACGCTCAGTACCGAGACGTGGATCTCGAGCCCGGGCAGCTCCGCCTCACGGAGCGGAGGGAACCGCGGGTCGTGGAGCGCTGCGCGATGGGCGTTGCTGGCGACGCTGAGGACCAGCGGCCGATCGGCCTCGAGGTTCCCGATGCAGCCGCGCAGCTGTTTGTCGCTTTGGCGCAGGGTGACGAAACAGGCGCCAGGTCGACGAAGCGCTTCGGCAAAGGCCTCGGGGTCGAGCGGCATCTCGTCTCCGTCGCGCGCAGCGTGTTCGACGGCGCGACGCGCAACTTCGAGGAGTGCGCGGTCTTCGGAGATCCCCTCGGCTTCTGCGAAGCTCCAGGCCCCGTAGCCCACCACTTCGTCGCGGGGGCCGGCGGTATCGCCGGAGCTGCGCAGGTCGAGGGTGTGCGGGACCAGTCCGCACCGATCCGCGGCTCGTAGCAGGCCTCGCACCGGCACGCGGCCGCACGCTGTCTGCTCACCCAGGGCTTCGGGATTCAGTGCCTCGATCGCCTGACAGGTGGCAGCATCCATCTGCTGCGCCTGGTCGTAGGGCAGGTAGTGCGAGAGGTCCGAGCTCACGACGATCAAGGTCTCGGGGCCTCCCCAGAGCCGCTCGATCACCTCCGCCACCTCTTCGTCGCGGGCCTGTCCCACGAGCAATGGCACCAGCTGGAAGCTCCCGAGCGCGACCTGCAGAAACGGCAGCTGGACCTCGAGGCTGTGCTCGTCCGCGTGGGCTGCTTCGTTCGTCGTGACCTGGGGAAGATCGGAGAGCTGTTCTCGGGCTTCGAGATCGACCGGGACCACGCCGAGGGGGGTGCGCAACGCGTCGGCCGCGGGCATGGCGAGGCCGTGGATTGCCACCCGGTGGGCTGGCCCGAGCAGTACCACCCGCCGGATCGTGCCGCGCAGGGGCGTCAGGAGCGAATAGGCACTCCCCGCCACGGGCCCCGAGTAGACGTAGCCCGCATGGGGCACGATCAAGGCCTTGGGCGGGGGTGACGGATCCCGCGGGGCGGCTTCGATGAAATCGCGGACGAGCCTCTCGAGCGCCTTCGCCGAAGCGGGGTAGAACGCCCCGGCGACCGCCGGTTCCCGGACGTGCATCCTGCCAAGCTCAGCACGCGCCGGCACGCGTCAAGCGGGCGTCAAGCACGCGCCGGCACGCGTCAAGCGGGCGTCAAGCACGCGCCGGCACGTGTCAAGTCCCTGGCGGCTTGACGATCCTGCCGCCAGCACGAGCTTCGGGGGATGGCGGTCCTCCCTTCTCACGCACCCGCGCGGCACTGGCACGCGCTGGAAGATGGACGCATCCAATGCGATGTATGTCCGCGCCACTGCAAGCTGGCACCGGGCCAGCGGGGCCTGTGCTTCGTGCGCGCGCGGGAGGGTGACCACCTCGAGCTCACGACCTGGGGCCGCTCGAGCGGCTACTGCGTCGATCCGATCGAGAAGAAGCCCTTGAACCACTTCCTGCCGGGTACTCCGGTGCTCTCGTTCGGCACTGCGGGTTGCAACCTCACCTGTCGTTATTGCCAGAACTGGGACATCAGCAAGAGCCGCGAACTCGACACCCTGGCCGACGAAGCGCCGCCGGAGAAGATCGCAGAGGCAGCCGTGGCCACCGGCTCGAGAAGTGTCGCGTTTACCTACAACGATCCGGTGATCTTCCTCGAGTACGCGGTCGATACCGCGATTGCCTGCCATGAGCGTGACGTACGAACGGTGGCCGTCACCGCCGGCTGGGTCGATCCGGCAGCACGGGCGGATTTCTTCTCTCACGTGGACGCAGCGAACGTGGACCTCAAGGCCTTTCGGGATGACTTCTACCGCGATTTCTGCGGCGCCAGCCTTGCGCCCGTACTCGATACCCTCGTCTACCTGCACGAAGAGACCGACGTGTGGCTCGAGCTCACGACGCTTCTGATTCCAGGCCTGAACGACGACGATGCGGAGTTTCACGATGCGGCGGCATGGATCGCCCGACACCTGGGCCCGGACGTGCCCTGGCACCTGACCGCGTTCCATCCGGACTACCGCATGCGCGACATCGCGGCGACGCCCCTGGCAACCCTGGAGCGAGCCCGCGTGATTGCCCGCTCCTACGGCCTTCGTCACGTCTACACCGGGAATGTTCGGGACCTGGCGGGTGGCACGACCCTCTGTCACGTCTGTGACACGGAATTGATCGTGCGTGACGGCTACGAGATTGCTGGCTGGGGCCTCGATGGGGCAGGGGCCTGCACAGCCTGCGGTACGGCTTGTGCCGGTGTCTTCGAGGCCCGGCCCGGTGATTGGGGCTCCCGCCGAATGCCCATTCGGCTGGGGGATCTGGGCGACTAGAACGGGCCCGCCGCGCTGCTACCGGACCTGCGCGCGTCGGCGCAGGCTCGCCTCGGTCAGCACTCGCGGTAGCGTCGAGGGCCGTTTCGCACGCGCTCGAGCTGGCCGAGATCGCCTTGTTCGAGCGGGTAGCCGGTCGGGAAGGGCGGGCGGGCCTCGAGCCCGAGGGCTTCCACGACGACCGGGTGTTGGTAGTAGGCGGCGTAGAGATGGAAGATCACGCTGCCCAGGAATGCCGGCTCTTCGGCGGCGACCTGCTCCAGCACGGCGGCGGCGCCATCCTGGGGAAGTGCCGAGAAGCGTTCGGAGCCTCGGGCGCGCGCGGCGGTTTCGCAGGCGTCGAGGCCGCTCACGATCAGCGGCCAGGCGTCGGCCAGCTTCTCGCGGAGCGGTGCTGCCAGCCCGAGGGCAGAAGCTGCGGGCATCCGGCCATCCGCCGAAGCCGGCAGGATCACATCCAGTACGCCTGCGAGCGCGTGGGTTTCGTCATCGTTCGTGATGGATCGAGGGTCGGTCACGGGGTTCCTCACTCGAACAGATTCGTCAGGTTCTTCTTGATGGTGTCTGCGACATACAGGGCCAGGGCCTGGATCGTATTGGTGGGGTTCACTCCGCCCGAGGTCACGAAGACCGATCCGTCTACGATGAACAGGTTCTTGACATCATGCGAGCGGCACCAGGAGTCGACCACCGATCGTTCCGGGTCGGTGCCCATCCGGGCGGTGCCCATCAGGTGCCAACCCGCCGGCGGGAGCGGTGCTTCCGAGAGCGTGTCCACCGCGCCGGCGGCTTCGAGGATCTCCGTGCCGCGGGCGACCGCATGGTCGAGCATGCGCTGGCTGTTCTCGCTCAACTGGTAGCTGATCTTCGGCGCCGGGATGCCATCGCTATCCGTTCGCTCCGGATCGAGGGTCACCTGGTTGTGCTCCTCCGGCAGATCCTCGCAGATGATGACCATGCCGGCAGTGCGATCCCAGAGTCGGGCGTAGGCCTCGTGGTGGTCGGCGCCCCAGGGAAGGCGACCCGTCCCCATGCCGAATAGCGCCGTTCCGACCGGCGCCATGCCCCGGAGGATCTCAAAGGTGTACCCCCGCACGAAGTCGCGAGCGGGATCCGTTTCGTAGAACTCCTGGCTGATCAGGCTGCAGCCGGTCGGGCCCTTCCAGCCTTCGAGGCGCTCTTCGAAGATGCCCGTCACCATGGCATAGGGATGGAACATCAGGTTCTTTCCGACCAGGCCGCTGCTGTTCGCGAGGCCGTCGGGAAAGCGGGAAGAGCGCGAGTTCAACAGCAATCGTGGCGTGCCGATCCCGTTGCAGGCGACGATCACGATCTCGGCGCGCTGCACGTGTTCCACGCCGTCCGCGTCCAGATAGATCGCTCCGTTGGCCATGCCGTTTTCGTCGACGGTGACCTCGCGAACGCGGCAGCGCGTGCGCAGCTCGACCCCCTCTCGCACGGCCACCGGCCAGTAGGTGACATCCGTGCTGCCCTTGGCCCCTTGAGCACAACCCATGATGCAAGGGCCCAGGTTGATGCAGGGTGCCCGTCCGGCGTGTTCCTCTGTCGCGATCGCGCTGTCCGACGGCCACCAGTGCCAACCCAGCTTCTCGAACCCGCGGCCCAGGGTATCCCCGAGCTTGCCGATGGGAACAGGCGGCAGGGTCGGTTCCTTCGGCGGATAGGCGGGATCCCCGGCAAGGCCTGCCACGCCCATCATCTGGGCGTTCTGGTCGTAGTAGGGTTCGAGGGTGGCGTAGTCGACAGGCCAATCGTCTGCCACGCCATCGAGCGTGCGGACCCGGAAATCCGAGGGATGCAAGCGCGGGAAGTGTGCTGCGTAGAGGACGGTGCCGCCGCCGACCGCATTGAAGTTCGAGACCTTGATTGGCGAGTCATCCTCGACGATCGGATAGTCCTCGGACCGCCCACGTCCGTTCGGCGACAGGCCGAAGGCCCCGAAACGCTCCATCTCCCAGTCGCTTCGTGCGGTCGGGTAGTCGGCCGGGTTCATCCAGTCGCCCTGCTCGAGGCAAACGATCCGCATGCGCGTCTCTGCCAGGCTCCAGGCGAGCGCCGCTCCGGCGGCACCGGCCCCAATGATCAGGACGTCAGCAATCTCATCGGACATGGTCACCTCAGTAGCGCCCCATTGTGGCCGCGCACGAGCCTCTTGTCGACGCCGGAATGAAGCAGGAAAGAAGTGAAGAAGGGGGGCCGGAGTTAAGAATTCACTTGTTTCTGG
>JAAELW010000017.1 GCA_024226235.1 bacterium
ATCATCTATCCACCGTCTCTCCGCCCTGATCGAAGCCCCGCCAGGCCCCGCCCGGCGGGGCTTCTCCATTCTGGAACCATTTGATTCGGACCCAATCCGGTTGGTTACGGGTTCAATCGGGAAGGACTGCACGAAAGACGCGCAGTGCGTTCGCACTGAGGACCCGTCTGACCTCGTCGTCGCTGAAGCCCCGCTCGAAGAGTGCATCGACGATCAGCGCGAGACCGGTGGTGTCGAATTCAGTGGCGACGGAACCGTCGAAATCCGAGCCCAAAGCCAGATGATCGACGCCGACGAGCTTGCGGACGTGATCCATCGCCCGGGCGACGTGCTCAGCGGAGGTACCGCAGACGGCACCCTCGAAGTGGCCGATGCCGACCACCCCGCCGCGCCCGGCGATGCCACGAACCTGCTCATCCGAAAGGTTGCGAGACCCCGGACAGGTCGCCTGGACCCCGGTATGCGAGGCCACCAACGGCAGTTCGCCGATCTCCAGCAGGTCGTCGATCGTCGCGGGTGAGGCGTGGGCCACGTCGATCACGATGCCGAGCTGCTGGGCCTGCCGGATCGCCGCCCGGCCAAGCTCGGTGAGCCCGTACTTCTCGACGCCTGCGGAAGCGCCGCCGATCCGATTGTCGAAGAAATGTGTGGGCGCCATCATTCGCACGCCGGCCGCGAACAATGCGTCCACACCGGCGAGTTCCCCGTCGAGTGCGTGCATGCCCTCGAGCCCCAGCAGCCCGCCCACCACGGCTTCACCACGAGCTCTGGCGGCCAGCACGCTCTCCAGATCACCCCGGGTGCGGACCACCCGAAGCTGCCCCTCGGATCGCTCGGCAAGCGCCGCGAGCTTCGCTGCCTGGTGTTCTGCCCGAGCACGGCGGCTCGTCCAACTGCGAATCGGCCAGCGCTGGACCACCGCCATCAGCGTGATCATGTCCGGAACGTCCGACCGCGTCTTTTCGAAGTTCATTCCCACCGGTGCTTGGGTCACGAGGCCGAACACCTGGATCGCGACCCTGCCTTCGATCAGCCGCGGCAGATCGACCTGGCCGTGATCCAGGCGCTCTCCCAGGTCACGGCTCCAGAGCAGCGGATCGGCGTGCAGATCGACCGCTCCAAACTGATCCAGCAGCGCTTCGGCGCGGGCGCTGCCTTCGAAGGGTGCCTCGCCTTCGACCCGGTTCAGTGCCCGGTCGATCCAACCGGGCAGCCACACGAAGGCCACCAGCAGCGCGAGTCCACCCAGCACGAGCCCACCCGCGAGGAGCTTCCGAACCATCGACTGCCTACAGCACCAACCGGTCGACGACCCGGGAGAGCTGCTTCAGGTTGCGGCACTCTTCAGCGACGTCGGTGTGGGGAAGGTACTTGTCCATCACGCTATCGCCGAAGCCCCAGGCCGAGGGGCTCTCCGGATTCAGCCAGACCATGTCCTTGGCCTTGTTGTGGATATCGCGCAGGCACCAGGCCCTCGGATCGTTGTAGTTGTTCCGAGCGTCGCCGAGGATCAAGACCGTGGTCTTGTTGTCGATCGACGAGAGGAAGTTCTGCCAGAAGTGGTGGAACGCAAAGCCGAAATTGGATCGCGTGTAGACATTGATCACATCGCCGCCATCGAGTGCTTTCTCGATCGCATCGTTGATGTCCTTGTCCTTGAAGATCGGGGTGACCTCTCCCAGTTCGGACACGAACACGAAGGCCCGGATCTTCGTGAAACACTCTTGCAGGCTGTAGACGAACTGCAGCATGAAGCGAGAGACGTTGGCCACCGAACTCGACACGTCGCACAGGATCACGAGCTTCGGTCGCTCCTTCCTGCGCTGCTTGAAGATCAGATCGAAGGGTACGCCGCCGTGGGCCATGTTGCGGCGCAGCATCGTGTGCAGATCGAGCTTGCCTTTCTTGAGCCGCCGCTTGCGGACCGAGAGCACGTTCTTGATGCGCTGGGCCAGCCGAACGACCACCTCGCGCATCTTCTTGATCTCGTCCTCGGTCAGGTTGTAGAAGCTCTTCTCGAGCAGGCTCTCGCGGCGGAACTTCTCCATGTAGTCGAAGTTCTGCTGCTGGAGCTGGCGCTCGGTGTAGTTCCGAACGCTCTTGCGGAGCGCCTCCAGGAACTTGTCGATCAGCTCGAGCAGCGCATCTGCCTCGGCTTCGCCCATGCCGGCCTCGCGGAGCTGCTGGGCCAGGCTTCGGAGCTGGTCCCCGGCGCCTTCCGCATCCATCTGCTCCATCGTGCGCCGGGTGAAGAAACCCAGCTGCAGCATGTTCTCGATCCGCTCGACACCGGCGCCCTCGGCCGCTTCGCGGATCAGCTGCTCCAGCTTGTCCAGATCCTGGGTCAACAGCGCCTTGGCGAGCTCGGAGAGATCCAGCTCCTGATCGCCCTGCATGCCCTGCATACCCTGTTGGAGGGCCTGCATCATCTGCTCGAGATCGAAGTCACCTTCCATCTCATCGGAGGCCTGGTCGAACGAATTGCGCAGCCCGTCATAAAAGGCCGACCAATAGAGGTCGAACATTTGATTGAAGGTGGCAATGTCCTCGGAGCGCTTCACCATCGTGGTGCGAAGCGCGTCCTTGAAAACCTCGCGGTCGCCCAGTGAGAGCTCGTCGAGGGCGGTGAAGGCATCAATCGATTCCGCCACCGAGACACGGATCCCGCTCTTGCGCAGCAGGTTCGTGAAATCGACGATCTTCTGCTGCATCTAGTGAAGCACGCCCTTCTTTGCGGGTTTGGGCTCGTCCGCCGCCTTGGCCCCTTCACCGGCCTTGGCTTCGCCACCCTCCTCCACCTTGCGCGTGATCAGCCTGCCGAGCTCCGCCTGGGTCTTCTTGATGTCACCCTCGTACTTGAGGATCACGTTCAGTGTCTCGCGGACCAGATCCTCGTCGAGTTCGGTCGCATTCAGCGCCAGCAGGGCTCTCGCCCAATCGAGGGTTTCGCTGATCGAGGGCGTCTTCTTCAGATCGAGCTTGCGCAAGCGCTGCATGACCCCGACCAGCTCTTCCGCAAGCCGCCGATCGATGCCCTCGACCTTCTTGTCGAGAATCTTCACCTCGAGCTCTTCGTTCGGGAAGTCGATGTAGAGATGCAGGCAGCGGCGCTTCAGCGCATCGCTCATCTCACGCGCGTCGTTCGAGGTGAGGAAGACGATCGGCTTGTGGTACGCCTCGAGGGTTCCTATCTCGGGGACGGTCACCTGGAAGTCCGACAGCACCTCGAGCAGGAAGGCCTCGAACTCAGGATCGCTCTTGTCGACCTCGTCGATCAGCAGCAGCGACGGCTGCTCGGATTGGATCGCTCGGAGCAGCGGCCGCGGAACGATGAACCGATCGGAGAAGAAGACGCTGTCTTCTTGTCCGACCCGGTCGGCCGCATCCTTGACCGTAGTCGCTCCGGCCATGGCTTCGGCGAACTTCTCCTTCAGGATCTGCGTGTAGAGGAGCTGCTTCGAGTACTCCCACTCGTAGAGCGCCTTGGCCTCATCGAGCCCTTCGTAGCACTGCAGCCGGATCATCGGACGGCCGGTTGCCGCCGAGACGACTTTCGCCAACTCGGTCTTGCCGACTCCCGCCGGTCCCTCTACGAGAACGGGCTTTTCCAGCTTGGAAGCCAGGAAGACCACGGTCGCGATGTTCTTGTCGCAAATGTAGTCCTGGGCATCGAGCTGCTCGATGACTTCCTCGGGCGAATCGAACATGGAATTCCTCTCAGCTCATCAAGTGCAAGACGTGCCCGAGCTTCTCCTTCTTCGTACGCAAGTACTCGAAGTTCTTCTCGTTGGGCTCGATCTCGAGGGGCACTCGCTCGACGATCGTGAGCTGGTAGCCCTCGATGCCGGCGCGCTTGCCCGGGTTGTTGGTGATGATACGCATCTTTTGCACCCCCAGATCGTGAAGGATCTGGGCGCCGACGCCGTAGTCGCGGAGGTCGGCGGCAAACCCGAGGCGCTCGTTGGCTTCGACCGTATCAAGGCCTTCCGAGTCCTGGAGGCCGTAGGCCTTGATCTTGTTCTTCAGCCCGATCCCGCGCCCCTCTTGGCGCATGTAGAGGACCACGCCCTTGCCTTCGGTCTCGATCATTTTCATCGCAGCGTGAAGCTGCTCACCGCAGTCACAGCGCAACGAGCCAAAGGCATCGCCCGTCAGGCACTCGCTATGCACTCGCACCAGGACCTCGTCATCCTCCTGGATGTCACCCTTCACCAGCGCGATGTGATCGACATGGTCGATGTCGTTCTCGTAGACGATCGCTCGGAAATCGCCGCCGTCGGCCGTCGGCAAGGCACAATCCCCGGCCGCGCGTACCAGCTTCTCATTGCGCAACCGGTACTCGATCATGTCGGCCACGGTCACGATCTTCAGGCCATGCGTCCGCGCGAAGCTCACCAGGTCCGGCATCCGAGCCATCGTGCCATCGTCATTCATGATCTCGCAGATCACCCCGGCCGGCTTCATCCCGGCCAGCCGGGCCAGATCGACCGAGCCTTCCGTCTGCCCGGCGCGGCGAAGCACGCCGCCGTCGCGGGCGCGAAGCGGGAAGATGTGTCCGGGACGCACGATGTCCCGCGGCCGCGCGTCCTCGGCCGTCGCCACCTTGATCGTATGGGCCCGGTCGAACGCCGAAATGCCGGTCGTGACGCCCTCACGGGCCTCGATCGAGACCGTGAACGCAGTGCCGAAGCCGGAGGAGTTCTCGGCGTCCGGTACCATCATCGTCAGGTTGATCCGATCGAGCTGGTGCTCAGTCATCGGCAGGCAGATCAGGCCCCGGCCGTAGGTGGCCATGAAGTTGATCGCCTCGGGCGTGACCGCCTCGGCGGCCATGCAGAGGTCGCCCTCGTTCTCACGATCCTCGTCGTCCACGAGGATCACCATCCTGCCGGCGCGGATCTCGTCGATCGCCGCAGCGACCGAGACGATGACGTCATTCGAGTCCGCGGGGGCTCGCGGCGCTGTCGCCGGATTCGAGTGCGATCGGGGGTCGCTCATGGGTATTCTCCGTACGGACTTTCGGGCAGTTCCGTCGGGCGCGTGGCGGAAGCCAAGTCGCGGCCACGCTACCAGCAGTTGACACCTGTGTCAATTGCGGATCCACTGCAAGTACCGGAACCCAAAGGAGTTTCGCCCACCTCGCCCCCTTTCGAAAGGGGCCGGCGTCCCCGGTTTCAGCTGGTCAGGTTCTTCAGTACGCCCTTGAGGAAGTCGTCCTCGGACACCGCGAACTTCTCCTGGAAGTCGTGGCGCGCGTCGAGGAAGCGGTAGACCTTTCGCAGCAGCTCGCGGAAAGTCTCGATCACGCCTTCGCCTCGCATTGCCACCGCCGGATAGGTCGGAGTATCGCCCCAGGCGGCGCGGACTTCTTCGAGGGGTTTCACGTCCGGGAGGTCGCGCTTGTTGAACTGCACGACCTTCGGAATCGAATCGAAGTCTGTGCCGTTCGACTTCAGGTTCGCCTCCATGTCGCGCCAGCTGTAGGCGTTGGCGCTGGCCGAAGAGCGCTGGGAATCGGCGACGAAGACCACTCCGTCGGCACCGGCAAGCACGACCTTGCGGGTCGATTTGTGCATCACCTGGCCGGGCACCGTGAAGAGCTTCAACTTCATCGTGAAGCCCATTTGGGTGCCGAAGGAGACCGGAAGGAAGTCGAAATAGAGCGTGCGGTCATCCGCGGTATCCAGGGTGACCATCTTGCCGCGGGTGCTCGGATCGAGAAGCTCGTGGAGCATCTGCAGGTTCGTGGTTTTACCTGAGAGAGCCGGCCCGTAGTAGACGAGCTTCAGCACAATCTCTCGGCCGGCCATGTTGATCTGCACCATCCGAGGCACCCCACCGGGCAAAGACCCGTGACACCAGATTCATCGGCAGGAAGGACCCGCAAATGAAGACTCCACAGGAGGAGTCTCGAGAGTTGCCATTCCGGGGTGGGGTTCCCCTGGGGGCACTAGGCCTTCCGAAACGCCTCGAGTAGTGCCCGAGCCGCTGCGGCGGGAGTCGCGCGTTGTGCCTCCACGTCGGCCTCCCATCGTTTGATCTGCTCGGCAACCGCAGGGTGCGCCCGAAAGGCCCGCCCGAGGCCCTCTTCGACCAACGTCCACATCCACTGGCTGGCCTGGGCGCGGCGCCTTGCCTCGAGCTCTCCGCTGGCCGCGAGGGCCTCGCGGTGCGCCTGGATCGTTTCCCAGACCTCAGGCAGGCCGACCCGCTCGAGCGAGCTGACGGAGAGGACCCGCGGCTTCCAGCCCGCCGTCGTCTGGCGCAGCAGCGCCAGGGCCCCTTCGTGCTCGCCGCGGGTGCGCTCGGCAATGGTCTTCTGCTCGCCATCCGCCTTGTTCACGACCAGCGCGTCGGCCAGCTCGAGCGCTCCCTTCTTGATGCCCTGGAGCTCGTCGCCAGAGCCCGGCTGGAGCATCACCAGGAACGTATCCACGAGCGAGCGAACGGCGATCTCGGACTGGCCGATCCCGACGGTCTCGACGATCACCACGTCGAAGCCAGCCGCCTCGCATAGCAACAGCGCTTCGCGGGTGCGATGGGCCACTCCACCCAGCGCTCCGCCGGAAGGAGACGGCCGGATGAACGCGCGATCATCCTGGGCGAGCTGCTCCATGCGGGTCTTGTCGCCGAGGATGCTCCCGCCGGTCACCGGGCTCGACGGGTCCACGGCCAGGACCGCCACGCGATGGCCTAGCGAAAGCAGGTGAAGGCCGAAGCTCTCGATGAACGTGCTCTTGCCGACGCCCGGCGGTCCGGTAATTCCGATCCGCGCCGCGCGGCCGGTATCGGTAACCAGCGCCTCCAGGATGCCCTGGGCCAGGCTCTGATGTTCCGGACGCGTGCTCTCGATCCAGGTGATGGCACGAGCCAGACTCCGGCGATCGCCCTGGCGGATCGCATCGGCGTACTGCTTCGCCTCCGTCACTTCCGGCCGGCCCGGACGACCTGGAGCACCTCCCGCGCGGCCTTCGGGATGGGTGTGCCCGGGCCGAAGATCCCCGCCACGCCCTGCTCTCGCAGATAGGCATAGTCCTGGGGCGGAATGATCCCACCCACCACCACGGCGATATCCGACGCACCCTTGCCTGCCAGCGCCTCGATCAACGCCGGAACCAGGGTCTTGTGCCCGGCGGCTTGACTCGAAACACCGACCACGTGCACGTCCGCGTCGATGGCCTGCCCCGCCGCTTCGTCGGGGGTCTGGAAGAGCGGACCCACATCCACGTCGAAGCCGATGTCCGCAAACGCGGTGGCGATCACCTTGAGACCGCGATCGTGTCCATCCTGACCGAGCTTGACGACCAGCATGCGCGGCCGCCGGCCCTCCTGCTCGGCAAAGGCTTCGACCTCGCGGCAGATCGCGTCGAACTCATCATCGCCCATATAGGCCCCGCCATAGACACCGGCTACCGAGCGGACCTCCGCCCGATAGCGCGTGTAGTGCTTTTCGAGCGCGTCGGAAATCTCACCTACCGTAGCGCGAGAGCGTGCAGCATCGACAGCGGCCTCGAGCAGGTTGCCCTCCCCGGTCTCCGCGAGCTTCGACAAGTGCGCGAGCTTCCTCTCCACCGCCGGTCCGTCGCGCCGGGCCCGGATTCCCTCGAGCCGCTCGATCTGCGAGAGCCGAACCGCGGTGTTGTCGATGTCGCGGACCTCGAGCTGCTCTTCTTCGCTCTGGCGGTACTTGTTCACGCCGACGATCACATCCTCGCCACTATCGACGCGCGCTTGGCGCCGGGTGGCCGATTCCTCGATCCGAAGCTTCGGCATGCCCGCCACGATCGCCTTCGTCATCCCGCCCATCGCCTCGACTTCGTCGATCAGCTCGTTGGCGGCGCGGTATACGCTCTCGGTGAGCGATTCCATGAAGAACGACCCACCCCACGGATCGACCACCGCCGGAATTCCGGATTCCTCCTGCAGGATCAGCTGGGTGTTGCGCGCCACTCGCGCCGCCGTATCGGTCGGCAGGCTCACCGCCTCGTCGTAGCCGTTGGTGTGCAGGGATTGGGTTCCGCCGAAGACCGCGGCCATCGCCTCGATCGTCGTGCGGATCACGTTGTTCATCGGGTCCTGCTCGGTGAGACTCGCGCCCGAGGTCTGGCAGTGGGTGCGCAGCATCATCGAGCGCGCCTTCTTCGGCGCGAACTCCGTTTGCATCCGCTCCGCCCAAATCCGCCGCGCCGCGCGCATCTTGGCAATCTCCAGGTAGAAGTTCATCCCGATGCACCAGAAGAAGGAGAGGCGCCCGGCGAACGCGTCGACATCCAGGCCCTTTGAGAGAGCGGCCCGGACGTAGTCCAGGCCGTCGGCGATCGTGAACGCCAACTCCTGCACCGTCGTCGAGCCCGCCTCCTGCATGTGGTAGCCGCTGATCGAGATCGAGTTGAACTTCGGCATCTCTTTCGCCGTGTACTCGATGATGTCCGCGACGATCCGCATGCTCGGCTCGGGAGGATAGATGTAGGTGTTGCGGACCATGAACTCCTTCAGGATGTCGTTCTGGATGGTCCCGGCGAGCTTCTCGACGGGCACGTCCTGCTCCTCGCCGGCCACGATGAAGCAGGCCAACACGGGCAGGACGGCGCCGTTCATCGTCATCGAGACCGTCACCTGATCGAGCGGGATCTCATCGAACAGGATCTTCATGTCCTCGACCGAATCGATCGCGACACCCGCCTTGCCGACGTCACCGGTGACGCGCGGATGGTCCGAGTCATAGCCACGGTGGGTCGCGAGATCGAACGCCACCGAAAGGCCCTGCTGACCCGCGGCCAGGTTGGCCTTGTAGAACGCGTTCGAGTCCTCTGCGGTCGAGAAGCCCGCGTACTGCCGAAGCGTCCAGGGACGGTTCGCATACATCGTCGCGCGCGGGCCGCGCAGGAAGGGGAAGAAGCCCGGCATCGTCTCGACGTTTTCGAGGCCCTCGAGATCCGCGGCCGTGTAGAGGGGCTTCACGCGCAACCCTTCCGGGCTGGTCCAGACGAGGTCATCCAGATCACGACCCCGAAGCTCCTTCTTCGCGATCTCTTCCCACTGCTTGCGATCGGTCATCTCCGCTCCTTCTGCCGACCGGACTGGGAGCCCATCAGGGTCTCCGGCCCGAACGGCCACACCTTAGCCACTGTCACATGGAGCGCCGATAGCGCCCTCCTACAAGGAACAGCGCCTCCGAGATCTGGCCCAGGCTGGCGACCCTGACCGTCTCCATCAGTTCCTCGAACAGGTTTCCGCCTTCCCGGGCCGTCTGTTGCAGTCGCTCCAGCGCGGGGCCACAGGCCTGGCGGTGCTGGTCGTGAAAGGTCGCGAGCCCGTCGATCTGGCCGCGCTTCTCCTGCTCGCTGGCACGCATCAGCGCAACCGGCAGGACGGTCTGCTCGGGCTCGGGGTTCTCGAACGTATTGACTCCGACGATCGGCAGCTCGCCCGAGTGTTTCAGCGATTCGTAGTGCAGGCTCTCGTCCTGGATCTTGCCGCGCTGGTAGTGGGTCTCCATCGCACCGAGCACGCCGCCGCGCGCAGAGAGCCTTTCGAACTCCTGAAGCACGGCCTCTTCCACGGCTTCGGTCAACCACTCGGTCAGGTAGGAGCCCTGCAGCGCATTCTCGTTCTTGGTCGCGCCGAGTTCGCGATTGATCACCAGCTGGATCGCGAGCGCGCGGCGCACGGATTCCGGGGTCGGTGTGGTCACCGCCTCGTCGAATGCATTGGTGTGCAGGCTGTTGCAGTGGTCCTGGATCGCAGTGAGCGCCTGCAGTGTCGTGCGGATGTCGTTGAAGGCCATTTCCTGGGCATGCAGCGATCGGCCCGAGGTCTGGATGTGGTACTTCAGCTTCTGACTGCGTTCGGAAACACCGTAGAGATCGCGCATCGCGATCGCCCAGATCCGCCGGGCAACCCGCCCGATCACGTTGTACTCCGCGTCGAGGCCGTTGCTGAAGAAGAAGCTGAAATTCGACGCGAACTCGTCGACATCCATACCGCGAGCGCGGTAGGCCTCTACATAGGTGAAGCCGTTGGCCAGCGTGAACGCGAGCTGCGTGATCGGGTTCGCCCCTGCTTCTGCAATGTGGTAGCCGGAGATCGAGACCGAGTAGAAGTTCCTGACTTTCTCGGCAATGAAGAAGGCCTGGATATCGCCCATCATCTTCAACGCGAACGCGGTGGAGAAGATGCAGGTGTTCTGGGCCTGGTCTTCCTTCAGGATGTCGGCCTGGACCGTGCCTCGAACCTTCGTCAGGACGTCGGAGCGGATACGGGCGTACGTCTCGGCATCGATCGCGTCCCGGCCGGAGATGCCCAGCAGACCGAGGCCCAGACCGTCATGGCCGTTCGGAAGCTCGTCCCGGTAGGTCGGCAGTGCGTCGCCCCCCAGCCGCGCACGCACGGCTTCGAGCTCACCGGTTTCGAGCAGGTGCTTCTCGACGCCCTGGTCGATTGCGACATTCAGGAAGAGCGCCAGCACCATGGGTGCCGGGCCGTTGATCGTCATCGAGACCGAGGTTGCGGGGTCGCAGAGATCGAAGCCCGAGTAGAGACGCTTGGCATCGTCCAGTGTGCAGACCGAGACACCGCTGGTACCGACCTTGCCGTACACATCCTGGCGCTCGGACGGGTCGCGACCGTAGAGGGTCACGCTGTCGAAGGCCGTCGAGAGGCGGGTGGCGGGCTGACCTTCCGAAACGAGATGGAAGCGCCGATTCGTGCGCTCGGGGCCACCCTCGCCCGCAAACATCCGCGCCGGGTCTTCTTCCGCCCGCTTGAACGGGAACACGCCTGCTGTGAACGGGAAGAACCCGGGCAGGTTCTCCTGGCGAAGGTAACGGGTCAGCTCGCCCCAGTCTTCGGTGCGCGGAACCGCCACGCGCGGCAGTTTCGTGCCCGATAGCGTCTCGGCGCGGTTCTCGACATGGATCGCGCGTCCCCGCACCTCGTAGGATTGCTCTTCGGCCAGATAACGTGCGCGGGTTTCGGGCCAGGCGTCGAGAGCTGCCCGCAGCGTCGGATCGAGCGCGTCGCTTCGGCTCGCGTGCACCTCCGCAACCTCCGCGCGGGCTTGAACGGCCTGCTCGGGAAGCGCCTCGTGAGCCAGCCCCAAAGCGCGCGTGGCCTGCGCCTCCTGTGCAAGTGTCTCGGTCCGCTCCCGGTAGCCGCGCACGGATGCAGCGATCTCCTCCAGGTAGCGCTCCCGGCCCGAGGGAATCAACGGCGGCGGCGGCGCTGCGCCACTGGGCTCGCGTTGCGCTGGTGCTTCGAACGCTGCGCTGCCTTCTGTGGCCAGCCGTTCGCACAGCAGAGAGTAGACCCGATCGATGCCGGGGTCGTCCCACTGGCTCGCTGTCGTCGCGATGACCGGAATCGCCTCGTCCTCTGCATCGAAGGCCGCATGATTGCGACGCCACTGTTTGCGCACATCGCGAATCGCATCGAGGGCACCGCGCCGATCGGCCTTGTTCAACACGATCAGATCGGCCAGCTCCAGCATGTCGATCTTCTCGAGCTGGGAAGGTGCGCCGTACTCCGGCGTCATCACGTAGACGGAGGTATCCGCCAGATCGATGATCTCCGAGTCGCTCTGGCCAATCCCCGCCGTCTCGACGAGCACCAGGTCGAAATCCGCCGCCTGCAACACCAGCACCGCATCGCGGATCGCACGCGACAGCGCCAGGTGGGCCTGGCGGGTGGCGAGCGAGCGTACGTAGATGCCCTCTCCAGCAATCGCGTTCATCCGGATGCGATCGCCGAGCAGCGCGCCCCCAGTTCGGCGTCGGGACGGATCGACCAACAACAGGCCGATCCGCAGCTCGGGAAGATCGAG
>JAAELW010000018.1 GCA_024226235.1 bacterium
AAGATCCTTCTTGTAGCCACTGGTCAGCGCGCCAGCCATTGCCCCGATTCCAGTGCAGACCACGATCCACGCAAACCAGTCGGGATCGCCCAGCACCTCGGCTGCGTAGATCGGCGTCAATGCGACGTGGGAGACACCGAATAGCGATACCCACGCGACCGTGATCAGCGCGGGCAGGGCCGGGTGGCGCTCGCGTGCGTGATCGAGCCCGTTCTTCAGCCGTGAGAAGATTCCACCCTCCTCGGCTTCGGGTTCGATCGGACGCGGGCGCATGCGGGCGGTCAGCAGGGCAGCGATCAGGGCCGCCACGGTGAATACACCGAACGCGACTTCGAAGCGCCCGCTCGCGAGCAGGGGTGCCGCGAAGGCGGGCCCCAGAACTCGGGTCAGGTTGTTCGCCGTCGACTGGAGGGAGACCGCGCTCGACAGGTCGTCCTCGGGGACCGCGTTGGCGGCCAGCGCCATGCTCGCAGGGCCGGAGAAGGAGAAGCAGACGCCAAGACAAAAGCCGAAGGCCTGCAACACGGAAGGTGTGGCCAGGGCTGCGCCCGTGGTGATTGCGAGGCCCGAAGTCACCACCGCGACACCCACATAGCATGTCAGAACGATGCTCTTGCGGTTGAAGTGGTCGGCGGCGACACCAGCCAGTGGAGCCAGCACGAAGGCCGGAATGAACATCGCGAAGAAGAGCCGACCCTGCTGGGCCGCGTCGCTCGAGGAGAGGCTTGCCATCAGGCCCTGGAGCGAGACATGAGAGATCCAGAAGCCGGTCTGGTTGACCAGGAAGGCGCTGAACAGCAGCCTGAAGCTCGGGTTCCGCAGCGCGCGGAAGGCCCTCCATCGCGGCTGCTCGAGCATTCGCGGTGCCCGGGCCGCTTGGACGCCCATTGCGACCGAATCGGCCGGGTTGAGCGCTGCATCCCCCGGGTTCGCCCCCAGGCTCTCCTCGACATGGGATTTGACCACGACCGCTCCGCTGGTGCCGGCTGACGGGCCGCTCCGGCAGTCGGCTGGCGGGCCGGCACCGGTGCGGCACGGGTCGGGGCCAAATCGGCCCACCGGAAGGTGCCGGCGCGTCGTGCGTCCAGCCCACTGGGAGCCCGGATTCTAGCCGCCGCCCAGAATGTGGCCGCTTGCCCTCCCTGGGGGGTTGAGAAAAATTTCTACCTGGGTGATGGTGAGCAGGTCACCAACTCCCGGACAGGACGATGTCCCCGGGGGCGGTCGTGCTTCGGCACTCGGCCGATGGAGATGGGGGAATTCGAGAGGATGCATACCGGGTGAGGCCAAGGGCCAGTCCACGGTCGGCAGGCTGTCAGCACGCTCCAGCGTGGCTGCATGGATCCAGTGTGGGGTATTGTACCCCGCGGGGCTTCCGTGAACCATCAGGAGAGTCAAGGCATCTAACTGATCGTGCGTTCGTCGCCTGGCGAGCGTACTGGGGTTTGACCTCTTCGTCTCGAGCGCCCCTCCGCGAGCGACGAGGATCACCTGGAAATGCAAGGAGACCACAGAACCGGCAACAGTCGGCGGTGTCGGAGCCTAGCTCTGCACGCCACCGGCGGAAGGGCCGGACCCAGTTGCCCACCTGCCCAGGTTGGCAACTACCGCGCCCGGAAAGCGCCCTCAGGAGGGAACGAGAAACCATGACTCAGAAGCCGAATCCGGCAAACGAGCGACGTCGCCCGCGGCCCGCCCGGCGCTCCCTGCGCCGAGAAGACCGCTCGGCCAACGTACGGGAAGCTCCCGCACGGCCGACGCGGGCCGAGCCCGCTGCGCGGCCGCTTCCGCCCCGTGACGATCGACATGACGTGCGGCGGGAGCCGCTCGCTGCGTACCTGGGCGACATTGCACATATTCCGACACTCAGTCGCGAAGAGCAGGTCCTGCTGGCCAAGGAACTCGAGGCGGCGACCCATGCATTCCGCGACGGGCTCTACGGTCTTCCGTGGACGGCCAACGAGCTCGTGCGGGTCTGGCAAACCACCCGCAAGGGTGGACGCACCACGAGTCGGCTCTCCGAATCCTTCGGCGATCGTGCCGCGGAGGCGGGCGAGCGCCTCGACGCGGCGCTGGTCAAGCTGGAACGCCAGATGCAGCGCCGTGCCAAGCTGCTCGAAGATGGAAACACCGAAGAGGCGGTTCTTCGCCGGCTCGACAAGCGATCGGTGAAGCTGCTGCACGAGGCAGACCTCTCGATCGAACTGCTGCGCCGTGTGCTCAGCGGGTTCGAGGAGGTGCGCCGAACCCATCGCGGCCAGATCGCGAAACTGGCGAGCATCGCGTTGCTCGATCCGGCCGAGTACAAGCAGCGCGTGGCCGCACTCGATGATGCCTTCGATCGCATGAGCGACGCCAAGAACCGCTTCGTCCAGCACAACCTGAAGCTGGTCGTGGTGGTCGCAAAGGATTTCCGGAACCTCGGGCTCTCCTTCCCGGATCTGATCCAGGAGGGGAATACCGGGCTGATCCGCGCGGTCGAGAAGTTCGACTGGCGGCGTGGTTTCCGGTTCTCGACCTACGCGGTCTGGTGGATTCGTCAGGCGCTGATTCGCGCGATCCAGAACCACTCGCGGACGATCCGCATTCCGAGTCATCACTACGACACGCTGCGCTGGTTCGATCAGACCAAGGCGCGGCTGGCGAAGGAGCTCCAGCGCGATCCGACCCATGCCGAGGTGGCCCACGAGATGGACATCCCTGTGGATCGGGTCGAGGAACTCGAGATGATGGCGGCAGAGCCCGTGAGCCTCGATGCCGAGGTGGCCGGCAAGGATTCGAGCCGACCGCGTCGACTCGAGCAGCTGGTGGCGGACACGAACGCCGGAACGCCGATGGACGATCTGGACCGCACTCGCCTCGAGCGCACCGCGCTCACAGCAGTCGAGCGGCTGCCGGATCGCGAGCGCCAGATCCTGCTCTGGCGCTTTGGGCTCGATGGCGGCCGAGAGCACACGCTGCAGGAGATCGGTGACAAGCTCGGGCTTTCGCGTGAGCGAGCTCGGCAGCTCGAGGCCCGCGCTCTGGCCAGGCTCCGCGAAGGAGATTCGGGTACAGCGCTGGGCGAGCTGGCGCTCTCCACCGACTGACTGTCTGAAGCTGGGCAATCACGAGACCCGGTCCGGGCTGCCCCGGGCCGGGTCTTGTTCGTTCGGACGCCAGGCTGGCTATTGAATGCCGAGCAGCTCGACTTCGAAGATCAGGGTCGCGTTCGGAGGGATCGGGCCCGCTCCACTCTCCCCGTAGGCCAGGTGGGGTGGGCAGGTCAGCCGGATCTTGCCGCCTTCCTTCATGGTCTGGACGCCCTGGGTCCAGCACGGGATGACCCGGTTCAGCGGAAAGACAGCCGGCTGTCCCCGGTCGACGCTACTGTCGAAGACGTTCCCGTCCGGGAATGTGCCGTGGTAGTGGACCTGCACCGTATCGGTCGCCTTGGGCGAGCGGCCGTCGCCTTCGACCAGGACCTCGATTTCCATTTCACCCGCTGCCTCGGGTGCCGGCGTGGTCTCGGGATCGGCCCCGACGACGTCGGACTCACTGGCGGAGCAACCGAGGGTCAGGACAAGTAGGAAGAGAAGGGTCGCGCTGATCTTGAGTTGCATGGGGGCGGAGTCTACTGCGCAGGCCCGAGTCTGCCCGCATTTGAGCCACTGCGCAGGTCCGAGTCTGCCCGCATTCGAATTCAGTGGCATACTGCCCATCCACCTCAATCGGGAGTCCCCCCCCATGGCCGAGATCACCGGAGGCGAGCTGCTGGCGCGCTGCCTCGCAAGCGAGAACATCCGTTTCGTGTTCGGGCTGCCGTGCCCGGAGATCGACCCGCTGCTGGCCACCCTCGAGGGCCATGGGATCCGTTTCGTGCCGGTGCGGCACGAAGCGGCTGGGGTGCACATGGCCGAGGGTGTCTTCAAGACGACCGGGGCTGCATCCGTGGTGCTCGGGAACCCGGGGCCGGGCTCCGCCAATCTGCTGCCGGGGGTGATCACTGCTCGGCATGAGGGTGTGCCTGTCGTGGCGATCACTTCCCAGCATCGTCTGGGCATCGTCTATCCGTCGCCCCCGTCGACCTTCCAGGGCCAGGATCAGCTCGATGCGTTCGGTCCGAGTGTGAAGTGGGGTGGGCCGATCCTCGAATGGGGTCGCATTCCGGAGGTCACCCGTCTGGCCTTCCGTGAGATGTGGAACGGCCGGCCTGGCCCGGTACAGCTCGAGATTCCGGCCCCGGTGCTGATGGCGACAGGGGAGGAGGCGACGGCACCGGTCCTGGCGCCCGGGCAATACCGCTCCGGACCCGCCGGGGTTTCAGAATCCCAGTTGGAGCAGATGGCTGAACTCTTGACCGCGGCCGAGCGCCCCATGGTGCTGGCAGGTTCGGGGGTCGATCGGGCCGACGCCAACGAAGCCCTGCTCGAGCTGGTCGCGTTGCTCGACTGTCCGGTGCTCCCGACGATGGCGGGTCGATCCGTCGTGTCGCGGGATCACGCGCACGCGGTCTACCCCTACAGTGCTGCTGCCGATCAGGTCCGGCGCGAGGCTGACGTGGTGCTCGTGGTGGGTTCGCGGTTCGGCAATCTCGATCTTCCCTACGACAAGTACTGGGGCGACCCGGCTGAGCAGAAGATCGTGCAGATCGATCTCGATCCCCGGAACATCGGCGTCACGCGGCCGATCGCATTGGGTGTGGTCGGCGAGGCGAAGGATGCGCTCCAGGGTCTGCTGCGCGTGCTCGGGAAGCAGGGTTTCCGGCGCAGTGGATCGGCCGATCTGGAGCGCTATCGCGAGTCCGAAGAGCGCTGGTGGCGCGAGCAGCTCCAACCGCTGGAGACATTCGAGGGGCCCGGCTTACATCCGGGCCACGCCATGCGTGCGGTGGGCGAGGTCTTCGGCACGGATGCCATCTACGCGACCGATGGCGGGAATACGTCGCTCTGGGCGCATTGGCTGCTGCCCTCGACCCGTCCGCGTTCCTACCTGAACATTCTCGAGCTTGGCATGCTAGGCACCGGGATCCCGTCGGCGTTCGGAGCGAAGCTCGCAAACCCCGATCGCGAGGTGGTCTGCACCACGGGCGACGGTGCGGCGGGCTTCAACATCATGGAGATGCAATCGGCGGCCCGCGAAGGGCTGAAGATCATCACCGTCGTCTTTGCCGAAGGCTCCTGGACGATGGAGGAGCCGGGTGAGCTGATGATCTACGGCCGCACGTTCGGCACCGAGCAGGGCACGATCCGCTGGGACATCGTCGGCGAGGGCCTCGGCTGCAAAGGCTTCTACGTCGACACCCGCGAGGGGCTCGTGCCGGCACTCGAACAGGCACGGGCGGTGGACGGACCCGCGGTGGTCTGCCTGCGCACCAGCCGCGAAGCGAACCTCGCGACGCCGGGCGATCCGCTGCAACGCTTCATCGAGGTCTACCAGGGCCCGATGGGGTAGCGGCCGGGCTCAGCGGCCTTCCCGGAGGTCAGCCAACGCGCGTTCCTCGAAGCGCGCGTACAGTTTGGGTGCGAGCTCCCCAAAGAGCAGTGCACTCTCGGTCTCGCTCTCGGCCCCGAGGACATCTGCCAGCTCTCGGGCGTCGTCCGAGGCCAGGTGGTCGCCCAACCCGAACTCCAGGAAGGACCGTTCGCGGCCCTTCACGCCAAATTTCAACAGGTCGCCCAGCGCCTGCATCAGCAGCAGGGTGTAGGGACCCTCCCAGGTCTCGAGGATCGCCGCGTCCCGCCACAACCGGGGCAATGCGCAGAAGCGTTCCTCGATGCCGTTGCCGCCGAAGACCATCATGGCTTCGTAGACGTGGCCGGGCGTTCGGCGCGTGACGACAGCCTTCGAGATGCTGATGAGCACCCGAGCCCAGAGTGCGCGGTCCGGATCGTCCGGGCGTTCGAGGCTCGCGATCCACGCGTCGGTCGTTGCGAATGCGCCGGCCTCCATCCGATCTGCAGCCTCCGAAAGGCGGCCTAGCGACGCGGCGAGGAGCGGATGATCCGAGATTTTGCGCCCGAATGCATGGCGAAAGCCCGCATACGCGTGAGCCTCCCGCGATGCGCGTCGTGCGTAGCCCGCCGCCGCCACCACGTTGTGGATGCGGCTCGTGACCAGCACCGTCGCCACCATGTTCTTGAGGCCGCTCTCCATCGCACCGACCGGCCAGCCGATCGCGCCTTCCAGCTCGAGTTCGGCGGTCGGTAGCGCCCGGGTCCCCAGCTTGTCCTTCAACCGCAGGATGCGGTAGCCATTGGGCTTGCCCTCCCAGAGCCGCGGAACACAGAAGAGTGATATGCCGCGATGGCCGGCCGGGCTGCCGGCTACGCGACCGGTGACGAGCCAGTAGTCCGCGGTCAGGTTCGAGCAGAACCACTTCTGTCCGTGAAGTGCGAACAGACCATCGCTCGTGGGCCCGGCGCGGACCGCATTGGTCGCCGCATCGCTGCCGCCCTGGATCTCGGTGACGAACTGCGCGCCGTGGATCCACTCTTGCGGGTTGGCCTTTTGGATCTGCTCCAGCACCTGCCGGCTGCGCCCATCGCGGCCGTGCATCCGCAACGCCCGGATCAGCCCGTCCGTGCAGGCCGAGCTGCACGCGACCCCCGCCTCGCCATTCTGGTTCAGCAAGTAGAAGACCGCGTAGCGAGCGCGCTCGTCGAGGTCCGCTCTCCAGAGGCCGGAGCCATGGATTTCCGCAAGGCTTCGCTGTGTTTCGGAGGGGAGCACCACCTCGGCATCAGCGCGGTTGTACGGGCCGCGTTCCGCGATGAAAGGCAGGTTCTCGCGGCGCTCCACACGGTCGGCGCGTGCACGCAGCCGTCCGGCCACAGCCGCACCGAACTCCCGCAGCCAATCGAGGGTCGTTGTGTCGAGGCGCGAACGCTCGAGCCAGGCCCGGAGCAGCGAATCCTCGTCGAGCCAGTTCCCTTCGAGCCCGACCCTGTAGTCATCGAATCCGTATCCGGTCGGAGACGTGTGGTCCATGGGTTCGCTCCTGATCTGGGCCCGAGAGTTCTGGCTCTGCGTCCGGGACGCAAAGGCGGGGCTTGCTACGTCTTCAATGCGGCATCGATCTCGGCCACTCGCAAGCTGCGCCCGTCGGCGGTGAAGACTCGTCGGGCACCGGCGAGGAGTGATTTCCAAGCCGCTTCGTCGCCAGCGTCGCGG
>JAAELW010000019.1 GCA_024226235.1 bacterium
AGCGGCCGGACTTTCGCGATCCGGCCCAGGTCCGGCTCCTTGACCCCGATGATCGCGTCGGCCTCGAGTGGGCCGCTGATTTCTTCACTCAGGAACTCACCGATCGTTCGACCTCCGGGGTCCACTCGCCGAAAGATCTCATTCGCGATCCAACCACGGGTAATGGCGTGGTATTCCCGCCTGCCGCCTTTCCCGCTGGGGAATTTCGCCGGGTGTCGCTCGATCACACTTCCGATTCGGTTCTCCTTGATGTTCTCGACGAGAAGATCTTCGGGGTCGAGCGACGTATCGAGCGCCGCCAGGCCCCCTTCGTGCCGCATCAAATCGGCAATCGTGAGTTCGTGTTTGCCACTTGCACCGAATTCCGGCCAGTAGGCGACGATCTTCGCTTTGTAGTCGAGCAGCCCTCTTCCCACGAGTGCCGCGATTGCAATGGTTTCGAGGCTCTTTCCACTGCTGAAGATATTGACGATGGAGTCGGGCGAGAACTCTGCATCGTCTGTGGCAGACGCCCAGAGATCGACGACTCGCTCGCCCTTGTAGTAGACGCAGAGTTGAGTCTCCCTCTCCGCCATCGTCTGCATTTCGTGCTCATACACGCGTTTCACTGATTCGAATCCAGGCGCCACCGTGCCTTGGACTCGAGGTGATTTTCCGACGCTACTGACCATGGATCTCCCCGATGAAGTGTGCCCTACCCTGGCGCCCCCGAGAGGATTCGAACCTGTGACCTTCGGTTCAGGAAACTCTTGGGAGTCGGCTAACGGGCCCTGTGTGTGCTCTGGGTTCCCTCGACTTGGCAAAGGTGCCTGTACAAGTCCTAAGGGAAGCTACACCAGCCCACATCACAGCGTTTGTTCTGTCACCGCCCGCCATCCGGCTTCGATGGCAGCGTCCATGTAGGGACGTGCTTCTGCGTCAGAGTTTGCGATAGAGATGCGCCCGAACTGTGCCCGCCCGATCTCGTGCGGCGCTTCTCCCTCGGGCCACTCGGGATCGTCGAGCATCATGTACCAGTAGGCGTAGCCGTGGGGCCAGCGATTGACGGTGATCGCGCGGATATCTGTCTCGTGATCGAAGCCGTGTGGACCCAGCACGGACTGGAGCTGGTCGCGAACCTGCTGCTCGTAGGTTCCGAAGGGCGTGGCATACACCGTGGCGCGGCCGATCCGAAGCAGATCGCGTAGTGATTCGTCTCCGGTGGGTTCCGGCGTCGGATTCGCCATCATCAGGACCACCATCGGATCGTCCGGCCCTCTTGGTGGCTCATAACCACCGGTGGTGGTTGCCGGGGCACAGCTCAGCATCGTGAAGGGATCTTTGGGACAGGTCACCAGGGTTCCGCCCAGTTTCGAGAACGCGCGCCCGTTGTCCAGGAGAACATTGGCATAGACGAGTGGCACCTTGACGCCATAGCGCAGCGCGTCTTTTTGTTTGTCGGGCAGTTCCGGGCACAGGTGCGATATCAGGCCGTTGTAGCAGGCAAGGATGCAATGGCCGCCTGTCACCCGCAGGGCTTCTCCATTTCGGACGTAGTCGATCTCCACTTTCTCATCACCGACATTCCGCACACCGACCACGGTGCTGTTGAGCCGCAACCGGGTCGCGTTTTTGTCTCGGTCAAGCGCTTCGTAGAGGAAGCGACTGGTGGCGATGTCTTCGAACGCGGAGGATTCGAACGCCACCTCCGGGATCAATTTGTGGACGAGCAATCTCGCAACAGATGCGTTGCCGTCCGGGAAGTAACGCATCTGGAAGACACTGCTCGCAGCCCCCACGGCCAGGGAGTGCACCGTGCTGGCGAGCCACCCCATGCCCTGCAATCCGGGTGCGGCCCCTGCGAGGGCTTCGATGACTGCGTGGTTCCAGCCTGTAAACCCATTGCCCACCCGAAGGACCGCATCGAGGATTGGCAAGGTCTCCCGATCGAGGCCGACACGGTCGACAAGGAAGCGGCTGTAGCTGACGGTCGATACGTAGTCGAGTTTCTGGCTGAGCGACAGGTCATCGAGGAAATCCCTGTCGCCGCCGAACAGGGCAATCAGTTTCTCCTGCTCCGCCGCCGGTATCGGGAGCGCCCGAACCATGCTCTGGTAGTCGCCCTCGCCGTGCATGGTCAGGAGCCAGTTGCCGCCTACCGTCTTGTGACCTCCTTTCCCCGGAAGCGCCAGCGCGTTGTCGGCCGCGATGTTCGCCATTGCGAAATCGTCGGCTGTGTTGGCCTGCATGGCGTCGGCGTCGATACCGAGGTCGTGGAGTACGCCTTTGGTGATCAGGCCGTAGCTGTCCGGCATCTCCAGATTCTGCGCACCGCCCAGCCCCAGCAGCATTCGCCCGTCGTGATGAAACTCGTTGCGCTTCGCATGCCCGCCGAAGTCGTCATGGTTGTCGAGTACGAGGATGCGCGCGTCGGGGCCCATTTTCTTGCGGTAGAACCACGCAGCCGCGAGCCCGCCGATGCCGGCGCCGACGACGACCAGGTCGTAGTGTTCCTTGAGTGCCCGGTACTCGGTGGGCTTTTGCCCGTTCCAGGCGAGGGCATGCGCCACCTCGAACGAACCGGCGTGGCTGCCCCGCATGCCGGTGAGGGTCGGCGGGTAGTAGACGGACGATTCGCCCGGGGCCGTCGGGCCGACCTGTGCGAGCAAGCCGTCGGGCGCCAGCAGACCCGTCCCGACGCCAACGGCCAACCCATTCAGAAAATCACGGCGTGTGATGCGCTGAGCCATCGCGGCCTCCAGGTGAATGGACATGTCAGGTGACATGCTCTAGCATGTCACCTGACATGTCAACCGCCCACCAAGAGATCGTCATCGGCGATCGCAAGCATCAGATCCTGCAGCAAGCGATCGGGATCATCGCGTCAAAGGGCTACGGCAAACTGACGATGCGCGCCCTCGCCCGCGCCAGCGGCATGAAGCTGGGCGCGCTGCAGCATCACTTCCGCACCTGGGAAGACATGCTTCGCGCGCTGGCCGCGCATATCTCGGACACATATCAACACTCGTTCGAGACCCTGATACCCGATGGGGAGGCGCCCGGCCTCCGGGACATCGTGCAGTTCATTCTCGAGGATGTGCCCGGCTCCGCGTTACAGGCTGACAGGCTGTTCCCACAACTGTGGGCGATGGCGCGGGTCGAGCCGGTGATGGAGACGTTGCTGGACGACATCTACGTTGGATACCTGGGCAAGCTGGAAGAACGCCTCCTCGAAGCGGGAAGCACCGCACCCCGCGCAGAAGCGCTCGCGCTCATGTCGCTAGTGGAAGGTTCGGCATTGTTCGTAGGCCAGGATTGTCGGTGGGCGGACGATGCAGACGCCGTGTGCGAAGCCGTGTATGCGTTCATTGACGCCCGGTATGGCAAAGAGAATTGACGACTACAGAGAGATATCGATGAGTGATGCACACACGGTCGACAACTCGATAGACAAGGCGGCTTTCTGGTCGGCCATCGTCCTGCTCCTAGCGGGCGTCCTGTCGGCGATCTTTCCGCTCGATGCCCCGGAAGGACCGTTCGCGGAGCGGATGATCTGGTTCAGCTCGAACGTCGGCGCTTTCGTCATGGGCTGGGTCGTGCAGATGATTGCCATGCTTTCCCTGTCGGGCGTCTTTGCGGGCGTGGCGTGGCAAATCCGGAAGTCGCACCCGGTGCGCGCCTTCGTGGCGGGCGTGGCACTGCTGATCTCGGTCGTGGCCTTCATCATCCCCAAGTTCATTGCCATCTGGTCGATACCGCAGATGGTTGTGTCATCCGCAACAGTCTCGGCTGACAGTTTCATCGCCGAACAGTTGCTACAGCTGTTGAACCCCTCGCTGTCGTTCTCCCTGTTTACGTCCTTCGACTACCTGGGGTTCTGGATGTACGGAGTCTTTGGTCTGCTGGTCGCCCGGCCGCTGTTTCGCCTGACGTGGAGCGCGAAGATCGCGGCTGTTGGGTTTGGCCTCTACGGTTTGCTGTATCACATCCTGTTGACAGGTGTGATGACAGGAAGTGTGATCACGGCAGATATCGGTGGCTATGCCGAATCGATCGGCGCCTTGCTGCTGGTTCCGGTCATCAGCATGGCGGTTCATTTCAGAATGAATCTGAAAAAGGTTTCGAATGCATAGTCCGACCTTCCTGATCGCTTTGCTCATTGCCACAGCAAGCCCTGGAGCCCAGGCCACGCCCGAGGTCTTACCCTAGAACACCAAGGAATTGCAGGAACTGGGTATGGACGGCGATCAGAGGAGGAAATCGATGGGAATTTTCGAGAAGAAGACAGTCGTCATTACTGGGGGCGCTTCAGGTATTGGACGGGCGGTTGGGGAAGAACTTGCGCGGCGTGGCGCGCAAGTGATCCTGGCCGACATGAACTCCGTACTCGTCAGGGAAACCGCCGACTCGATCACGGCGGCTGGCCACCGCGCCAAAGCTGTGACACTCGATGTGACCGACCCGGATGCGGTGAAGAAGGTGGTGGATGACACCGTCTCGGAATTTGGGAGGCTCGACTACATCTTCAACAACGCAGGCGTTGTCGTTTTTGGCGGGGCCAGTGACTTCTCCTACGAGGACTGGCGCAGGGTCATCGATACGGACCTTTACGGCGTGGTCAACGGCGTATTCGCAGCGTTTCCTGTCATGGCCAAGCAGGGCTTCGGGCATATCATCAGCACTGCGTCGATTGCGGGGCTCGTTCCCATACCAGGGGCCATTTCCTATGTCGCGAGCAAGTTCGGCGTAGTCGGCCTCTCCAACGCACTGCGAGTCGAGGGAGAAGAGCTCGGCGTCAAAGTAAGCGTCGTGTGTCCCGGACTCATTGATACGCCAATGAAGAACAGCAAGATGATCAACATTGACAACGAGGCGCTTCTCGAGACCGCGCCCAAGCTCATGCCAGCCGAAGAGTGTGCCCGAGTGATACTGGACGGAGTCGAGCGCAACAAGCCAATCATCGTCGTGACGGCCATGGCGAAAATCTTCTGGGCGCTGCAGCGGATCTGCCCGAGATTCCTGCTTTGGCTCCTCAGCCGGGGCCACAGACAGGCTCTTGGCAAGATCCGGATCCAAGCAAACTAGGGCCTCTCGGGCAGCTATTCGAAAGCGTCGCTACTCGCCATCACGCGCTTGGCGCAACGCGGCCACGGAGCCAGCGCTGGTAACTCGCCAGCGGAAAAAACGCCAAGGCGTACACGATCGAGAAACCGACTCCGCACAAACTGAATACCACCAGATCGTATGCCATCCAGAGCGAGGTCGAGCCCGGATAGAGCGCAGGCGGTGCCGCAGTCAGCATCATCAGCACGCCCAGTCCCCCGGCGATCGCCCACAGCAGGAAACGATTGCTCACGACTGGATCCGCGAGGCCCAGGCCCACCCGGCGGCTCATCAGACCGTAGTAGCGTGAGGCCTCGCAGATCAGCCAGACCGAGCCCGCGGTGCGCCCCAGCAGTTCCAGCCAAAACCAACCCATCGGGATCTGTCCGGTGGTGAAGGTGCCGCCCAGGTAGAATCCCGCAAACGCCGCACACGCGAGGCCCACATAGCAGGCCAGAAGTCCTGGGGCCCAGCGGCTGTCGCACCTGAACACCTTCCAGATGAACAAGCCCTGCATGGCGAGCGCGAGGATCCCCAGAAACTTGCCGAAGGCCAGCATCAGGCCAACTCGTTCCGGATCCAGATCCTTCACGGCCACCATTGCACCAGCTTCGAGGGAGGCACCCAGCGTCCCGCCGAGGATCAGCGAAAGGCCGAGGTAGAGTTCGGGCAACTGGCGGTTGCGCCTTGCGAGTACCAGAAGCCGTACCCCGACCACAGTGATCGTCAGCACGTAGAAGCTGGCCGACGCGGCCTGGACCACCTCGATACTCACCACGAGACCCCCTACTCCGGTTCCCTGTGCCCTATCGACTAGCGGAAGTCATCGAATGAGCCCGATTCACGGGGAGTCAGGACAGGCGGCGGATAGGCGGAACAAGCGGGTTTCGGTGTCCGAGAACACCGATCCCTAGAGTGGAAGTCTTGTTCCATTCACGGGAATACGATTCCTGGACTGGCGGTACGGGAGGCGAAAGATGGGTCTTTATCCCCTCATGGTTCATTCGAGCGCCGCGGCGACTTGAAACGCAGGCCGCGTGACGAGCCGTCCCAAGTACGCGTTGGGGACTGGGAATCGATCGTCGAGCACACCGAACACCTGTGCCGCGACCAATGTGAAACCAAGCATGATGTCCGCAGCCGTAAACGCTTCGCCAACGACGTAGCGCTTGTGGCCGAGACTGTTCTCGAGGAACTCGAGACCTGACGCGGCCCGGAGCCGCGCGTCCTTGATCAGTTCTGCCGGGGAGTCGCCTTCGCGACGGCTCTTATCCATCGCGCTACCGCGCGTCCTCGGTAAACTGAGGCAACTGCGAAAACGTGGAACATCATCCGCCTGATCGCCCCACCAGCGATACCGATCCGAGACACCGGTAGTCGCGCGTTTCGAAAGACAAGGAACCGAACAACCATGGGACTGATCCTGTCCGAAGACCAATTGATCCTGCGTGACATGGCGAAAAACTTCTTCGACGAGAAGTCGCCGATGGAACGCATGCGCACCCTGCGCGACACGAACGACGACACGGGCTTCACACGCGAGTTGTGGAAGGAGATGGGAGAGCTCGGCTGGATCAGCATCCTGCTTCCCGAAGCCCTCGGCGGTGCCGATATGGGTTACGGCGAACTCGGTGTCGTCCTCTCGGAGTGCGGCCGGGCGCTCGCGCCCGAACCCTTCATGTCGACGGTACTGCTCGGCGGCAACGCGATCCTGCTCGGCGGCAGCGAGCCGCTTCAAAAGGATCTGCTGCCCGATGTCTCCACCGGTGACCGCATCCTCGCCATGGCCTTCCAGGAACAGGGACGCTTCGCCCCCTACGCGGTCGAGACCCGCGCCACGAAGGACGGTGGCGGCTTCAAGATCCGAGGAGAAAAGCTCTTCGTACTCGACGGACACGTAGCCAACCAGATCGTGGTGGTCGCGCGCACGTCGGGAAGCAGCGGTGAACGTGACGGGCTCTCACTCTTCGTCGTCGATGCGAACTCTGCTGGCGTAGAGGTGCAACGCACCCAGATGCTCGATGGCCGCAACGCGGCCCGTATCCGCTTCGAGGACACCGCCGTCGACGCCGGACGCGTGCTTGGCGAAATCGATGCCGGCGCGGACGTCCTCGACGCGGTATTCGACCGTGCGACGATCGGCTTGTGCGCCGAGATGCTCGGCACGTTCGAAGAAGCCTTCGAACGCACTCTCGAGTACCTCAAGAACCGCGAACAGTTCGGCGTCAAGATCGGCACCTTCCAGGCACTGCGCCACCGCGCCTCGGAGATGTACGGTGAGCTCGAATTCGCGCGCTCAGTCGTACGCGATGCGCAGAGTTCGATCGACGACGGCCGCGACGACGTCGCACAGATGGCAAGTGCCGCCAAGGCACGCTGCTCGGATGTGGGCAATCTGATCGGTGGTGAAGCCGTCCAGATGCACGGCGGCATCGGCATGACCGATGAAGAAGATGTCGGCCTCTTCTTCAAGCGCCTCAAGGCGGCCGAACTCACGCTCGGCGACGCCATCTACCACCGCAACCGCTACGCCAGCCTGCGCGGCTACTAGGAGATTCCACCATGGCATCCATCGAAGACTTCAGGCAGGAAGTGCGCGACTTCATCGAGACGAGTCTCCCCGCACAGTTGCGCGTCGGTAACCGCAAGGATCTGCCCGGTGCTCCGCTCGGCAAGTGGATCACTGCGCTCGTCGAGCGCGGCTGGGTCACCCCCGAGTGGCCCACCGAGTACGGTGGCGGCGGACTCGACCGCAAGCATGCGGCCGCGCTCAAAGCTGAATTGAAGGCGGTGCGCGCTCCGATCATCTCGTCCTTCGGCACCAGCATGCTCGGCCCCACCCTGCTCGAATTCGGCAACGAAGCACAGAAGAAGGAGTTCCTGCCGCCGATCTCACGCCACGAGATCAAGTGGTGCCAGGGTTACAGCGAACCCGGTGCCGGCTCCGACCTCGCAAGCCTGCAAACGCGAGCCGAGAAGAAGGGCGACGAGTACATCATCACGGGCCAGAAGATCTGGACCACGGGTGCCGACAAGGCAGACTGGATCTTCTGTCTCGTTCGAACGGACACCGACGTGCCCAAGCACGACGGCATCAGCTTCATTCTCTTTCCGATGAACCAGCCTGAGATCGAGGTCTCCCCGTTGCACTTGATCGACGGCACCGCGGAGTTCTCCCAGGTGTTCTTCAACGGCGCGCGTGCCAAGGCGGAGCACCTGGTCGGTCCGGTCAACGGCGGGTGGACGATCGCCAAGCGGCTGCTGCAGCACGAACGCAGCGTCGAGGGCGGCAGTGAAGGCGGGCTCAGCGGTGCGGCGAAGGAAACCTACGTCGACATCGTGAAACGCGAGATCGGGTTCGAAAATGGCGTACTCGCCAACGCCACGATTCGCCAGCAACTCGCCCAACAGGAACTCGACGCCCAGGCCCTGAAGCTCACCATGGCCCGTGCCCGCGAAGAGGCACGCGCCGGACAGACTGCGCGCGACATCGGCTCCCTTGGCAAGTATCGCTGGGCCAACATGGTGAAGAGCGAGCAGGATCTCGTAATGACCGCACTCGGTAGCCAGGGGCTGGGCTGGGACGGCCCGGGCTTCGAGGAGACTCAGCTCGAGCGCACGAAGGCGTGGCTCATTACGCGTGCGGACTCGATCTGGGGCGGAACCAACGAGGTGCAGCTCAACGTGATCGCGAAGCGGGTCCTCCAGATTCCGGAATAGCGAAAGGCAGAAGCTGAGCCAGGGGCTTGGCTCCGAATGACCCGAGTAAACCCGGGCGGCTGAACCATTCTTCGGCTCTCGCCCTGCCACCGTGCATGGCATGGCAGAAAACCTGCCACGCGTCACGCGCGCAGGCCACTCTCCATATGGGCTACTGCCAAAAAAGCCGGAGGGACCATTCGATGCGTGCTTGGATCAAGTCCTTTTCGCTCACGGCCCTCGTTGCCGCCCTTGCCGCCACTGCTGAGGCTGCTGCCACCATCCACGGTAGCGTTGACTTCACCCTATCAAGACTGCCGCCTTTGTCGGTGAGCGGCAACGGCCCCGGCAGCGGGGCTGCCGGGGCTGGCGGAACTATCACCCTAGGAGTCACGCCCTTCGCATCCGCCACGCTCACCCCTGGGACCACACCCCCAACCGCGGCATTTCCGCGTACCCGGTTCTCCATCCTGATGGTGGCCCCCACCAACTGCACATTCAGCGCGGCTGGCGGTGGCGGTGGCGGTTTCGGCGGCGCCTGCGGGCTCGGCGGAACCTTCAACTTGCTGGTTGGCGGTGCGCCGTTCCTGGTGATCCCGGCATCGCCCCTCGGCGGTTCGGCCCGTCTCGCCTTCGGCCTCTACGGCAGCTATATCGATCCGCAGATTTGGACGACCGGCATCGCCTCCATCACGATCAACGGTGCCCCCATGACAACCGGCAATGCGACCACGCCGGGCGCTGTGATCACCATGGCTGGCTATGACAACCGAAGCGCCTGGGGTGGCGCTGGCGACGTGAAGCTCGTCGCCCCAGCCGGAGTCATGAGCACTCTTGGCGGGTTCATGCCGCTGTTCGTATCGATGACGCTGACCGTGAATCTCATCGAGGAGCCGTGGACGCCGGTGCCGGAGCCCGGAATCCCGCTGCTGTTGGGATCCGCCATCTTCGGGCTCGGAATGCTCGGCCGAAAGAAGCAGAAGTAGCCGACAGAACGAACCTGGCTTCGGGACCGCGGTCGTGCTGGAAAGTGATGTTGCAGCAGATCAGTAGATGTCGTGGACCGTGTTGTAGACGTTCCACTTCCCGGTGGGGGTCACCAGCCAGTCGGCCGTGATCCGCTTCTTCTCCTCCAGGGTCTTGTCATCGTAGATGACGATTTCGCCCTGTTTGTCCCAGACGGAGGCCCAGACCTCGTCACCAGCCTTGTTGTATTCGAAGTGGACGACCTTCCCGTGGTCTGCGGCCTTCCAGCACTTGGGTCCGGCATCGAAGTCGTCCTTGCGGAATACGCAGATCTGCTGGTTCACGCCTTCGTCCTTGGAGAGCGTGGAATCGGTCCACACGTGGTTGCTCTCGGGGTGGGTCTTCAGGAACAGGCCTGGGCCAGCGGTCTCCTGCTCTCGCACGACCTTCCAGGCATGCTCGGGGTGGTTCTCGGGATCGGATCCGTAGACGGCGATCAACCCCTCTCCCAGGTGGGTGGTGGCACTCACCGCGCCGTATTCCGGATCGATCCAGTTTGCACCGCGCCCCGGATGTGGCTTCGTGCCTGTTTCGAACTTCGTGACGAACTTCTTCTCCTTGGTGTCCACCACGGCGATCTGGTCGCGCATGTTCGCTGCGATCAGCAGGTAGCGCTTCGTCGCGTCCCAGCCACCGTCGTGCAGGAACCTCTCGGTGGCGATCTGCGTCATCTGGAGGTTGTCGAGATCGGAATAGTCCACCAGCCAGACCATCCCGGTCTCCTTGATCGCGACGACCCACTCCGAGTCGAAATGGGATGCCACGATCGTCGCGACGCGAGGCTCGGGGTGGTACTCGTTGGTGTCATAGGTGGAAGAACGAGTGGAGACGACCTTGATAGGCTCCAGCGTCTGTCCGTCGACGATGACCATTTGCGGCGGCCAGTAACAACCAACGATGGCGAGCTTGTCCACGAAGTCGCCCTTCGGCCCATTGTACTTCGAGACGTCGACCGAGCGGGCGTCGAGACAGACCCGGACCTCGGCCACGACCTGAGGCTTCTCCTGGAAGAGGTCGATCAACGTGAGCTTGCCATCCCGGCCGATCGTGTAGAAATAGCGACCCGTCGCCGAGGCACGGAAGATGTGCACGGCGAAGCCTGTATCGAACACGCTCGCCGCTTCCTTCGTGTCGCCGTCGATGATCGCGACCTTGCCTGCATCGCGGAGGATGTATCCGAATAGGTTGTCGATGTTCCGGTCGTGTTCAGGCTTCCCCGGCCGCTCCGAAACCGGAATGTGGACTTGGTGGGTCGCCTTCATCGCTTCGAGGCCCATCTCCGGAGGAATCGGAACGGGATTCTGGACGAACCGCGCCATCAATTCCGCCTCCGCCTGGGTCATCTCACCCGTGCGGCCCCAGCCCGGCATCCCCGCCTCGGTTCCCTCGAAGATCGTCTCCTCGAGCTCAGCGAGTGTCTTTTCGAGCATCTTCTCATCGGTGATGTTGGGCCCCGTGGCGCCCTTGCGCAGGGCCCCGTGGCAGCCCGAGCAGCGATCGAAGTACTGGAACTCCGCGCGCTCCGCCTCCTCCTCCGTGAGCGCGGGAACGCTCGACACCGAGGGGGGCGGTGCGGCCGCCTCTTCGAGCGTGGGCGCCGGTTCGACCGCCGAATCGGTTTCAGAGCAGCCGACGACGAAACCACCCAGAATTCCTGTGATCACGAAGAGACGAAGCAAGGCACGCATTGACGTTTGCCCTCCCAATGGCTCCGGAACTGGTTCGCAATCCGCGTGCCGGTCACGATCTACATCCGCAGAATCCCTCTAAGTAGACGAGCACCCGGAACAATCTCCGTTTGCTCTGAGCAGAGGGTCCGCCGGGACGCCAGACCGGGTGAGGCAGCCAGTCACTGCCGGCCGCGATTCTGGGGCAGGGCTTCGGGCCTACCCGGCGGGAGGGGCGAGCCGGCTCTCGACGGCTGCCGGGGCTTCCGCCCGGCGCAGCGCTGTCACTCCGATGGCCAGCACGACTCCGACGAAGGCGGGCACAGCGATGAAAGCCACCGTGAGGGTGATTCCCAGCAATCCGGCGATGATTCCGTCCACTATCTGCTCCTCCTCTGGCCTTCAATTCCAGGCCCTGAGCAGTCTGTTCTCATCCGTGTCCGGCGACGCTTCTCGTTCTTCAGGCGCCCTCGAGCACCAAGCGAGTATGCGCTCCAATTCCTCCATATGGCTATGAAACAATTCGCCCTGATGGCACTTTTTCGGCTTTGGATCCGAGGTATCCCCCAAGGGTGTCACCTTCCACCGGATTCTCAGACGCGAAAAGCCCTAGAATGCCCTCCGGGAACACTCATGAACACAGTGAATGCCACGTCTGGTCCGAAGATCCTGCATTGGGAGACCCTCACGAAGAGCCAGTTCGACCGGCTCGATCGAAGCCGCTGCTGTGTTCTGGTCACCTGCTCTCCTCTTGAAGTACACGGGCCTCACCTTCCGTTCGGAGCTGACGCCCTCGAGGGAGAAGGGCTGGCGGAGCAGATGCTTCGTCATCTTCCCGAGCGGCACCGCGACCGGATCTTCCTGAAAATCCCCTACTGCTATGCGGCATCCGATCCGGTGCCTCAGCCGGGCTCTCTGTCGTTCCGGCCGTCCACGACCATCGCCTTCCTCGAAGACCTCGGTCGATCCCTGGCGGCTCAGGGATTCCGGGACATCCTCGTTTCCAACTTCCACGGCAGCCCACGTCACTTCCTCTCGATCGAAACGGCCTGCGACCGGGTGAGCCGTGAGCGTGACGTCCGCATGGTGTCGGTGTTTTCGATCGTCGTGGGGCGCTTGACGACCGGGAACTCCGATCTCGACGCAGTGCTAGGCGAGATTCCCGGAGTGAACCGCGAGGATTTGATGGGTGATACCCACGGCGGCCTGGTGGAGACCTCGCAGCTTCTCGCCCTGCACCCGGAATGGGTCGACCCGGCCTACAAGACACTACCGCGACGCACCGTGGAGATCTGGCTCGGTGAGAAGAAAGCGGCACGCAGCGAACCGAAGAGTGGGAAGCTCAGCACCGTGCCCACGATGCTGCGCTCCTTCAAGGACACGATCCGCTTCTTCTCCGTGGAGACCTACTCGGGGACACCTGCCGCCGCTTCTCCCGAACTGGGCGAGCGCTTCCTCGGCGTCCTGGCCGAGAACGCGGCGCAGGCGGTGAGCGAGATCTGGGACGGCACACTTCCCCGGGAGCAATGGCACTCTCCGCTCTGGAAGCTCCGTTTCCTGTTCGTCCATCCCTGGATGGTCCGACTCATGAACCGTCTGGTCGGAGTGCCCCGCACCATCTCCTGAGAATGGCGACACGGACTCGGATGAAACCATCTCTAGAACACTCGGCCGTGTTCGCGAAGCGCTAGCGAGTCGCCCCCACCCGGATTTCGAATGCCGCCGAGAATTTCTCACCCGACGCCACCGCCCGCGGCGGCGTTTCTCCCGCGAAGGGATTGGTCGGTTCGGTCATCGGCTCGAAGCAGACTACGTCGGCCTGGGCGGGCGCGTAGATGACGGCCACGTCGTAGCCTTCACCGAAGTGGACTTCGATCCTTCGCCCGCCCCCTTCGAGGACGAAGGGCTCACCGGGGATCCGGCGATCGAACAGGGCGTCATAGGTCCGGTCGCCGAGAGGACCGGTCGGAATCTCGACCGACCGGAACTCACCCGTCGGCAGGCACCGGTCATCGAGGATGCACTGTCGCTCGAGCGGCAGCGTCACCCGCCAGTCGGCCCGCGGCACACCGGGGAGAACGAAATAGGGATGCCAACCAAAGGCCACCGGCACGTCTCGGGTTCCGGTGGCTTCCAGCGTCGTGGTGATCGTGAGCGAGACTCCTGCGAGCACGGCATCGATGCGCAGACGGTGAGGGAACGGAAACAGCGCCGCCCGGCCTGGATCAGCAGAGAAATCCAGTTCTGCGGCAAGCCGCGCGCTCGTCGCATCGCCAGTCGACTCGAGTACGCGCCAATCCGGGCAACCCGAGACGAGGCCATGGATCGGAAGCCCACCCGAGTCGCGTACGAGTTGCGCCTCGTCGGGCGGGAACACGACGTCGAGATCAGCGAATCTGAAGCCGTCGCGCTCCAGCCGGTTTGCCCAGGGGTGGAGCAGCGGGATACCGAGCAGCTTCCCACGACTGACATAGGCGTCGAGCCCCTGGCCGCTCGCCAGGAGTTCTTCGCCGTGGTGTTCGAGGGATGCACACACCATTCCCGTCGCCGGCAGGAAGCGCGCAACCAGCCCCTCCGGCGAGTGCAGTGCGACACAGGAACGCCCGTCGACCTCTTCCGGTTCGACCGTATGCATGGCAGAATTCTAGCGCTGCTTCGCGATGAGCGGCTCCCGCGTGTGCAAGAACGCGGCAGCTCCGACTCAACCGTCGTTCACGACGTGGAATACGCGGTACTCGACGGCACCTGCCAACACACGGCCCTCCGCAACTGCAACCACCCGGTTCAGCCAGGCATAGCGCGGGTCTCCCGTCTCGTAGCGGGGCTGGGTCATGAAGTAGGTGTCGCCGTAGTCCGTGGGCGTGCCGGCGCCGAGCGCCGCCGTGACCTTCTCGTTGAACTCGAGCACGCCGTGGTAGTGGACGTAGACATGGGCGCCGTCGTCGGTTTGCACCGTGCCACGCACGTCCAGACGGCCCACTCCTCCTTCGTCGACCAGCAGCCAATCGCCCCCACTGGGGAGGAAGCGCCCCGTCACGCGCGCGCCCTCTGCCGTACCCCCGACGACGTCGAAGATGGTGCGGGTGCCGTGAGGCCCCTTACCCACCTGTACCGGGGGTTTGAGGTCGACGTGACAGGTCATCAGGGGCTCGAGTTTCATTTGGCTTCACCTCTATGTGCTGGCGGGTGTGGCGCCTTCGGATTGCGATGTGGCTTCATCCGGGTGGCTCGTTCGGGATCATACCTGGCCCTGCTGGAAGCGAGCGAGTTCGGGACGCGAACGCCAGCGGCTGGGCGAGAGCCGTGGGAGACGGTCCGGGGCGCGCTGGTAGAGGGTCCCAATTCCGTCGAAGGTGATTTCGATGGGGTCGCCCGGGAGCAACCACTGCTCGGTCTCGAGCGAGCAGCATCCCGGCACGGTTCCCAGCCCTATCACCGATCCGGCAACCAGATGCTGGCCGCTTGCGATCTGGGCCACCACCTCGCGCGGGTGGGCCGCGTACTCGCGGGTACTTCCGCTCCAGGAGATCCGGTCGCCAATGCGTACCCGAACCTCCTGATCAAGCGGGTCTGCAAGTTGATCCGGCGTGACGAGGCACGGGCCGAGCCCGTTACTCCGGTCGAAATCCTTGCATCCGGAAGGGCCGGCCAGGCTCAGCATCACCGGCCACTGGAGATCGCGCAGGCTGAAGTCGTTGAAGATCGTGTAGCCGACGATCGCGCGGTCGGCCTGCTCGAGCGACGCACCTGGCCCGACCTCGCCAACCACCACCGCAAGTTCCGGCTCGACATCGAGGTAGCTGCTGGCCTTCGGCCAGGAAGTCGCTTCGCCGTCGCCGATCAGCGCGCACGGGTCGCCGCGGTAGTAGGGGAAGGGGCTTCGAACGGCTATCGCACGCCGGCCGGCGAGGCGTGCGAGCAGGACTGCTGCGGTCCGGAAGGGGGGCCGAATCTCCCGGCGGACCAGCCCCAGCGCCGCATCGCGCAGATGCCGAGGCGTGAGGCCGAAATCGAACAGGGCCGGCGGGCGGGGGACCGGGGGAAGCAGGCGGACATCAGAGCGGGCCAGTGGCTTGCTGGCGTCTCCCGAAGCCGCGAGCTCGCAGACACGCTCCTCCGCTCGCGCCAGGCTATAGGGCCAGGCGGCGAGGAAGGCCTCCACACTCGCGAGCGGATCGGACTCGTCGACGCGCCCGGGCTCAGCCGGACCGCGGAACGCCACAGCCCGACCGTCTTCGCGCAGCACTCCGAACTGCTCTTCGGTCGATCCCTCCCGACGGAAGGTCACCAGGCGCAAGACGCTACCTGTCCGGCCAGCGCTCGCTGCGGAGCGCATGGAGATCCGCGATCATCGGGATGGGATCGATCGGGGTGTCGACCGGATCGCCACGGAATTCCCGATAGGCTCGCTCCACGTTGAACACCAGCCGCTCAGGTTCGTGCCACTTCTCGAAGGGCCCGAGATCGATCCGCCCGGCTGCCTCGAGCGCCGTCAGGCCGCGTTCGAAAAAATGCTCCGATTCTGCCAGAACGTGTCGCAGGTAGGCCTTCATCTCGCGCGGCCCTTCGGCACCGCAGAGCGGGCCATGCCCTGGGACCACCACCTCGGGGTCGAGCGCGAGGATCTGGTCGAGCGCATCGATCCACTGCGCGAAGCTCCCGATCCAACCGACCGGAGTACAGAGCCGGAACACCACATCCCCCGCGAAGAGGACCCGCTCTTCCGGAAGGTGGACGATCACGTCGCTCTCGGTGTGGGCGGGCCCGACATGCACGAGCTCCACCTGCGTTCCCTCCAGGTCGAGCGTCATCCGGTCGTCGAACAGGGTCGTGGGGGGGACGAGTTCGACGCCGGCGAAGTCCCAGGCGGCCAGTGACTTCGCAAAGGTTGCCAAGGCAGGCTGCTCCGAGAGGTCGGCCGACTTGATCATCTCGAGAAGCCCTGGGGTCTCCGCTCCGAAGTTCTCGGCGCAGAGCCGGTGCCCGATGATCTCCGCCTCGGGGAATAGTTGGTTCCCCCAGCAGTGGTCCCCGTTGTGGTGGGTGTTGACCACCCGGCCGGCCGGCTTCGGAGTGACGCGTGCATACTGCGCGAGCAGCTCCCGGGTGTGAGCCAGGTCCCAGAAAGTGTCGATCACGACACCACCGCCGCGGCCGATCAGGCCGGAGTTGCTGTAGCCGATGCCCGGCTCCTCCTGGAGGCAGGTGTAGATCTGGTTGCCGATCTCTTCGAGCTTCATGGTCTCTCCTGAGGTCTGGACGATTCACCGGGCTGCTCGGCGACACCGAGGATGCGCGCCAACGCCAGCGTGAGGTGACGCGACAACTCGCGCTCCTCACGCGCAATGGCGGGATGCTGGAGGAGGCGACCGAAAAAGAGTCGCTGGTCGAGGGTGGCGAGCGCCATCCGAAAACCGATGTCGAAGGAGGCCTGGAATTCGCTGCTCTGGTTTCCGGGTCGGCGCGGCTCGAGCAGAACCCAGAGCTTGGCCCGCACGCCGAGTGCAATCGAAATGGCGCGCTCTGCAAAGGTCTGCTCGAGAACGGCCTCTGAAAGGACAGCCCGCAAGACCCCTTCGTGATCCTGGAAGAGCTTCACCAGGTAGGCCACCACCTCCTCCAACAGCTCCCCGGTGGGGGCGCCGTACCACCGTTCGGGGGCCAGAACGGCGTCGGTCTCGCGACGAACCCGGTCGCCGAAGCGCTCGTGCAATGCGTGAAGAAGCGCCCGCTTGTCCGGGAACCGGGCGTAGAAGGAGCCGGAAGAGGAGTGGGCCCGTGCCACGATCTCGGCCACCGTGACGTCGTCGAAGCGCTTCTCCCGGAGCAGCACCTCACCAGCGATCAGAATCCGCTCCAGCGTCTGCTGGCTCCGATGCTGTTTGGGGGGGTGCGCGAAACCAACTGCGGGAGTTGAGTGGGCCACGATGACCTCGAATTAGAATTAGATGGCTAATTCTAATTTATGGGTAAGGAAACCTCAACCCCGGTCACCAGTTTCAGGGCTCAGCCGTCGCGCCGGCGCCCGGGCGGCTGCTGCTAGGCTCGTGCCGCATGTCGGCCGATCCGCGCGCACCGGTCTTGGTAGGGGCCGGCCAGATCCTGCAGCGAAACCCCTCTCGCCCGCCATCGACTGGCGGGGGCCAGGCCGCGGCTCCACAGCTCGAGCCGTTGGCGCTGATGGAGCAGGCCGCCCGCCGGGCAGCCGACGATGCGAAGTGTCCCGGCCTGTTGTCCCGCCTGGATTCCATCCGGGTGCCTCGAGGCCTGTGGCCGTACGAGAACCCGGCCCACGCGCTGCGGAATCTGCTGGGCTCCCCGGGCGCAGAAACCGCGCTCGCGCCCATCAGTGGCACCACGGTGCAGCGGATGCTCACCGACGGCGCGCGGGAGATCGCCGCCGGGCGGCGCGACGCAGTGCTGATCGTCGGCGCCGAAGCGGAGCAGAGCAAACGGATTACGAAGCGCTCCGGTCGCGAGCCCGACTGGAGCGAGCCCGACGCGCCGGCACCGGATCTCGAGTTCGAGAAGGATGGCCGTTGGATCCTGCCGGAGGAGATCGAAGCCGGAGTTGCGCTGCCCGCCGCACTCTTCTCGCTCTACGAAAATGCCAGGCGCCACGCCCGCGGCGAGAGCCTCGCGGAGAACCGGAAACGCATCGCCCAGCTGTGGCACGGCTTTGCAAAGGTCGCGCTGGACAATCCCTTCGCCTGGACACGCGAGGCGCCGAGCATTCAGGCAATCCGCGACGAGGCGCCAGACAACAAGATGATCGCCTACCCCTACACGAGGAGACTCTGCGCGGACATGGTCGTCGATCTCGGCGCGGCGGTGATCCTTTGTTCCGCCGAGCTGGCTGCGCGGCTCGGTATTCCGCGTGACCGTTGGGTGTTCCTGCACACCGGCACGGACTGCATGGCGACGCCTTTCATGTCGCACCGAATGGACTTCCTGCGCGTTCCCGCTCTCGAGCTTGCCGGACGACGTGCGCTCGAGCTCTCGGGCCTGGAACCCAGCGAATTCGCGCACGTCGATCTCTACAGCTGCTTCCCGGCCGCTGTCCAGGTAACTGCCGAAGCCCTCGGCTTCTCGCTCGACGATCCACTCACGGTGACCGGCGGGCTCGGCTACGCCGGGGGCCCCTTCAACAGCTATGTACTCCACGCACTCGCCACCGTGATGACCCGGCTGCGGCGCGAACCCGGCAGCCTGGCCTTCATCAGTTCGGTGGGTGGATCGTTCAACAAACACGCATTCGGCATCTACTCGACAGAACCACCGGAAGCGGGCTTCCAATACGCCGACCTCGATTCGGAAGCCCTGACCCTGCCTCGTCGGGAGCTCGCGGCAGACCACGACGGCGAGGCGACCATCGAAACCTATGCCCTCCGCTACACCGGCGGCGAACCGACGCTCGCGAGCTTTGCGTGCCTGCTCGACGATGGGCGCCGGACCTGGGCGAAGAGCGAGGCCCCCGACTTCCTCGCGTCCGTGCTTTCCCGCGAAACCTGCGGCCGCCAGGCAAGGCTGAAACGCGGCGAGCTGGTCGGATTCAGGAGCTGACCGGAATGACCAAGCGATGAATTGGACTCTCATCCTCGGATTGAGCCTGATCTTGACCCACGAGATCGATGCCATGGCGGCCCGGGAGTGGCGAATGCTGCCAGGGCTGTCGCGACTCGGGGACGACCTGGGCCAGCGGGTATTCCTGATCGGTCACGTTCCGCTGTTCGCGGCGGTCCTCTGGGGATTGACGGGACAGAGTCAAGGGACGTGGGCGACCGCGTTCGACACTTTCCTGATCGCTCACGCCGTCGCGCACCTGCTCCTGCACGGCCACTCCGAGAACGGCTTCAGGCGCCCTGACTCGTGGCTTCTGATTGCTGGCGCCGCATTCGCCGGAGGCGCTGATCTCTGGCTGAGGCTTTGCCCATAGACCGATCGGAGCCAGGGATCTTCATTGCCTGGTGCAGGCAGGAACTCTGCTAGGTGGTTTCGGGCAGTTCACCGATGACCGATTCGGGCAATTGATCGATCGTGATGTCCATCAGATCGAGTGCTTCTTCCAGCGTCTTCGCGATCCGTATCTGGTGGCCGTCTCCCGGAGTTGTCCGATGGGAGCTGAATAGCCTCGCCATGCCATAGGCAAGCTTGCCATACGCGACGATGACTCCTTTGGACCCAACCGAAAACCGGGTCTTGCCGGTCGAGAAAGCGGCCAGCTCCTCCGATGTCAACTTGGAGAAGTCAGCATCGGGCCCGAGGATGATCAGGCTGTCCAGCGTCGAGGAGAACCCCGAGAGGGTATCCAGCAGGATCCGGCTGTCCTGAATCTGCTCGAATGTGATTTCGCCGGCAACCATGGTGACGACGAGATTGCATTCGCGGACGATGGTTCTTGTGATGGGCATCGGTGGTTCCGAATCGACATCAGGGAAATCCATTCTAACCGATGATCGTGCCCATCGGGGACAAACGATGATCGTATCCAGCGGAGGTGGCCGCCGGCGGGTTCACCTCCGCCGGCCACTACGCTGGTTTCGCCCGGTTGAATCACGGCCAGAATCAGCTTGACTCCTGCAACAGATGGAGGAAACCCGATGAGAGCCAACCTTCGACTCGTTCCCTTGTTCGGCCTGGTCGCACTCATGGCCTGCGCTTCCCCGGTTCGCGCGGAACAGGGCGTGCGGCTGGGCGCCGTTCGACTCGCCGACAGCAAGGATCGCGACATCCTGCAGCTGGGGCCCTGCAAGAGTTCGCCCAACCAACGCGTACGCGAACTCCGGCTGGTCGTGCGCGAGCACCCGGCCGAGATCGACCGGCTCCGGGTCACCTTCCGAAACGGCGACTCACAAAAGCTTCACGTAAAGGCGCACTTCAGTGCCGGCGACACGTCACGCTGGATGGATCTCGACGGCGACCGCCGCTGTATCCAGAAAATCAAGATCGTGGGCGATACCGATTCGCCGGGCTGGCGACCGGGCAAGCAGGCGCGCATCGCGTTCTTCGGCCGCTGAATCCCGGTCTGTCATCGGCACCAGCGTCGGTATCCGGACAGGATCCCTGCGTCCAAGCCCCCGATCAAAAGGTGTATCGCACCCGCAGGAAGAGTTCGTCGCGATCACGGATCGCCGACAGGCCATTCTCGACGAAGCTCTTCGACGCCCCGCGTCCGGTCCGGTTGCGGGAGGCGATCGGGTTGATCGGCATGTCCTTGCGTTGGGTTCGACCAGCGAAGAGCGCCAGACCAAAGGTGGCCGAGAAGTTACTGGTGAAGCGGTACTGGACCTGCCCTAGTACAGCTCCCGAGTCGGAGCCGACGTCCCAGACCAGGGTCACCGCAGGATTCAGCCTGTCCTGGAAATAGCCGGAGACCACGGTCAGGGTCGCGAGCGTGCTCCACGGACCGTTGCTCGTGAAACCCTGGCGGTAGCCGCTCATATAGCGCACGAAGACCTGGGCGTTGAACAGGAAAGTCCGGTTGGCATTCAGGAAGTTGATGAAGGTCGGACGATCTGCGGAGACCGTGAGGTTGAAGATATCGACCTCACTGAGGCCATCGAACTCGTCGTTGTCGGCTTGCAGGACGTCATCGACCCAGGTGAACTCGATGGCCCAGTTGCTCTTGCTGATGTCTTCAGCAAAATCCATCGAGAAGCCGAGCACGTTGCGCTTCTGGAAACGTATGACCACCGGAGTTCCGTCGTGCCACTGGAAGTCGCGCCGACCGAACCGTCCGTTGCCGCCTGCCCGCAGACTCGGCCGCTTGCTGGAAATCGACTGCCAGAAGCTGTCGAAGGCATTGCAGAACTGGGGTTTGGCGAACGAACAGCCATCGCTGCGAAATGCGCGATTCGGATCGAACTCATCGACGCCCGGCCGTTCCGGATCCTTCGGAATCGAATTGCCGACGAGCACCATCATGAAGTTCCAGGAGAAGATCGCCATTTCGCTGCGGAACGCCTGGCCC
>JAAELW010000020.1 GCA_024226235.1 bacterium
ATGCCGAGGGCCACGGCGCGTTGGTGCTTCGCGCAGTTACCCGAGATGCGCATCGGGATGAGTTTCCCGGTTTCGGTGATGAAGTAGCGCAGACCCTTCGGATCCTTGTAGTCGATTTCGGCCTTCGGGTCGGCGCAGAAGCGGCAGACCTTCTTGCGCAGAAAGCTGCCCTTGGACTTCTTCTGCTTGCGAGCCTTCTTTCGAGCGCGCGCGCGCAAGCGCGCCTTCACGCTCATCGGCCCCCGTTCGCGGCGTTCACCGTCGCGGCGGAAGCCGCCTCCAGGGCGACCTCCCCCACCGCGGAATCCATCGTCATCACGCGGGCCGTCGCTTCGGTAGCCTCCGTCGCCGCGCGGGCCGTCGCTTCGGTAGCCTCCGTCGCTGCGCGGGCCGTCGCTTCGGTGGCCTCCGTCGCTGCGCGGGCCGTCGCTTCGGTGGCCTCCGTCGTTGCGCGGGCCGTCGGTCGGGGGCGAGTGCGGGGCGTTCGGATCGTCGCTCATCCTGCCGTCTCCTCGGTCTTGGGCTCGCTTTCAGCCGGGGTTTCGTTCGGTGCTGATGCTTCCGTCGGTTCCGGCGCTGTCGCGGGTGCGGCTGCAACCTCGGTGGATTCGCCCTCCGCGGGTGCGGCTGCAACCTCGGTGGATTCGCCCTCCGCGGGTGCGGCTTCCTCCGAAGGAGCGGCCTCGCTGGCTTCCGGAGCCGCGCTGGCCTCCTGGGGCGGCGGCGCTGCAGCGGCCGCTGCGGCCTCGCGGGCGCGCTCCTCCTCAGCCTCACGCTCGGCGCGCTCCCGGGCCCGCTCGGCTCGGATCCGCTCCTCTTCCGCAGCTTGGGCTTTGCGCGCGTCGACGTCGGTCACAGAGTCCGTTCGCTGGACGGTCAGGAACCGCAGCACTGATTCGTCGAGCCGCAGAACCCGCTCGAGGGGGGCTACTGCCTTGCCCTCATCCAGGAAGTAGGTCGTCACGTACCGGCCCTTCTGGAACTTGCGGATCTCGTAAGCCAGCCTCCGCTTGCCCTGGTCGTCGTGCAGGAGCCGGCTGGCTCCCTCGCGCTCCAGAACTGCGTCGACTCGTCCGAGCAACTCGGTGCAGCCCTCGTCAGTAATCTCGGGCTGGACGATGAACGTCGTCTCGTATTCCCGCATATTCCTCCCCTTGGTCGCCCGCGCGCCAGAGGGCCGCGGTGTGCCCCCGCTCATCCGACACCTGCCGCGGGCGGCGGGCGTCGTAGCGGGGACCGAGGTGATTTCGAAAGGCCGGAGGGGTAGCAGATACACCCCCGCCGGTCATCAGGGCCGGCATCTTAACAGATGGAACCGGCCCCTTGCTTAACACCTTGCTTGACGGCTTGGGTTGGGGGCCCCGTGGGGAGGAGGAGGAGTTGGTGGAGGCGGGGGTCGGGGGTGAGTTCTGGGTGGAAGGTGGCGGCCCACAGGTTGGCTTGGCGGACGAGGACCGGGCGGCCTTCGACCTGCGCCAGGATCTCGACGTCGGCGCCAAGGTCTTCCAGCTGGGGAGCGCGGATGAAGACGCAGCGCAGGCCCTCGAGGCCCTCCTTCGCGCCTTGATCCACCTGGACTGCGAAGGAATCGACCTGGGTGCCGTAGGCGTTTCGCACCGCCAATGCGTCGAGCAGGCCCAGGGTCGGGACCGGATGGTGCCTCACCGCGCGCGCCAACAGGATCGCTCCGGCACACGTGCCGAGCACTGGACGGCCCGAAGCAGCGAACTCGCGTACCGGCTCCCACAACGCCAGCCGGTCCATCCCCTTGGAGATCGTCGTGCTCTCGCCTCCAGGCAGGATCAATGCGGCCAGGCCGTCCAGATCCTTCTCGCGAAGGACCGGGACGGCCTGGGCTCCAGCACTTCGGAGGGCGCGTGCGTGGGCCTCCACATCACCCTGGATCGCCAGGATGCCAACCCGAGACGTCACATGACTCTCCTTCCAGCCCCTTCTCCTACCAACCCCGATTGGCCAGGCGCTCGCTCTCGTCGAGGGTCTCCATCTCGATCCCCTCCATGGCCTTGCCGAGCCCCCGGGAGGCATTCAGCACCTCGGCGGGCTCCTGCCAGTGGGTGGTGGCGTGCACGCAAGCCCGGGCGCGGCTCTCCGGATCTTCGCTCTTGAAGATTCCAGAGCCCACGAACACCGCCTCGGCACCCAGGCTCATGCACAGCGCGGCATCGGCGGGCGTCGCGATACCCCCGGCCGCAAAGTTCGGCACCGGTAGCTTGCCGTGTTCGTGCACGTAGCGGACGAGATCGACCGGTGCGCCCAGCTCCTTGGCCCGGGTCGCCAGCTCTTCCACCCGCAGGGCCTGGATGGCGCGAATGTCGCCGTTCACCTGACGCAGGTGCCGCACCGCCTCGACGATGTTGCCACTGCCCGCTTCGCCTTTGGTGCGGATCATTGCGGCTCCCTCACCGATCCGTCGCAACGCCTCACCGACGTTACGCGCGCCACAGACGAAGGGTGAACGGAACGGGGCCTTGTCGATGTGGTGGGTGTCGTCGGCAGGTGTCAGGACCTCGCTCTCGTCGATGAAATCGACGCCCAGGGCATCGAGCACCTGGGCCTCGGCAAAGTGGCCGATGCGCACCTTCGCCATCACCGGAATCGACACCTGCTTCTGGATGCCTTCGATGATCTGGATCGCGCACATCCGCGCCACGCCACCCTCGGCGCGAATGTCCGCGGGCACGCGCTCGAGCGCCATGACCGCGACTGCACCGGATTGCTCGGCGATCTTGGCCTGATCCGGCGTGGTCACATCCATGATCACGCCGCCCTTCATCATCTCGGCCAGGCCAACTTTCAGCTCATAGGTCTCGGCGTTCTGCCGGCCCTCGTTGTCATTGCTCATGGGGGTTCCCTCCTTGGGGTTGGGTCGATTCGGATCGAATCGGGTCAGTCAATAACCAGTGAATCAGACGTGCACCTGCGCACGATGGGCATTTCGGGCACCCAGCCGCTCCCGGACCAGCGCGCCCAGCAACGCAATGCCGCGGCGGATCTCCCCGGAGTTGGAGAGCCCGATCGAGAGCCGCATTCCGCGCGAAGCCCGGCCATCGTGCAGGAACTGGAAACCGGGCGCAATCAACACGCCTGCGCGCAGCGCATCGGCGAACAGCTCGCGGGTATCGAGAGGCACGGGCAGCTCGACCCAGACCTGGTAGCCGCCTTCCGGGCGCTGCCACTGGGTGCCCTCGGGCATCTCCGCCTCGAGGCTTTCCATCAGTGCGTCACGTCGCTCTCGAAGCTTGCGCCGCAGCGTGGCCAGATGCCGATCGTAGGCACCGCTGCGCAGGAAGTCGGCGAGGGCCGCCTGGAGCGGCAAGGCACCGCCCAGATCCGCAGCGTGGCGCAGCGCGAGCAGGCCATCGACGTGGCGCCCGCGTCCGACCACCGCCCCGCAGCGCAGGCCCGGAAAGAGCGATTTCGAGAACGAGAGCAGTTGCACGACCAACCCTTCCTCGTCGAGCGCCATCAACGAAGGAACGGGGCGGCCGGTGAAGCGCAGATCCATCTCGTACGCGTCCTCGAGCACGGGCTTGCCGTGACGGCTCGCGATATCCAGCAGTTCCTTGCGGTGAACCAGATCCGTGGTCGTGCCCATCGGATTGTGGAATGTCGGAATCGTGTAGAAGAGCTTCACCTCCGGACGACTCAGGCTGCGGTCGAGCGCGTCTAGATCCGCACCGTCCTTGCGCATCGGAACGGGCACGACCTGGATCCCCAGGCCGATCGCGGCCGCCAGTGCGTTCTGATACGTCGGCTCTTCCACGGCCACCGTGTCCCCGGCATCGGCGAAGAGCCGCAACCCGAGGGAGATGGCCTGGCTCGCCCCCTGGCAAAGAACGATCTGGTCGCCGTGCACGCGGGTGCCCACCGCCCGCAGCCGCTCGGCCACCGCCCCGCGCAGGCCCGGATCGCCCCGGGGATCGCCGTAGTCGAGTAGCTCCGGACCCTGGGTCATGAAGGTGCGGTTCAGCGCCCGACGGAACGCCTCAACGGGAAACAACGACGGGTCCGGTTTGAGCGCCTGGAGCTGGATCGCATTCCCGGTGTCGCCATAGGCCACCCGGGCGCGCTCGTGATCGAGTAGCCGCTGGGTCACGACCGCAAGCCTCGTCTCGACCGGCAACGTGGGCTTGCCGGTGCGAGGCCGCAGCCCGCGAACGAACGTTCCCCGCCCTACCCGCGCGTCGATCACCCCCTCAGCGGCCAGCGTCTCGTAGGCCGTGCTGACCGTATCCCGGTTCACCCCCAGGTTTTTCGCCAGCTCCCGGATGGGCGGCAAGCGGTCCCCGGGAGCGAGCGCTCCCGCGACGACCCGATCGCGGATCTGCCCGGCGATCTGGAGGTAGACAGGAACCCCGACGCCCCTGTCCCCGCTGCGCTCAATCTGGAGGTCGATCATCGCCCGTCAGGATAGTCGGGGATCAATACCCACTCAATCGTGAATGATCCGACCAATTGCGATGAAATTTCGCATGGCTATACCGGACAATCCTGGGACAATCCGGCTACTTGGTTCCCGGCTTGGGCAAGGAGCGGGCCAGCAAGACCAGGCCGGCCGCGGTAGCCACCACAGAGCCGGCCAGAATGCCGATCTTCGAGCCGGCGATGTGCGTCGAATCGTCGAATGCCAGCGCCGTGACGAAGAGCGCCACGGTGAAGCCGATGCCCGCGAGCACCCCGGTGGCAGCGACCATTCCCCAGTTCACGCCCCGAGGCAACTCGGCCAGACCGCTGCGAACGGCCAGCCACGAGAACAAGGTCACCCCGATCGGCTTGCCCACGACGAGGCCAAGGGCGACGGCCCAGGCCACGCTGAGGGCCATCGGCTCTCCGAGCGTCGAGGTATCGAGAACCACCCCCGCATTCGCAAGCGCGAAGATCGGCATGATGACGAAGGCCACAGGACGCTCGAGCACGTTCACCAGGTAGTCGAGGGGTGAAATCGAGTTCCGCGCCAGATCCGAGAGCTGACGGCCCGCGTGATGCCTCGCGTGGCCTCCGTGATCCACCGGATCGGGCGTCTCGTGAACACCCACAAGCACTTCACGCATGCGCTCCAATGCATGGCGACTGCGTTCGATCAGGCTCTCGTGGTCGTCTTCATCCACCGAACACGGTGTCAGGAAGCCGAGCAGGACTCCAGCGATCGTGGCATGGACTCCGGAATGATGGGTCTCGAACCAGACGAAGCAGCCGACCACCAGGTAGGGCAGGAACGAGCGGATACCGGCCTTGTTCATCAGCACACAGAACACCATCCCGCCGGCGGCCAACCCCAATGAACTCAGGTGGATCTCCGCGGTGTAGAAAACGGCAATCACCGCGATCGCGCCGAGATCGTCGACGATGGCCAATGCCAGCAAGAAGATGCGCAAGCTCGGCGGTACCCGAGGCCCCAGCACCGAGAGGGCTGCAACCGCGAAGGCGATATCGGTCGCCATCGGGATGCCCCAACCGTGGGCCGCGACCCCCCCCGCGTGAAAATATGCGTAGATTCCCGCCGGAACGACCATGCCTCCGAGAGCGGCGAGGATCGGCAGCAGCGCACGGCTGCGGCTCGATAGCTCGCCTTCGACCAACTCCCGCTTGATCTCCATGCCGACGACGAAGAAGAAAACCGCCATCAACCCGTCGTTCACCCAATGCGCGAGGGAAAGCTCCAGACCAATGAGGTCGCCCAACTGAAGGCTGAGCGGGGTGTGCCAGAAGTGCGCATAGGAAGCGCCCCATGGAGAGTTCGCCCAGATCAGCGCCACGACCGAACCGACCAGCAGCAGGATGGCACTCGAAACTTCGAGTTCCATGAACCGGACGAACGGTTGCGCCATTCGCTCGGCGAGCTTGACCGATCGGTTGGGTCGAGGCGTAGGCGGTGACGTGGGATCGGACATGGGACGCGGGGACTCGGGTACTCGGGTGGCCGAAATCGCGGGATTCGCCGCACTGTACCGGTTCCGGTTGGTCGTCGCAGTGCGTCAGCCCGCGTCTGGCCTGCTGGCGACGAACCCCCGAGGTGTGCGAAGTGCCCCCCCCCCAGCTACCGCTCGAGAGGAGCCAATGCCGGATCCGGAAACGGGCCATTGAAGCCATCCATGGCCTCCTCGATGCCCTGGGTCAGAAAACACTGGGCTGCGTCGGCTGCCCGAGGAACAGCCTTCCGCAGCAGCCCCTCTTCGTCTTCGCAAAACGGCTGGAGAACCCAGTCGACCGGGTCGACATGCGCCGGTGGGCGACCCACACCGAACCGGAGGCGTGGCACAGCCTCGGTTCCGAGCGCCCGGATGATATCTCGAAGGCCGCGCTGCCCGCCGTCGCTGCCTTGCGGCCGCAGCCGGAGTCGGCCGAGCGGCAGGTCGAGATCGTCGAGCACGATCAGCAGGTCATGTTCCGGCTGCTCGAGGTCCAGACCCTTCAGTGCCTGGGCCACGGCCTCTCCCGAACGATTCATCCAGGTCTCGGGCAGCAGCAGCGCAACCGCTTCGCCGGCCACCCGACCTTTGCCAAAACGCCCCATGAAACGCATCGGCTCGAGCGCGATGCCCGCGCGCGCGGCCAGGAACGACGCCACCCGGAATCCCGCGTTGTGGCGGGTACCGCGATACCGATCGCCTGGGTTGCCCAACCCGACGACGAGCTTCATCCCCCCACTCCGGGGGCCAAGCTAGGCGTCTCCGTCGCCATCCGCCGGAGTATCGGACGCCGCTGCTTCCTCGGTCGCGGCATCTTCGGCACCCTCGACCTCCTCGGCGGGAGCTTCCTCTTCCTCGGCTGCCGGCAGGGCGCAGATCGCCACGGCCAGATCTCCCTCCGTCTTGCAGACGAGACCCTCGGCGAGAGTCACATCGTTCACGTGCAGGGTCTGGCCGACCTCGAGCGCCGAAATCTCCACCTCGACGAACTCGGGAATCGCCGCGGGCAGGCACTCGATCAGCAGTTCGCGGACCGGATGGTCCATGATTCCGCCGAAATCGGTTCCGATCGCCTTGCCAATGAAGTGCATCGGAACGGTCACCTCGACCGTCTTCGAGAGATCGATCCGCAGGAAGTCCGCGTGCAGGGACTCGCCGCCGATCGGATCGCGCTGCAGATCCTTCAAGAGCACGGTGTGGGTCGCCCCGTCCACGCCCAGACTGATCAGGGTATTGCGCCCAGCGCCGCTCTGATGGAGCACATCGTCGAGGGCTTTCGGGTCGATGGTGAGGATGGCATTCCCCGATCCCCGGCCATACAACACGGCCGGAATGCGGCCGGCAGCGCGAAGCTTGCGGGCCACACCTTTCCCTGAGCTGGTGCGGAGTTCCGCTGCGAGTGCGTTTTCGGCCACGAGTTTGTCTCCCTCGATGTGGGGGGATTCCGATGGATGGCTGGGGCGGCAGGATTCGAACCTGCAAATGGCGGCTCCAAAGGCCGCTGCCTTACCATTTGGCGACGCCCCAAACAAATTTGGTTGGCGATAAAAATTGGTTGGCGACCCGTCAGGGGGAAGCGAGTGTACGCGTCACCGTGACTCTGATCTGCTTTCGTTTCCTGATCCGGACCGCTGCTGCTTCGGCGCGGTCCCTGTCCTCGAACAGGCCGTAGACGACGGGCCCGCTTCCGGACATCGCGGCAGCCAAGGCTCCGCTCTCCTCGATCTCCTTTTGCAGCTGGCCGATTTCGGGACGAAGAGAGCCGGCCACCGGCTCGAGGTCATTGTGCAGGAGGCCACGTAGCTGCGGGCCTGCCCGGACGAGACCCCCTTCTTCCCGTAGGGTCCAGAGCGGGCGGATCGTAGGTTCTGCCCCTTCGGGCGTCAACGAAGGAGTCGTCGCCGGTACCGGCCGGGAGAGATCGAAGGCTCGAAACACCTCTGAGGTGGCCAGCGGAGCGCCGGCCCGAACCAACAGCAACGAGAGCGGGCGAATCCCCGCCAGCGGCTCGATGCGCTCTCCGATCCCGGTCACGACGGCGGGCCGCGGGTCCAGGAAGAACGGCACATCCGCTCCCAGCTCGAGGGCCAGCTTGGCCAGCTCCTGACTGGACAGCGCCTCGGGCTCCCGAGCGGCCAGGCCGCGGAGAGCGGCAGCGGCATCGCTCGAACCTCCACCCAGCCCGGCCCCAGAGGGGAGCTGCTTCTCCAGCCGAAGAGCCACACCCGGCCCAGGGCCGGCAGCCGCGCGAAACGCGCGGGCCGCGCGGACGACCAGGTTCTCCGAGCCGGATGGAACGTCGGGCTGGGGCTGTCCGGCCAGTTCGAAGTGCAACTCCCCGGGGGGCGCGTCCGTCAACTCGAGCTCATCCGCCCATTCCAATGGGAGGAACACACTGTCGAGCAGGTGGTAGCCGTCGTCGCGACACCCGAGGATGCGCAGGCCGAGGTTGATCTTGGCCGGCGCACGGAGCTTCATTTCGCGGCTTCGACGAACCGCATGCGAAGCTCCGTCAGGAGGTTCACGAGCAGCCCCTGCTCCTCCTCCGTCAGGTTGCCCTGGGTCTTGCTCTGGAGCATCTCCAGGGTGTCGATCGTCTGACGCGCCACCGGAAGGTTCGGCTCGCTTGGCTTGCCGGTCTCCGGATCGGCGACCAGCCCCATGTGGTAGAGCGCCGAAGTCGCCAACGACAGGCTGAAGCTCGCAAAATCGATTCCAGGGAGATCCGCGGGGCCGGGCGGTTCATCCGCCGGCTGGGGACTCGGCGCGTCGGTCTCCTCTCCGCGCCGATCAACGATCTTGAAACCCTTTTCCTCGGACGCTTCATCGGACATGCCGTTCCTCCTCAGGCGTTCTCCGCGGTCGGAAGCTCTGATTCGGCGCCCTGCTCGACCGGGAGCTCAGCCATACGGCGCCTTGCAATCAGGATGCGCTGGCCAGCAGTCCAGGTCGAGCCCGCAGCCACCACTCCGACTGCGATGGGCATCAGCCCGAACAAAGCCCCGGCAACCAGGATCACCACTCGTTCGGCCCGTTCGAGAATACCGCCCTTGAAGTCCGGCACCACGGACTCGGCGCGGGCCTTCGTATACGAGACCAGTTGGGTCGCAACCAGTGCAACTCCGGCAATCCAGGCCAGCCCGAACGCATCCTGACGCGCATAGTACATCAGCAATGCGAGCAGCAACGCGCCATCGACGACCCGATCGAGGGTCGAATCCAGGAACGCACCGAAACGGCTCGAGCTGTGATTGTGTCGCGCAACCACGCCGTCGACCAGATCGAAGCAGCCCCCCAGCAGCACGATGAAGGCCCCCAGCCGGAACTGACCCTCCGACCACGCCCAGGCACCGCCAAACGACACCAATACTCCAAGGACCGAGAGGAGGTTGGGATCGATCGGCCGGACGAAGAGGAACGGGAAGATCCGATGAATCCGCTCATCGAGCCCCTCGCCGAATTGGGACTTGATCATCGACGACGACGCCCGCTAGCGATCCGTCGACGGGAACCCCGAGCTGGGTGCCGGGGCCTCGGTCGACTGGAACTCCGAGCTGGGTGCGGGGGGCTCGAAAGGGGCGCGTTGGGGCGCGGGAGGCTCCGCTTCATCGCCGACGACCTCCCCTTTGTCTGTCACATCGGGGAGTTCTTCCAGGTGCTTCTGGAAACTCTCGGGTTCTATCCAGCCCGGCCGGCCTTGAAGGCGGCGATCATGTTGCAAGTTCTTCATCGATGAATGGACCATGGAATCCCCCGGGGGCAAAAGGTACGACAAGATGGTGAGGTCGCGGACCCTAGCAAATTGACATCGCCGCAGAGCTTCAGGTAGGTTGCCGGTGCCTTCCGGAAAACCCTTCGAAACCGGGGATCTTCCGGGCGACCTTTCGGGGGTGTATCGCATGCGGCGTGTACGGTGTGTTCGATGGATGGTTCATTGCTCCCAGCTCGGGATGCTGGCGCTGCTGCTCTCCGGCCTATCAGGCTGCGCTTCGACGACGAGTGCGGATTTCGAGGAGATGCCAACCGCGGAGCAACTCTTCCAGGAAGGTGATGAACTTCTCTCCAATCACCGGAGCTTCCTGTCGATCGATTTGACGGACTACTCCGGCGCGATCCAGAAGTTCCAGGACGTCATCGACAACTACCCCTACAGCGACCTCGTGGCCGACGCAGAGCTGAGGATCGCCGACGCATTCTTCCAACAGGAGGCCTGGGAAGAGGCCCTCACCTACTTCCGGGATTTTGCGGAGCTGCACCCGGACCATCGGGCCGTGCCCTACGCACTGTTGCAGGCAGCCCGTTGCCACCAGAACCAGAGTCGCGAGCCGGGTCGGGACCAGACGGCAACACGCGACGCGCTGAACCAACTCGACGCGGTGATCACCCGCTTCCCGTATGCGCCGGAAGCGAGCGAAGCGGAGGTCCTCTGGAAGGATCTCCGCACACGCCTCGGCATCCACGTGATGGGCATCGGCGATTTCTACTTCGAACAGGGCGAGCACCAGAGTGCGGCGAACCGCTACCGCTCCGTGCTGAACGAGTACCCGGGGCTGGGTCTGGACGCGGACGCGCTCTACAAGCTGGGCGTCTGCTACCAGAAACTGAACCGAAACGACAAGGCCACCCAGATCTTCGAAGTCTTGCTGGAGAACTACGACGGCAGCGACGTGGCCAGGGCCGCCCAGGATCTCCTGCCGGCCGCGAACTAGCATGGCCATGCGGCACGGCAGCCGCATGACGGCCGATGAGCGAGAAACCTACCTGCTCGGGCGTCAGTGCTTCCAATCCGGTGATGACGCGGGCGCTTTGCGGGCCTTTCGACCCCTTCTAGAGAGCCGACCCAGGTTTGCAGACGTCCACTACATGGTGGGCATGCTCCACGAGCGCCAGGGAGCGCTGGAGCCGGCGACCAGCTCGTTCGAGCGGGCCCTGGCGATCAACCCCGGCTACTCGGAGGCCGTGCTCGCGCTGGCTGGAGTCTACGAGCAGCGCGGGATGTACGATGAATCCCGCACTCTGATCGAACGGACCGCCGACGAGCCCCTCCGCAACGAAGGCGCGGAACGTGTCGACGCGACGACCCGCGCCAAGCTCGCCAATCTGCACTCTGCAATCGGCGATGCCTACGCCGAAGTCGGCGATTGGCGCGAGTCCGTGGACGCCTACCGCAAAGCGCTCGACCGGGCGCCGGGCTTTCACGACATCCGCTACCAGCTGGGCATCGCGCTGCGCGAAGCGGGCCTACCGAGCCAGAGCCTGGCCGAATTCCGGCGCATCCTGAGGGTGAGCCCGGACTACCTGGAAGCCCGCGTCCAGCTCGGCCTCACCTGCTACACGCTCGGCCGTACCAACGAGGCTCGCACGGCCTGGAACGAGGTGCTGGCAACCGACCCCTCGCGGGACGACGCGCGGATGTACCTGAGGATGGTTGTCTAGCAACGGAATCCGCTCGGCGGGCCAGCTGAACTTCACGACGTCGGAGCGCCGCGGGTGCTAGCTCGTCCTGGCCACGAGTTGCGCCCGGACCTGCTCGGGCAGCGAGTCGTCTGCGGGAACGAGTTCGAGCGTTGGCCGCCCCCCGGTGGCGAAGGCCCGGGCCAGCACCCGGTCATCCTCGATGCGCTCCAGGTCATGGGGGCGGAGGCGCTCGGCCCCCAGTGCAGCGCCAAAGCCGCCGAGCCAGCCGACGACCATCCGATTTGCGAGGTTCGCCATGGTCGCAGAGCTGTTCGGGTCGTCGAAGGCGCCATCGCGCTGCGAAGGATCCATCGCCGCCCGGTGTTCGAGCAGCCAAGCCATTGCGACCATGTCGTGAGCCACCAGGTCCGCGCTTGCGAAGACGATACCGGTCTCGGGCTCAGCCACGTGTCCGGCATCGGGACCGAATGTCGTCATCACCCGGGTCGCGGAGCTGAGCACGAGCCGCTGTTTGTCGGCGACTGTGCGCACGGTATTCGCATCGGCGGTCTTCTCTGCGAATGATCCCGCATCGCGGTGGTACTCGAGGCGCGAATCATGTCGCCACCAGCCGACGGCCGCCTTGAGACCGAGGGTGCTTCCCGCCAACAAATGGCGCGCAACGCGGGGCATCAGCACGACATGGTCGACCTCGGTCAAGATGGTCGGCAACATGACCGGAGCCTTCCAGGATCCTTCCGCAACCGGAGTGTCCTCGAAGAAGCCATCCCAGCCCGCTTCCTCGAACGCATGCAGCTCGCCGCCCGCCTGCTCGGTGGCCTTCGCAAGCCCATTGCTTTCCATCAACGCGCGGGTGCTCCCGTGCAAACTGTCCGGGTGGAAACGGACGAACTGCACGCCCGCCATGTCCGCCACGATCACCCGGCCGGCACCCCGCTCCTTCAAGAGGCGGATCATTTCGTAGACAGCCCACGGATCCGTCGTCGCGGGGTAGACATTCCCCGAGTTGCAGACGGGCTTGATCAGCACCGTATCGCCGCGAGAGAGCCAGGCGAAATCCGTGGCTGCCAGCGCCGCAGCGCGAACCGCCCGATGGGTTTCCTCCGCAGGTGCGCCCCGCGCCACGCCGGCGACGGCCACCGGCGCCGGACCGCGCAACGCGGAGATACTCGCGGGCCCGTTCTGCGAGCGGCTCGCCTCGGGCAGCAACGCGGCAACAGCCCCGGCGGCGGCCAGCTGACCGAACTCCCTGCGACTCAAGAGATGCAAGTGGGCCATGGCGTTTCCTGTCTGCGCTCGCCTTCGGGACAGATCAAGCAGTATCGTGCGGAACCTACCCTGAAGGAGACCCGACTGCACGACCAGGCTCAGGCGACCGCACCGGTGGGGTGCTTTCAGCGCCGCCGGGTGATCACACCCGCTGACATCGACGAGCTCGATCACGTCAACAACGTGGTCTGGCTGGGCTTTGCAGTCGAGCTGGCAATGGCCCATTCCGCATCCCTGGGCCTCGACATGCCGGCCTATCGTCGGATCGGCTGCGTCTGGGTCGCGCGGCGGCACGAAATCGAGTACCTGCGTTCCGCCGTGCTCGGCGACGAAATCGTGGAGCAGACCTGGGTGGTTCAGATGCGTGCAGCCCGCTCGATACGTCGGGCACGTTTCCTCGCTGCCGATGGCAGGGAGCTCGTACACTGCCGAATGGAATGGGCGTTCGTCGACCTGGGCTCGCTGCGCCCCCGACGAGTTCCGCCAGAGGTGCTGGAGCGCTTCACTCCGATTCCGGACGAGAACGCTTGAGAATCATCAGAAACGGGGCCGCTTCTTAATCCCTTGCGGACTTCAGGCGGGCTTCGAGGGCGTCGAGCTGCTTTTCCAGCTCGGCGGGAACCCGCGCGCCGAACTGCTTGTAGTACTCGCGGATCGGCGGAATCTCTGCGATCCAGCCTTCGATGTCCACGGCCAGCAGCTCGGCGAGGTCTTCTTCATCGAGTGCGAGGCCACTGAGATCGAGCTCGCCCGGGGCCGGCACGGTTCCGATCGGGGTCTGCTGACCGTCGGTCTTGCCGGTAGTGCGCTCGAAGACCCACTTCAGTACGCGACCGTTTTCGCCAAAGCCGGGCCAGAGGAAGTCACCACCCGAACTCTTGCGGAACCAGTTGACGTAGAAGATCTGGGGCAGCTTCGCACCGGCGTGGTTGCCGATTTCGAGCCAGTGATTCCAGTAGTCGGCCATGTTGTACCCGCAGAAGGGCAGCATGGCCATCGGATCGCGACGCAGCCCGCCCACCTTGCCGGCGGCGGCAGCCGTCTTCTCGCTGGACATGATCGAGCCCAGGAACGTGCCATGCTGCCAATCCCGTGCCTCGTGCACCAGCGGCACCACGGTGGCACGGCGGCCACCGAACAGAATTGCACTGATCGGCACGCCCTTCGGGTCCTCCCACTCGGAGGCCATCACCGGACATTGGCTCGCAGGGGCGGTAAAGCGGGCATTCGGGTGGGCCGCAGGCGAATCGCTGTCCGGCGTCCAGTCCTTGCCATGCCAATCAGTGAGATGAGCGGGCGTCGCGCTCATCTCTTCCCACCAGACATCGCCGTCGTCGGTCACCCCGACATTGGTGAAGATGCTGTCCTTGGCAAGGCTGAGCATCGCGTTCGGGTTCGAATCCATGCTCGTGCCCGGTGCCACGCCAAAGAAACCGGCCTCCGGGTTGATCGCGTAGAGCTGGCCGTCGTCGCGGAACTTCATCCAGGCAATGTCATCACCGACACACTCGACCTTCCAACCGGGGAGGGTCGGGTTCATCATCGCCAGATTGGTCTTGCCGCAGGCACTCGGGAAGGCCGCGGCCACGAAACGCACTTCGCTCTCGGGCGAAGTGAGCTTCAGGATCAGCATGTGCTCGGCCATCCAGCCCTCGTCACGGGCCATCGTACTCGCAATGCGCAGCGCAAAGCACTTCTTGCCGAGCAGTGCATTGCCACCGTAGCCCGAACCGAAGCTCCAGATCTCGCGGGTCTCCGGGAAGTGCACGATGTACTTGTTGTCGCCGTTGCAAGGCCAGGGCACGTCGGCCTGGCCGGCTTCGAGCGGGTGACCGACCGAGTGCAGACAGGGCACGAAAGCGCCGTCGTCTCCGAGTGCCTTCAGCACCGGGGCGCCCATCCGGGTCATGATGCGCATATTGGCCACGACGTAGGGCGAATCCGAGAGCTGTACTCCGATGTGGGCGATGGGAGAACCGATCGGACCCATCGAGAACGGAATGACGTACAGGGTACGTCCGCGCATCGAGCCCTTGAAGAAGCCGCGCAGGGTCTCCTTCATCTCCGCCGGATCGCACCAATTGTTGGTCGGGCCGGCATCCGCTTCCTTCTCGCAGCAGATGTACGTGCGATCCTCGACCCGGGCCACATCCGCGGGATCCGAGAGCACCAGGTAACTTCCGGGCCGCTTTTTTTCGTCGAGGCGCCGGGCGGTGCCGCTGGCCAACATCAACCCGAACATTTCGTCGTACTCGGCCTGGGATCCATCGCACCAACGAATGGCATCGGGCTGGGTCAGGGCAGCGATTTCCTCGACCCAGGAGAGGAGACGTTTGTGGGAGGTGGGTGCGTCGGAACTCATGGGGGCCCTCGTAGTGTTCTGTGTAGTGGTGCGTCGATCCGCTGTGGGCAGATCCTGACACCTCTGGCTCACAGCGGTAGGGGGCAGTCTCGGGTTTTTCTGACCCATCGAGCCCCGCGTTCTGTAGAATTGGCACACTTCATGCCAATTTTGGACCAGGAGGATCGGGATGCCGTTCGACTACGTGGAGTTCGAGGATGCGAGGGCCCGAGATGGCCTGCGGATGGTGGTCGTGATGGGTGTCCCGAGCCCTTGGGGCGAAGCGGCCAAGGGCATCTTGCATGTAAAACAGATCCCTTGGGCGGCGGTGAAGCTCGATCAGGCAAACTCCGCGATGGCGGATTGGACCGGCCAGCGCAGCGGCCCGGTTGCGATCTACGAGCAGGAGGCACCACGCAACGGCTGGGCTGAAATCCTGCTGCTTGCAGAGCGGCTCGCACCCAGCCCGGCGCTCCTACCTGCCGACCCTGCTGACCGCGCCCTCGCCTTTGGCCTTGCCCACGAGATCTGCGGCGAAATGGGACTCGGCTGGTGCCGCCGGAACTCGGGCGTGCACTCGGGCCTGAATGGCAGCCCGGGCTTCCCGAAGCCCGTCGCCCGGTACCTCGGCGACAAGTACGGCTACCGGCCTGAGGAGGGCGAGCTCTATTCTGCCCGCACCATCGACATCCTGGACCTGCTAGGCAGGCGCCTCCGCACTCAGCTGGCAGAAGGGTCCCGGTACTTGATCGGTACATCCCTATCCGCCGTCGACATCTACAGCGCAACGTTCATGGCGCTCTTCAATCCACTCCCACCCGAACATTGCCCAATGCCTGAAGCCATGCGTCCGGCCTTCGAGCATCTCGATGACGCAACCGCCAGAGCCCTCGACCCGGCCCTGCTCGAGCACCGCGACTTCATCTACGCAGAGCACCTCGAACTGCCACTCTCGATCTGAGGAAAGATGCGGTCCGCTCCTGAACGCAACGCCCTATTGCGTTGTGTGTGAATTCTCGGGCCATCCGGCGTACGCTGCCTGCTTCGCAGTATGGCGAAGGAGGGGCTTCATGCGCGTTTCGGTCTCCATCCTCATCACAATCCTGTTCGTCGTGCCGGTGGCGGCCGAGCCCAATCAGCTCCTGTGGGGCGACACGCACCTACACACGAGCAACTCATTCGACGCCTACCTGAACCGCAACATGACCGCGGATCCCGCGACGGCGTATCGCTACGCCAAGGGCCTGCCGGTGGTCCACCCCTTCCATCGGGCTCGTGTGCAGATCGAGACCCCACTCGACTTCCTGGTCATCGCCGACCACGCGGAGTACCTCGGCGTGATCCGCCACATCGTCGAGAAGGGCATACCCAGGGAGGGGCTCGGCCTTCTCGACCGGTTCATTGCCTGGCGAGCCGAGAAGTTGATCCGGGGTGTAGCCGAGGACGACGAAGGAGGGGCGCTCTTCAATTCGCTGCTTCCCGATACCCAGGACGTCAGGGCTGCAGCGGACAACCCACCGTCGAGTCCAATCCCGAACTTCGAACTGATGCAGCGGACGACATGGCAGGAGGCGATCCAGATTGCGGACGCGCACAACCAGCCTGGAACGTTCACGGCGCTGATCGGCTGGGAGTGGAGTTCGATCCCGGCGGGCGCAAATCTGCATAGGGTCGTCTTCACCAGCAGCGATGCGAGTATCGCCTCCCAGTACCAACCGTGGAGTTCTGCGGACAGCATGTATCCGGAAGATCTCTGGAACTGGCTCGACGAGACCTCGAAGCGGACCCGTGCGGAGTTCGTCGCGATCCCGCACAACTCGAACATCTCCAAGGGCTACATGTTCGACGAGACTTCCCTGCGCGGGGAGCCGATCGGCCCGGAATACGCGCAGACCCGCGCGCGCTGGGAGCCGGTCGTCGAGGCGACGCAGATCAAGGGCGACTCGGAAACCCATCCGGCTGTTTCGCCGGACGACCCCTTCGCAGACTTCGAGACCTATACCCACTACATCGAGCAGAACCCGCCATCGTACGAGGCTGCAGCTGGCGACTACGTGCGCAGCGCACTGCTTCGAGGCCTTGCGATCGAAGAAAAGATCGGATTCAACCCCTACCGCTTTGGGCTGATCGGCTCGACCGACGCGCACACGGGCCTACCGTCCGCGGAGGAGCCGAACTTCTGGGGCAAGATGGCCCGCGATTCGACCCCTGAAAACAAGCTGGCGAGTTGGCGCAACGATGGCGGCCCGAACGGGTGGTCGATGTCCGCTTCCGGATTGGCGGCGGTCTGGGCTCCCGAAAACTCCCGGGATGCGATCCTGCAGGCCTTCAGACGCAAGGAAGTGTATGCCACGACCGGCCCGCGGATCATCGTACGGGTGTTCGGAGGCTGGGGCTTCGGCGCAGCCGACGCGGAGGCTCCCCAGGTGGCCGAAATCGGCTACGCCGGAGGTGTCCCGATGGGGGCCGATCTCCGTACCCGCGCGGGCACGGGCGGGCCCCGGTTCCTCGTCCATGCGGCCAAGGACCCGAAGAGCGCTCACCTGGATCGGGTCCAGATGGTGAAAGGCTGGATCGACGGGGATGGCACCCACGAGCGCGTCCACGATCTGGTGTGGTCGGGCGATCGGGTACCGGATGCAGCGGGCGCCGTTCCGGCCGTCGCCAATACAGTGGATGCGAACACGGGCCGCTACACCAACGAACACGGTGCACCGACTCTTGCCACCGTCTGGGAGGACCCGGACTTCGACCCCTCCCAGAACGCCTTCTACTACGTCCGGGTATTGGAGATCCCGACACCTCGCCATTCCGTCGGGGATGCCCTCGCCCTGGGTCTGGATCCGAAGGACATCGAGGGGCCCTGGTGGATCCAGGAGCGCGCCTACACCTCACCCATCTGGTACCGGCCCTGAACTGGTACCGGCCCTGACGACTGCACGCCCCGGAAGCCGGACTCCTGGGAATCGACCCGCTGCATCTCCGTAGAGAAGGGGCTAGTCGGTTTCCGCGGCAGACTCGAGAGAGCCCGGTCGGTAGCGATAGACGACGTGCGTGGACTTGGGCTCGACCCCCTCGAAGACACCGACCCGCTCGAACCACTCCTCCCGCTCCAACATCGCCAGAGCCTCGGGGCGTCTGCGTCGCGCGAGTCCGGGCCGGTTGTAGGTGACGAATAGAGGCAGGCCTTCCCGATCGGCGCGGCCCATCATCTCGCGAACTGCCTGTGCCGTCGGCAGATCCACGACACGGGGATCGTAGTACCGGGGCGGTCCATAGACTGCACCGGTCAGGATCCGATCCTGTTCCGGAGCGAATAGATCCGGATTCGGGCGAATGCTTCGAACCATGTCCCGTGTGGGTTGGAGCGCGCGTTCACGCACGATACTGCGCATCGGTTGAGTGGCCACGAAGAACACGCCGAGCGAACCGAGCGTCATGGCCATCGCAACCCTTCGCCCCGTGGGTCCAAACGCGGCGGGAACCGTGACTCCCGCGCCGACCAGCATCGCAACCCCGGGAAGGGCATGGATCAGATACCAGGGATACAGATGGTCGCCACGGACTGCAGCCAGCAGGATCGTGAGCGGAGCGGGAACCACCAGGATCAGCAGGGCACCCAGACTCGGGCTTCCGCGCCGCGCCATGCGGACGATGCCGATCAGAATCACCACCAGGATCGCGACCAACACGAAGGTGGTCGAGCCCGGATGAACCGAGAGCTGATCCTGGAACGAGACAAAGCCCTCGCGACTGTGATACCACGGCATGCCGAACAGGAGGTAGCTGCCGACGTGACGCAGCAGGTGCGTCGTCACTTCTCCCTTCCAGACATCCGAGTAGGGCAGGAACTGCATCATGTTCGGAAGATTCATCTGCAGCCAGGCCAGACCAGCCACGACATTGGTGACGAGATAGCGGGTAGGTTGAACCGCGCGGATCTCGGCCGGCGCGCGGAGCAGCTCCACGAAGATGAAGATGGCCGCCACCACGAGCACGAAGAGCGCACCCGGATAGGTCCAGAGCAGCAGCACCTCCACGACACCCAACGTGATCCAGCGTCTCCAGGTTCCGCGTTCCAGCACTCTCGAACTGGCGATCACCAGAGCCGGAAGCAGCGCCAACAGGAACGCGTAGCCCCGAACCTCGGTGGCGTAACGGAGATACCAGGGATGGAGTGCAAGAACCCACGCGCCGGCGAGCGCCGCCATGGGCAAGCCGATTCGCCAGAGCGCCCATGCCAGCATTCCGAGGCCCGCCAGCGCGGCAGCCAATGCGGGCAGGCGCACGACGACTTCGTTCACCCGTAGGTCGCGCGGACGAGTGATGGCGGACCATCCTTCGTGGGCGAGCCGCGCCACCACGGAATACGGAACGTGATTGTTCGGCTTGCGGTAGTAGAAGAATGTATCCCGCCACCCGACACCGGAATACTCGAGGCTCCCGTCCTGTTCGAGTCCGTACGCCCCTGCAATCGTCCGCACGACCATGTACTTCTCGTCTTCCCAGAGCGAATACGTCATGCGCGGTGCCGCGGTGAACGCCAGGCTCGCCATGGCCAGGAGCACCCCGGCAATGAGCCAACGAGGCGGGCGCGGTTCGGACGCCTCGAACCGGGGGAAGTCGGGTACCTCGGCAGGGCCTTGCCAAAGGCGCCAGGTTGTCAGCACGACAGGCAGCGCAAGCACATTGACGAGCGCCATCCACCAGAAGTATGTGGTGGCATAATCCGTCGGGCGCAGACGCTTGCCCTGGGCTTCGCGCAGCGCGATTCCGTCCGTGAACGGATTGTCACCGAGCACCAGCGTGAGCAACAGCACGACCCATACAGCCCACAACCCCCAGATGAGGGCGGGCCGTCGGACCGAAGCTGGTGCAGGAGCGTTGGGCACTGCGGAGTCCTTCCGGGTCAGGTACGGGCGGTCGGGTCGGGTACGAGCCAGGTACGAGCAGTCACAGGGTCGCGTTTCCGGATGAGGATCCGGTGAGGGCACACCCCTTGGCGGTACCGTAGCGGATCGCCCGCGAGAGCTACTTGCGGCTGCGTTGATCTGGAGCGATCCGTCAGTCCTATCAGGGAGCTTCGCGACCCACTCCCAGGATGGAACACGCCCGGGCCAGGGCTTCGCCGCCGCCGAAGGCGAGCAGACGATCACCACCGCGTAGCCGGTAGTCCGGTGACGGGTTCGTCGTCGTGATGCCGCCGCGATCAACGGCCAGCACGTTGACACCGGTGCGCGCGCGCAGATCCAGCTCGACCAGCGAGCGCTCCGGCTCGAACTCGTCGGGAAGCTCGATCCACTCGCTGGACACCTGTTCCAGGAGCTCCCTCAACCACGGGTCGAGAGCCAGCGCTGCCGGCTGGCGCAGCTGGGCATAGCCCTCGGTGCGCAGCTCGGTGCAGAAGCGTTCGACCGAACCCTGCGGCACCTCGACTTCGTAGAGGGTCTGGGCCACCAGATCGATCGTCCCCTCCAACTCCTCCGCCACGACCCGGTGGGCCCCTGCAGCTTCGAGTTCGTCGATCTCGAGCAGGTAGCGCGTGCGCGCCAGCACGACGACATCGGGCGCGATCTCGTGGGCCCGGGTGACGACCTGGCGCGTAGCCACCGGGTCGTTCACAGCAACGACGAGCAGTCGCGCACGTTCGATATGCAATTGCTCGAGCAGACCCACCCGCGTCGCATCTCCCCAGATCACGTGGGCGCCACCCTTCCGTGCTTCGCCGGCGGCGACCGGGTTGGCCTCCACCGCCGCGAAAGGCACCCCGACGGCCTCGAGCACGCGTCCTACGTTTCGACCGGCCAGCCCGAAGCCGACGACGATGGCATGACCCCGGAGCTCGGCCTTCGCATCGCTCCGGTCGGGAGCCGGCAGAGCCGCCCCGCCGACGTGCGTGGCAACGGTCTCTCCGGCTCGGATCAGCAGCGGCGTGGCGATCAGGCTGATGACGGAGGCCGCCACGAAGGCCTGGGTCAGTTGAGGCTCCAGCAGCCCAGCTTCCGTGGCGACCTGGGCAAGAACGAACGAGAACTCCCCGGTCTGGGCCAGCGCCACGCCGGCAAGCACCCCGATGCGCGCGCCAGTGCGCATCACCGAGCTGACGGAAATCGCAGTGATCACGCCTTTCAGCACGATGGCGGCCGCGACCAGTAGCAGCACCGTGGGCGCTTGGGCCCACGCCACTCCGAAATCGAGCAGCATGCCGACCGCGGTGAAGAAGATGCCGAGCAACAAGCCTCGAAGGGGCAGCACTTCCGAGATCAGCTGCGGACCCCAAGGCGAGCTCGAGAGCACGAGGCCCGCCAGGAAGGCGCCAACCGCAAGGGTCAGGCCAAGGCCCTCAGCGGCTAGCGCACCGCCGATCACCGCGAGAACCGCTACGAGCGTGAAGACTTCCCTCGAACGGACCGCTGCCGCTGCAGCAAGCAGGCGAGGCAGCACGAAACGAGCGACGACGAAGAACGCCGCCACGGCGATGACTGCGCGTAGCACCGCCTCGAACACCGGCCAGGCGTGAACCGGACCGTCCACCGCCAACAGTGGAATCGCCAACAGAAACGGAACGATGCAGAGATCCTGGACCAGCAGGATCGAGACCGCGACCTGACCGTGGGGGGCGTGAATCTCACCTCGCTCGCTCAGCATGCGGATCACCAGCGCGGTGCTCGACATCGCAACCAGCGCACCCAACGCCAGCGCCGTTCGCCCTGGCAACCCGAACCCGCTGGCCAATGCAGCGACCACGAGCAGTGTGCCTCCGACCTGAAGCACTCCTGCGCGCGCACCCGTCCGCAACAGGTTCCGAACCTTGTCCAGGGGCAGCTCGAGTCCGATCTCGAATAGCAGGAAGACCACGCCGAACTCGGCGATCACCCGCACGTCCTCGGGATCTGCGGCAAGGGCGAGCCCGCCGGGGCCGGCGATCGCACCCATCACCAGGAAACCGGCGATGGACGGCAGCCCCAGTCGCTCGAACAAAGCCGCGCCCGCTGCCGCAAACGCCAGCAGTACCACCAACTCGCGAAGTAGTGCCGGTTCGTGCACGCCCCGAGCGTAGAGGACGCTGGCCCGAGCCTCCCGTGCCCTACTTCTTCTTTCTGCCGCGGTCCACGATCCCCCGATGCAGGGCGGCCAGGCTCTCCGGAGGCAACTTGAATACCGCGCGATCGTAGGTGAGCAAACCGTTCATCTCGGCCTCGACATCCGTCGTCTGGGTATAGATGGCCCCGGCCAGACCGCGTTCCACCAGTCCGCCGATCACGTCCAACAGTCCCAGATAGGCCTCGGAGAAGGCTTCCGGCGTCTCGGATTCCGAGTAGCCCCAGCCTTCTTCGACCGCGATGTGACCCTCGACCTGAAGCTTCAGACCGCCGAACTCACCGTAGACGAGCGGTCGATTCCGCTCCAGATGAGGCAGGTGCTGCTCCGCGTTGTAGACATGATGATCGCGGATGGCGCCGGTGCCGGTATCCGCCCACCCGCTCGGTCCATCGACCAGCCGGGTCGGATCCCGGCGCGCCACGTGGGCGAGGATGTCATCGGTATCGAATTGTCCCCAGGCCTCGTTGAAAGGAACCCAGACGACGATGCACGCAAACGGGGCGAGCGTATCGAGCATTGCGTCGAGTTCGCCGAGAAATGCCTCCGCGACCTCCGCGGGCCGGGTGAGGTCGAAGGGGATCTGTTCGGGCCGCTGGCCTTTGGCCAGCTCGCGGAGGAACCAAAGCAGGTCGAATGCCATGTTGGGCATGTCCTGCCAGACGAGGACTCCGAGCCGGTCTGCATGCCAGTACCAACGGGCGGGCTCCACCTTCACGTGCTTCCGGATCGTGTTGAAGCCCATCCGTTTGGTGGCTTCGATATCGAACGCCAGCGCTTCGTCCGTCGGAGCGGTGTAGAGCCCATCCGGCCACCAGCCCTGATCGAGTAGACCCAGATGGAAGATCGGTTCACCGTTCAGGTGCAACCGCCAGATGCCGTCCTGATCGCGGCCTACCCCCACCTCGCGGGCGCCGAAGTAGCTCTGCACTTGATCGATCCGCTTTTCACGCTGGAGCAGATCGATCTCGAGGTCGTAGAGGAAGGGATCGTCTGGCGACCAGGCATGCAACCCGGGAGTCGGAAGCTGAACGACCGCCCGCCCTTCCACGACATCGGCCATCTCGCGAGCCACCAGCTCACCCGAGCCTCGGATCACGACCTCGACCTGGTCCAGCGGCTCGGTACCGGTGGTGTACACGCGTACCGTCACCGCACCCGGATCCAATTTCGTCTCCGCGACCACACGTTCGATGCAGCGGTCTGGAACCGGTTCGAGCCACACCGTCTGCCAGAACCCCGCAACTGCCGTGTACTGGATTCCCATCGGCTGACGGATCTGCTTGCCGAGTGGCTGGGTCCCCGTTTCCGTCGGGTCCCAGACGGCGACTTGCAATTGCTGCTCGCGGCCATCGACGAGCATGTCGGTGATGTCGAAATAGAAGGGATCGAAGCCACCCCGGTGGAGTCCGACATGGCGGCCGTTGCACCAGAGTTCAGCTTCCCAATCGACGGCACCGAAGTGAAGGCGAAGCCTCTCGTGCTGCCCGAGGTCCGGAACCGGGAAGTTCCTGCGGAGCCAGATGCGCTGATCGGGTCCGACCGACTGGGGGACCCCGCTGAGCGCAGAACCGACCGGGAATGGAACCAGGACTCTCTGATCGAATGAGCTGGGTGCGGGCGCCTCGCGCGGCTGGATCGCCAGATCCCAGTATCCATTCAGGTTGGTCCAACGCTCGCGACGCAGCTGGGGACGCGGGTACTCCGGATGCGGGAGATCGGGATCGACATCGTCGGCCCAGCGGGTGCGAAGGGGTTTCATGGTCGAAGCAGTCTAGAGCCCATGACACGACCTCAATGCTGCGAGATCCACTCCAGCAGGATCCGGTTCAGTTCGTCCGGCTTTTCTTGATGAACGAAGTGCCCTGCGCCGGCGATACGCTCCATCCGATAGCCGTTGGGAAACTCCGAAGGGTCGGCATAGTCGTGGAGGCGCGTATCCATGCAGCCGTCGAGCTCGCCCGTGATGGCCAGCGTGGGAACACGATTCGGCAGCTCACCCAGCCTGCGGGTCTCCTGGGAATCGGCAAGGAACGGGTTCAGCATGGCCCGGTAGTAGGCGAGTGCACTCCACACCACGCCCGGCTCCCGGAAGCTGCGCTTCAGTGCGAGCATATCGTCCGGATCCCACGCCCAGCCAGGCGACCAACGCCGCCACAAGACTTCCAGGAACGCAAAGTCGCGGCGCTGGACGATTCGATCGGCCAGACCTCGCAGCTGGAAGAACAGCATGTAGGAGGAGTTGCGGAGTTGGATTGGATGACGGCGGATACCTTCCTGCATCGCGCCGAGCGGCGGAATCGCGATCGTGGTGGCACTCCGAAACAGGGCAGGCTCGAGTGCGCACGCCAGGTAGGTCGCGACGGCACCCCAATCGTGCCCGACCAGATGAACCGGCTCTCCACCTCCGAGCTCACGTGCCCAGGCGACGAGATCGCCGGCCACTTGCAGCGGATGGAAGTCTGAAATGTGCCGGCGACCCTGAGAGCTGGGCTCGTAGCCGCGCAGCATCGGGGCAACCGCCTGGACTCCCGCCTCGGCAAGCGCAGGCAGCTGATGCCGGAAGCTCCGAGAGTGGTCCGGAAACCCATGAACGCAAAGCACCACCGGGCCCTCCCCCTCGGCGACGGCGGAAAAGACCCGGTCTTCATGACGAAGTTCGATCATGCTCCAACGCTAGCCGATGCGTGGGTGTCGCGAATCGGCCGAGACCCGGCGGGAAGACCGGGAGTCAAGGGCGAAGCTGAAACTCCCGGCGGCAGATTCGGAGTTGTGCAAGCATCTCGGAATCCCCAGGAGGAAGCCATGAACCTCGAAGACCTCGATCGCGCTCATCTGATCCACCCCATCACCGAACTCCGCTCCCACGAGAAGAAGGGCCCGAAGATCGTTTGCGGGGGCGAGGGCATCTACATCCATCTCGCGGATGGTCGCAAGTTGATCGACGGCCTGTCCGGATTGTGGAACGTGAACGTGGGCCACGGCCGCACGGAGATCGGCGACGCCGTCGCGAAGCAGATGCAGGAGGTCGCCTACTACCCGGGCTTCTGGGACTACGCCACCGAGCCGGCCATCCGGCTCGCGGAACGGCTGACCAGGCGCATGCCCGCCGGCAGCGAGTTGGACCACTTCCTGTTCACCAGCGGTGGCTCGGATGCCAACGAAACGAATTTCCGGATCGCACGCCTCTTTCATGCGGTGCGCGGAGAACCGGGGCGACGCAAGATCCTCTCCCGGGCCCACTCGTACCACGGAATCACCCGCGCGGCCGGAAGCGCAACCCGGCTGCCGGCCTACCACATCTTCGAGGAGCCGGACCCGCTCCACGTCCAGGTACCGGCGCCCTACTGCTTCCGCTGCGAGCTGGGGAAAGAGCTTCCCGGCTGCGGAACCGCCTGCGCCGATGCTGTCGAGGAGACCATCGAACGCGAAGGAGCCGAGAGCATCGCCGCCATCATCGCCGAACCGGTGATGGGCACCGGCGGCGTGATTCCGCCCGCGGACGACTACTTCCGGCGACTCCACGAAATCTGCGATCGGCATAGCGTGTTGCTGATCCTCGACGAGGTGATCACCGGCTTCGGCCGCACCGGCCGCTGGTTCGGCATGGAACACTACGACGTGAAGCCGGATCTGGTGAGCTTCGCGAAGGGCATCACCAGCGGATATCTGCCGCTCGGCGCGGTGGGCCTGACGCGGGGGGTGTACGAGACCCTTCGCGACAAGTCGCCGCAGGGCCTGCCTTTCATGGGCGGCCTCACCTACAACAACCATGCGTCCTGCTGCGCCGCCGCCCATGCCAACCTGGACATCCTCGAACGCGAGGGACTCGTGGAGAACAGCGCCGAGGTCGGGGGCTACCTGCTCGAACGCCTGCGCGACACGCTCGGCACACATCCGCAGGTGGGCGAGATTCGCGGCATCGGAATGTTCACCGCGATCGAATGGGCCCGGCCCGGAACCAAGGAACCGGCCGGCGAATCGCCGATGGCCTTTCCAGCTGCAATTGCAAGCCGCGCGATGGACAAGGGACTGATCATTCGGGCCCTGTGGGAATGCACGGCCGTCTCACCGCCACTCTGCACGACCCGCGAGGAAATCGACGACATCGTAGACATCCTGGTGGCGTCGGTGGACGAAGCCGGGTCGTGAACGAAGCCCGGCAGCACCCCGGGTCTCATCGGGTAGCATCCTGGCGGCCATCTTGGTTGCCTCATCGCTGATGGTCAGCGGTCGGCAACTGGACGCCAATCCGCTGCGCGGAATAGGGAACCCATGATGTCCGGACACCTGACTTCCGGCCACGGCACACTGCCCATCCTCACGTTCTTCGGCGTGATTCCGCTCATCATCGTAGGAGTCGCAGTCGTCTTGGACGGTCGCCCCCATCACCAGGAGATCGTCGTCACTGCGCTCTCAGCCGGCAATCCGCAAAGCGGCATCCCGGTGCGGATCCTTGTGGATCAAGGCGCCACGTGCGACGGAGACGGGTACGACCTCGAGGCCAATGACAGAGGCATCGCAGGAGTCTCGCATGCCGCAAGACTCGGAGTTCTCGAGGCCCGCAGGCAATCGGTCGCCGTGTGCCTGCATGGCGAGGGCGGGTGGACTCTCGCATGGTCGAGTCATCACCGATCGGCGCCAGCGCTCCTCTCGATTGCATGCGATGTGACCGACGCGAATGCTCCGGAATGTGAAACCAGGTTCGCAGATTGACCGATTCGTGGCATGCGGGTCCACCCATCCACGCCCCGAGATCCAGCAGACTCCGGACTTGCGAAGGCCCTCGGAGAACCCGGGAGGCCTACGAGACCGATGACTTCACAGCGGGTGGGGGCAGCGTCCATTGTACGACGCAGCAGGAGCCGGCCCGGCTTCGTCAGAATGGCGCGATCTCGTAGTCCCGCACGCGAAACGGCCGTGCCCGTATAGCGTACTCGGCTGCGAAACCCGGGTAGAGTGAGTGGTTGCTGCCGTCGGCCGAGAGGTACCAGCTGTTGCAGCCGGTCGACCACACCATGTGCTTCATGCGGCCCTGCAAGCCCTCATTGTATCGGTCCTGCACGTCCTGGCGGACATCCACGTAGCGGAGCTTCTCCTTCCGGAGCTTCTTGATCGCAGCGACGACATGGGCGATCTGGGCCTCGGTGTAGACCAGCACGGAAGTATGACCGGGGCCGGTATTGGGACCCATCAGGATGAACCAGTTCGGGAAGCCCGAGACGTTCATCCCCTTGTAGGCTACGGCACCATCCTTCCAGACGTCGTCGAGCCTGCGACCCCCTTTACCCTTGATCGGGAAAGGGGCGCTCGCCAACCCCAGCGCGAAGCCGGTCGCGACGACGATGGCATCGACTCCGCGCAAGCTGCCGTCCCTCGTCTGGATCCCTCCGCTCTTGATCTCCTCGATCGGGTCGGTGATCAGCTCGACGTTCGGCCGCTCGAAGGAGGCCCAGTATTCGTCGGAAATCAGCATGCGCTTGCAGCCGAACTGGAAGCTCGGCGTGAGCTTCCGGCGCAGCTCCGGATCCTTCACCTGAGCCTTCAGGTGAGCGAGAGAAGCCTTCTCGCCGATCTTCGCGAGACGTTCGTTGTCGAAAAATATGACCGGCCCGAACAGCTCGCTCATCCAGTAGATCATGAAGCGGCTGGCCCGGAGCAGAATCGGGAAGCGGGCGAGCAGGCTCTTGTACCGCTCCGAATAGGTCTTGTCGTGCTTCGGCACGACCCAGGCCGGGGTACGCTGGTAGACATCCACGCGCGCCGCTTCCCGCGCGACCTCGGGCACGACCTGCACCGCACTTGCGCCGGTCCCGATCACAGCGACGCGGCGACCGGCCAGATCGTAGTCGTGGTTCCAACGGGCGGTATGGAACAGCTCGCCGGTGTAGCTCTGTATGCCTTTGATGTCGGGCATCGCCGGATCGACCAGCCCTCCTACACAGGAAACGACGACCCGCGCGGTGAAGGTCTCGCCGTTCCCCGTGGTGAGGGTCCAGCTCCCAGCGGCCTCGTCGAAACGCGCGTCCACGATCTCCGTGTCGAAGCGCATGTGCTCGCGCAGGCCCCATTTCTTCGCAATGCCCAGCAGGTAGTCCTGGATCTCCTCGGACGGGGCGAACCTGTGGCTCCAGGTCGGGACCTGTTCGAAGGACAGGGAATAGGCATGGGAGGGAACATCGCAGGCCGCACCCGGATAGGTGTTGTCACGCCAGGTGCCACCGAGTTCGCCCGCCCGTTCGAAGATCGTGAACGAGTCGAGCCCGGCCTTCTTGAGCTGGATGGCAGTGCCGATCCCGCCGAAGCCCGCGCCGATGATGGCGATCGGAAAATCAGCGCGGGGGGCGGCACTCATGGCTTCTCCTTCTTCATGAGTTCATTGCGAACGAAGGCCATCGAATCAATAGATAGCGCGGGGCACCCTGGGAATGGATCATTTTTCTTGCAGAACGTTGAAAATATTCTAAACGTTCTGCATACTCAGCACAAAAAGGATCGACCATGCTGCCTGCCTTCCTCGTCCTGCTCGGCTTCGCCCTGTTCTTCGGAACCCACGTAGGCCTGGCCACCGCACCCGTCCGCGACAGACTGGTCGCCAGGCTCGGCGAACGCGGCTTCGTTCACGTGTTCTCGCTCATCGCGACGTTGGCGTTCGCGGTCTGGGTGACCACGACGGCGGCAGTTCGCCACGAGGGTCTGCCAGGTCTGGGGCTGACGACCTCACCCATTGCGGTGGCGCTCGCCATCACCGCGATCACGCTGGGTTTCGTGCTGACCGGCGGCAGCCTCGCGGAGTATCGGAACTCGCCGATGGCCCTGGTCGCGCGCCCGGTGGTCGAACCCCACGGCGTCGCCCGGGTGACCCGGCACGGGTTCTTCGCGGGGATCGCGCTGATCGGGCTTGGCCACGTCCTGGTAGTGCCCACCCTCGCGAGCGCGACCTTCTTTGGAGGCCTGGCCCTGCACGCGATCGTCGGAGCCTGGCACCAGGATCAAAAACTGCTCCGAAAACTGGGCGTGCCGTATCGGGCCTACCTTGCCGAGACCTCGGGTCTGCCCTTCGCAGCAATCCTCTCTGGCCGCCAGCACATCGCAATCGCCGAGCATCCCTGGCTGGGCTATGGCATCGGCCTGCTTCTGGCCATCGGCTTGCGCCAGATGCATGATCAGATCTTCGTGGCCGGCGGCCTCCTGATCGTCATCTCCGTTGCTGGCGGAGGGGGCTGGGCAGCATGGTCGGCCGAGCGCGCGGAGAAGGAGAGGGTTCGTGATGCACGATGATGTCGTCGCCAGCTTCGTGGACGGAATGGGCGCTGCCTCCGCCAGTTCTGGGATCCTCTCACAGCAGCAGGGGCGGATCTTCGCACTGCTCTTCCTCACCGACGGGCCGCTCTCCCTCGACGAAATTGCGGCTGCGCTCGACCAGAGCAAGAGCAACGTATCGATCCACGTGCGGGTGCTGGTCGACTGGCATCTGGTGAAGCGGCGCAGCGTCCCCGGCTCACGTCGCGACCACTACGAAGCTGCAACCGACTTCTTTCGCGCCTTCCAGGAAATCTTCGAACGTCGCTTCCGGTGGACGGTACGCCAGGTGCTCGACGTGGTCGGCGAGACCCAGAGGGCGGTCGACGAGACGTCGAGCGGTCAGGATGCCCGCTTCGGACGGGAACGCCTCGCAGCTCTCGGCAATTTCTTCGGCATGATCGACGCGGGCATCGGTGCCTTCGTGCGCGGCGAACCGTTTCCGGCCCAGAAGCTCGCAGCGGTCATCCCGCTGGCCTCGAGACGAACCCGCCGCTAGAGGCCCAGTCAGCCGGTTCTGTGACGCCGGCCCTTCCGAACCTCGACCCAGGCTTCGAGGCCATGGCCGCTCACGCGGATCTGGATGCGGTCGACGGTCTTCATCCTCTGCTGGAACTCGACCAAAAAAAGGGGGGCGATTGAACACCGGTACCCGCTCCGCCTCTGAGGCCGGATCACCTCTGTGAAACACCGATACTCATCAGGCAAACACCGGAGTGGGTCGAAATACCCCGATCCGGAGGTTTCGATTCCCGTGTTCCATCGCGGCCCATCACGACCCGTCGCGCTGGGGCGCGAGGGGGCATTGAAGGAATCGAATCCGCCGAAATTCGCGCTCTCGTGTGCGCAGGAGCCAGTACAGACGGTTCGCAACACGGCACGATTCGTGAAGACGAGAGCGCCGGAAGACGACCATGATCTCTCAAGAACCCAATCCCGCTCCCGTCGCCGATTCCGCCGGGCAGGTGCCCGCTCGTCCCAAGGCAGCAAAGACGA
>JAAELW010000021.1 GCA_024226235.1 bacterium
CGATCTGCGTTACAGCGCTGACGATGGCGTGTTTGCGATCCCAGCCGCGCGACTGGGTCTCGGTTACCACGAGTCCGGTCTGGCGGCGTTGGTCGATCTGGTGGGGCCCGCTGTGGCGAAGGAGATCTTCTTCACCGCCCGCCGCTTCTCCGCCGAGGAAGCGTTGCGCCTCGGAATCCTGACCGAAGTGCTTCCCAAGGCGAAGCTCGAGGAAGGGGTGCGCGAGCGCGCGCTGGGTATTGCCCAGAATGCACCACTTACACTGCGTAGTGTCAAGCGGATCGTTCGAGAGCTTGGCCGCGACGAGCGAGACCGGGATCGCGCCGCCATTACCGAGTCCATCACGCGTTGTTTCGAGAGTGACGACTATCAGGAGGGGGTTCGTGCCTTCTTGGAGAAGCGCAAGCCGGGTTTTCGAGGTCGCTGACGATTCGCTGAAAACGTGACGTGGCCCACAGCTCGCACCGAAGCGCAGTTCCGGGGTGAGTCAAAAACACCCCGTTTCGATCTAACCTCCTGAAATCCGGACCGGAATTCCGCGTCATTCCCTTGCGAGGCCTCGTTCGAGTACCGACACTCCCGAGCGAAGGTGTATCTGGCGCCGGCCAAGCTTTCGGGGTGGGCGGCCCGGAGTTTTTCCGATTCCTTGGCGAATCTTTTGGGGGTGGAGTCTCAATGCAGCGACGATTCTTCGGACAGGTGACGACGGCCTTGTTGACCGTGCTTCTCGCGGGTGCCCTGAGCACTGGCTGCGCATTGTTCGGCGGCGATGATGAAGCAGGCGACGACGGTGGTGCGAGCAGCGAGTTCGATCCCGGAGATCCGGGCATCGGCGGCGGTGGCATGGGCGGTGGTGCCGGGGATCCGGCAGAGGGCGTCCGCGTGGCCGACCTCGAGACGGTCTACTTCGACTACGACCAGTCTGCGATTCGCGGTGACCAGCGCCCGACCCTGCGTGCCAACGCGGATGCCGCGGCCCGTCATTCGGAGTGGCGAACGATCATCGTCGAAGGCTTCTGCGACGAGCGCGGCAGCGAGGAGTACAACCTCGCGCTGGGTGAGCGCCGGGCCAACTCGGTGAAGCGCTACCTGGTCGACTCAGGAGTGGATTCGACCCGAGTGGATACGGTGAGCTTCGGCGAGAGCAAGCCTGCGGTACAGGGGCACGACGAATCGACCTACCGCTGGAACCGCCGAGCCGAGTTCCGCGTCCTGCAGTAGCAGGAACCACAGCGGGTCCGGGACGGACCTGAAGCGAATATGTCGACAGGCGGGGGCCCAGGCCCCCGCCTGTTCGCGTTTTTGGTACCGTCTGTCCGGTTCAGCTCAGCCTGCAATTTCGGAAGGAGGCAGTCATGCCCGTCCACGGTGGTCAACTCGCAGCTCGCGCTCTGAAGGAGGCTGGCGTCGATGTCCTCTTCACCCTAGCAGGCGGCCATATCATGCCGATCTACGACGGATGTATTGATGAGGGCATCAAGGTCGTCGATGTACGCCACGAGCAGGCAGCGGTTCATGCCGCCGATTCCTGGGCACGCTGCAATCCGGGCAAGATCGGTGTCGCGGCCATTACGGCCGGTCCCGGCGTCACCGATGGTGTGACAGGCATCGCCAACGCCTGGCGCGCCAACTCACCCATCCTCGTCTTCGGCGGCCAGGGACCCTTCGACAACCTCCGCCGCGGTTCCCTCCAGGAGATGGACCACCTGGGCGTGGTGCGCCCCATTACCAAGTACTGTGACGCGATCTACCAGACCCATCGCATTCCGGAGTACATCGAGCTGGCGATCCGCCATGCGGTCTCCGGCACGCCTGGTCCGGCCTATCTGGAAATCCCGATGGACGTGTTCATGGGCCAGTCCGAGTGGGAGCAGGCCCCGGTTCCGAAGATCCGTACCCAGGCGCCGCGCATCTCGCCCGACCGCACAGAGGTGCGGGCCGCCATCGAGATCTTGGAGGCCTCCGAGCGTCCGATGTTGATGGCCGGAACGAGCGTGAAGTGGTCCGAGGCCTACGACGAGATGAACCGTTTCATCTCCGAGACCCACATCCCCACCTACACGAACGGGATGGGTCGCGGAAGCGTGCCGCCGGATTCTCCGGAATTCCTGAACCGCTCGCGACGCGACGCGCTCAAAGGGATCGACTGCATCGTCCTCGCCGGAACTCTCCTCGATTTCCGGATGCGATTCGGTCAGAGCATCCCTGCCGATGCCAAGATCATCCAGTTGGAAATGGACAACACGTTGATCGGGCAGAATCGGCAGACCGATGTGCCGCTCGTCGGCAACCTGGCCTGCTCCTTCGATCTCCTGCTCGAGGAGATGAAGAACGGCGGAATCCAGCTCGACTATTCCACCTGGCGTGATGAGCTGCGCGCCATCGAAAACGAGGCCGAGGCGAAGGTGCAGGCGGCGCTGAATAGCGACGAGGTGCCGATCGATCCCCAGCGCATGTGCCGTGAGGTGCGCGACTGGCTCGCGACCCTCGACGATCCGATCGTGATCGGAGACGGTGGCGACATCGTTGCGACAGCTGCGAAGATCCTGCCGGTGAGGGGTCGCGGCGCCTGGATGGATCCGGGACCGCTGGGGACGCTAGGCGTCGGGATGCCGTTCGCAATCGCTGCAAAGCTCGCAAATCCGGATCGCCCCGTCGTGATCATCTACGGCGACGGTTCCTTCGGCTTCAATGGCATGGAGTATGACACTGCCGCACGTTTCGGTCTGCCGATCATCGGCATCGTCGGAAACGATGCGGCCTGGGGTCAGATGATGCGTCCGCAGGGTGCCGTCTACGGATGGGACCGGCTGGAGGGCGTGTTGCTGGAGCGCACCCGCTACGACAAGGTCGTCGAAGCACTCGGTGGCCACGGCGAGCACGTGACCGAGCCCGGAGATATTCGCGCTGCCCTCGACCGCAGCGTCGATTCCGGCAAGCCGGCACTCATCAACGTCGATATCCGACAAGACCGCGAGTACAAAGGCGGCATCTACGTCTGATCGCGCTACTTAACAAACGTGCCTGGCCCCTTGCTTAACATTGTCTGATGTCGAGCGGCGAGAGGTTGCACCTGCTGAGCTGGGGCTCGACGGGGAGGTGCTTGCGCAGTTTGCAGCGCAGGTCGGGCCGTTGGCCGTGGTGGACCTCGAAACCACTGGACTGATGGATGATCCCGAAGCCGGGATCCTCGAGCTTGGCGTGGTGCTGGTCGATAGCGACCCGACCTCTGTAGTGACACTCTCGGCATTGGTGAAGCCACCGGGAGCGTTGCCACGAGTGGTGAAGCGGCTGACGGGCCTCTGCGACGCCGATGTCGATGGGGCTCCGCCCCTGGCCACAGTAGCTCCGACGTTCGCGACCGCCTTGGATGGGCGCACCATCGTTGCCCACAACGCAGAGTTCGAACGCTCGTTCCTTTCGCGGCAGCTGCACTCAGGCCTGGCCGATGCGCACTTCCTCGACACATTGGACCTGCTGGCCCTCACCCACCCGGATGCTCCCGATCTGCGACTCGAATCCTTTACTCGCCTGATGATGGGAACCGAGGAAAAGCACCGCGCGCTCGACGATGCACTGGATACCGCGCGGGTCATCTCGATGGCTGGGCGCGGCGCACTGCGGGGTGAACTGCGTTATGTCACGGCCCGTCGGGCACTGGAAGCCTACGCGCCTGAGTCCTCATGGCTCGGTCTTCTCGGAAAGCCGTTGGCGACGGGTGTCCAGATCGAGGAAGAAGACCTCGCATTCGTGTCGATCGGTGAGACCGAAGAGCCTCGAGTTCCGTTCGACGAGCATGCCATAGCCAGCGCACTCGAAGACGAGGCCCGTGGAAGCCGCCACTTTCCGGGCTATCGGGTCCGGGCCGAACAGATCGAGCTTGCCCGGAGTTTTGCCCGCAACCTTCGCGATGACGAGGTGCTGCTGAGCGAAGGTGGGACAGGCGTAGGGAAATCGCTCGCCTATCTGGCAGCCGCGATTCCTTTCGCGGTCGAGAAGGGTGACGGCATGCCCGTCGTGATCTCGACGCGGACCAAACTGCTTCAGGATCAGCTCCTCGAGCGTGACATCGCCGCCACGGCTCGCTTCCTCGGCTATCCGGATCTCGATGCCCTCTCGATCAAGGGTCGGGCCAACTACGCCTGTGCGCGTCGGTTGCAGATGGCACTTGCAGAGGGTCGGGAGCAGAGCATCTTCCCGGAGGACCGGCTGGCCTATGCGGTGCTCGAAGCGTGCGCCCGAACCCGCCGTCACGGTGAGATCGGTGCGGTACCTGCCGCCCTGCTGCGCCGTTACGGCCCGCTGCGCGATCTGCTGCGCCGCTCCGTGGCAGCACGGGCGGACCAATGCAGTCGCGAGCAATGTGCGAAAGAGCGGGATTGCCCGTTCGGCCGGCGCCGCAAGGCGCTCTCGAAAGCCCATCTGGTGATCGCCAACCACGATCTGCTGCTGCGTTGGCCGCCGGACTATCCGACCTTCCAGCACGTGATCGCCGATGAGGCGCATGAGCTGGCCGACGTGGCGGATGAAGCCTATTCGCTGGAGGTTCGGCCCGAAGGTCTGCTCGAGCGTCTGGACGAGATCTTCGGCCGCCCGATCGGGCCGAGAAAGCGGCGGGGCGATTCCCTGCTGGCCCGTGCCGCCCGCTCGCGGCTGGACCGCGACTCACGTGCATGGCGCCGCGAACTCGACCAGGAGCTGAAGGCGCTGGGCAGTGCCGTTGCTGAGCTGGCCGGCGAGTGGGGCGAGGTGCAGATTCCCGAGCAGCCGGGTGACGAGTTCGCCCTGGCAAGCAAGGTCGCCGCTGCCGCGGCCGATCGGCTCGATGCGATTGCCGATCGCGTGCCGATGGAGGAGGAGCCCGAACCAGCACTCGAACGTGCTGTCGAAGACCTGCGTCAGTCAGCCCACGGCTTGCGGCTGGCCTTCGATGAGAGTGAGCCCGACTCGGTCTCGGCCTTCGAGGGCGTGCTGCCTCCGTTCGACCGCTGGCGCCTGGTCGTGCGTCAGGTCTCCCCCGCGGCGCCCTTTCACGATGGTCTGATGGATTCGCTGCACTCCTTCGCCGGCGTCTCTGCAAGCCTGTTCATGGACGGTGACGCGTTTGCATCGCTGGGCGAACTCGGGCTCGAAGAGCGCGCCGGGGAGCGCTTGCAACGTGCTTCGGTGCCGAGTCCGTTTCCCTATGACCGCCACATGCGGGTCGTCGCAATGCGTGGCGGCCAGGATCTGGTGTCCGAGACTACGTTCGTCCTCGAACTGCTGGCCAAGCAGCTCGGCGGCCGCTGCCTCGGGCTCTTCACCAGCCTGCGCCGTATGAACGATGTCGGCGACGAGCTGGCGGCACGCCTGCGCCCGGAGGGTATCGACGTGATCACGCCGCGGCGCGGATCCGACGATCCTTCCGCATTGGTGAGCCGCTTCGTGAACGGCGCCGCCGTGCTTCTGGGTGCGCGGCGCTTCTGGCAGGGCATCGACATTCCCGGCGATGCGCTCCAGGCCGTCGTGATCGAGAAGCTGCCATTCGAGGTTCCGACGGAACTACGCCAGCGTCGTGAACAGCGGCAGAAGGCCCGCGGCATCTCGCCCTTCCAGAAATCCTCGCTCGGCAAGATGCTGCTGAACCTGAAGCAGATGTCCGGCCGACTGATTCGCACGGAAGAAGACCGGGGCATCGTGGTGATCGTCGAGGGCCGGTCGGAAAAGCGATACTTCGGTCGTTTGAACGACGCGCTGCCCGCCGGTTGCGAAGTGCGGGTCGTGCAATCGAGCGAGCTCGTGTCCGTACTGGCCGAGGTCGGGCTTCCCGAAGATGGGTAGGGATACGTCGTGCAGGATCTGAGCGGACGGGTCGCGGTCGTCACGGGTGCAGGCGCGGGGATAGGGCGTGCCATCGCGTTGAAGCTCTCCGCTTGCGGGGCCGCCCTCGGCCTGATCGGACGCACCGCTGAGAGCCTTCATGCCGTAGCGAAGCAGGCTGGTGGGGTGACTTGTGTCGCCACGGCCGATGTTGCGGATCGCGCTGCTCTGGATGCTGCATTTGCGGAAATCCGAGCGCAGCTCGGATCGATGCATATCGTCATCGCCAATGCCGGCGTCGGCGGCTCCAACGGTCCGGACGCTGCCGGAGACCGCTGGGACTCCATCGTGCGCACCAATCTCGACGGCACGTACTTCACGCTCCGCGCCTTCGAACATCACCTTGCGGCGTGTGACGGTCCAAAACATGCGATCGTCATCTCGTCGTGTGTAGCTCGCTTTGGCATCCCTGGCATTTCCGCGTACAGCGCTGCAAAGGCCGGGCAGCTCGGCCTGGTTCGCTCGTTGGCGGCGGAGCTGGCACCAAAGCAGGTGCGTGTGAATGCGATCTGCCCCGGTTGGGTCGAGACGGCGATGGCCGAGGAGCGGATGACCGAACTCGGCCGCGCCGAGGCGCGAGGCCATGCCGAGATGCGCGAGCGGTTGCTCGAGGAAGTTCCACTTCAGCGCATCAGTGCCCCCGAAGAAATCGCTGGGCTCGTCGAGTTCCTGGTCTCGCCGGCCGGTGTGGGATTTACCGGACAGGCCTTGGATCCAAACAATGGCGCCTGGATGGGCTGACCGTACACGGAGTGCCGCTCCCCTGAGCAACGAAATTCATCCCCATATCACCGAAAAGTGCATGGAATCCGCTACTTGGATACCGTCTTTTCACACCGCTCGAGACCGGCATGAGGATTGCTGTTCAGTTCAGGGCGCTTTGGGAGTTGCTTGACACCAACTGACTCTCAGTCATCTTCACGGATCCCGGGTGACTGCCAGTCATGACACGGACAATGCGTTGCGTCATAGTGGCTTTCCATCTTCATGTCCCACGGGAGGAATTGGGTGAGCAACCTCGGAAACCAGTTTGGATCGGTCGATTGGGGCGTCATCCTCGGCGGTTCGAGCGGCTTCGGCCTCGCCACGGCCCACAAGCTCGCGGCTCATGGCATGAACCTCTGCGTGATCCATCGCGACCGCCGTGGCGCGATGAAGCGCATCGAGCCGGAGTTCGAGAAGATCCGCGGCACAGGCGTGCAGGTCATCACCCGCAACGCAGATGCGCTCTCCCAAGAGAAGCGCGATGAAATCACCCAGGAGCTCGCGAGTGCGATGGGCGATGGCGGGCGCGTGCGCATGCTGCTCCACTCCATTGCGTTCGGGAACCTGAAGCTGCTCGTCCCCGAAAGGAAACCCCAGCAGGATGGTGCCGCCCGTCTGGCGGATGCGCTCGGAGTCGACGAGGGGAAGTTGCGCGAAGCGGCCGACCAGCTGTTCGAGGAAGGCGTCGATGAGATGGCTGAAATCGCCAGCGCACCCGTCTACTCGGATCGCTGGTACCTGGATACCGATGATTTCGCCCGGACGATCTACAGCATGGGCACTAGCTTGATCGACTGGGTCCAGGCGCTCCACGGGCGTTCCCTCTTTGCCGAGGATGCCCGGGTGTTCGGTCTGACCAGCGAAGGGAACGCCGTGGCATGGAAAGGCTATGCGGCCGTGGCTGCAGCCAAAACGGCACTCGAATCCGTCGCCCGTTCGGTCGCCGTCGAATACGCACCGTATGGAGTGCGGTGCAACGTGTTGCAGCCCGGCGTGACCCATACGCCAGCCCAGGCTGCCATCCCCGGCGATGTGCACATGCGCGCCCATGCCCGGTTGCGCAACCCCTATCGCCGACTGACAACGCCTGAGGACGTGGCGAACGTCGTCTATCTGATGTGCCAGCCCGAAGCCGCATGGATCAACGGGGAAGTGATTCGCATCGATGGTGGCGAGCACATCTCCGGAGGGACCGCGTGACCTCCTACGTTCATGGTTTTGGCCACTATCATCCCGAGAACGAGATTTCGAACGACTTTCTCGAAGGTCTCGATATCGGAACCAACGATGAGTGGATCATCGAGCGCGTGGGCATCCGCTCGCGCCGCACGGTATTGCCGCTCGACTACATCCGAGAGACGCATAACAGGGACGTGCGTGAATCCTTCGAGGTGGCAGACATTTCCAACCATGGAATGGGCGCTGCTGCCGCACGGATGGCGATCGAGCGCGCCGGTCTCCTGCCCGAGCAGATCGGCATGGTGTTCTCGGGTAGCTCCTGCCCCGACCATGTAACCCCCGCCGAGGCCGCTCTGGTGGCAAGGGAGCTAGGTATCGAGGTGCCGGTCTTCGATGTGAACTCCGCCTGCACGAGTTTCATGGCGCAGATCTATCTGGTTGCTTCGATGCGTCCCGAGACCCTTCCCGACTACATTCTCCTGGTCGCCAGTGAGTCGCTTACCAAGACTGTGGACTACACGGATCGTGCGAGTGCTGTCCTGTTTGGCGATGGCGCTGCGGCAGCCGTGGTTTCGCCTCGAATTCCGGGGCGAGCCGTTCTGCTCGGTGCGGCCATGGATTCGAATCCGGGCCAGGCCGAGAAGGTCGTGATCCCTCGTGCCGGCTATTTCGCGCAGGATGGTCGGGCCGTGCAGATGTTCGCGATCAAGAAGACTCGCGCCGGAGTCGATCGCCTGCGAGCCGAGTTCCCCGACGAAGGCCGAAGTTTCCATTTCGCTGGCCACCAGGCCAACATGCGAGTGCTCGAGCAGGTCATTCATCGTTGCGGCATCCCGGAGGAGCTGCACCATCACAATGTCGAGCTGCGCGGAAACACCGGCTCGGCGAGCTGCCCGTCGGCCGTCTCGATGAGCTGGGAAAAATTCGGACCGCGGGATGACGTCGCCATGGTGGCGGTCGGTGGCGGCCTCAGCTGGGGCCACGCCCTTCTGCGTTTTGGTTCCACAGGAGCTGCATCGTGAGCGACGGGACGAAAATTGCGTTGGTGACCGGAGCCGGCACCGGAATCGGTGCGGCTTGTGCCCGCGCACTGGCCGATGAAGGTTTTCGCGTAGCCGTTCACTATCGCTCGAGCGAGGTCCAGGCGAAGGAGGTGGCGGAGCAGCTTCCCGACGCCTTCACGTTGCGCGCCGACATCACGGATCCCGATGAGGTGGACGCGCTTCTGGCCGAGCTGAAAGAGAGGGCCGGACGCCTCGACGTACTGGTGAACAACGCCGGTTACAACCGCAACGGGCCGATGGCCTCGATGAAGATCGACGACTACGATGCGGTCGCTGCAGTCGCACGGGGCACCTGGTACCTCACGAAACGTGTGATTCGCCGCTTCATGCTTCGCCAGAAATCCGGGCGCATCATCAGCATCACGAGTGTGGTGGGGCATACGGGAAACCGTGGCCAGTCGGTCTACACGATGGTGAAGGCAGGCCTCGACGCGATGACGAAGTCCCTCGCCCAGGAGCTCGCGGGTCGCCCGATCCTGGTCAACTCGGTGGCCCCGGGTTTCATCGCCACCGAGATGACTGAGGAGCTTCCGGAGGCGATCCGCCAGGGGATCCTCGACAAGATCCCCCAGGGGAGGATGGGTACTCCAGAAGAGGTCGCGGACGCAGTCGCCTGGCTCGCCACCCGCGCGAGCTATGTGAATGGAAGCGTGCTCCACGTGAACGGGGGCATGTATGGCGGATAAGCGGATCCTCACACCCGATGAGGCACTGCAGCTGGTCCCTCAGCAACCCCCCTTCCGTTTCATCGACGAGATCCTCGAAATGGACGACGAGCACATCCTCGCCTCCTACCGCTGGGATCCGGCTTCGGATTTCTATCGGGGGCACTTTCCCGACAACCCGGTGACGCCGGGCGTGATCATGATCGAGTCGATGGCTCAATGCGGAATGGTCCCGCTGGCCCTCTATCTCACCTACAAGGAGTTCGGAGACTCCGAGGCTCAGAAGTTCCAGACGATCTTCACCGAGTGCAACGTAGAATTTACAGGAATGGCACGTCCCGGGGATCGCGTGCACACGCTGACCAAGCGAGTCTACTGGCGACGCAAGAAGCTGAAGGCCGACGTCGAGATGCGACTCGAGGACGGGAAGGTGATCTGTGCGGGTCAGCTAGCGGGCATCGGAGTGATGAAATGACCAATCCGCATCGCGTTGTCGTGACCGGCCTGGGCGTGATCGCACCCAACGGCAATGGCGCCAGGGAATTCGAGCTGGCCCTGCGCAAGGGCAAGAGCGGACTTCGGATCGATGAGACGATGCTGGAGGCAAAGCTGGCCTGTCACGTATCCGGTGTTCCGGAGGGCATCGACCAGCTGATCGAGGCGAGCTTCGATCAGGAACTCCAGATGTCGATGAACAGCTCCCACCGTTTCGCGGCGTTGGCATCGATCGAGGCCTGGCAGGATGCGGGTCTGGTCGTCCCCGATGTCTCCGACGACGAGGTCCATTGGGATACCGGCGCGGTGATCGGTACCGGCGTGGGTGGGATCGATACGATGGCCGAGCGGGTGGTTCCTCTCGTAAACGCGGGCAAGGTGCGGCGCATCGGCTCGACCGGGGTCGAGCAGGTGATGGGCAGTGGTGTGTCTGCTCGGGTTTCAGGCATCCTGGCCCTGGGCAACGCGGTGACGACGAATTCGACTGCATGCGCGACTGGTGTCGAGGCGATCGTCATGGGAGCCGATCGTGTTCGCCGCGGTCTCGCAACGCGGATGGTATGCGGCGGTGTCGAAGGGGCGAGCGTCTACATCTGGGCTGGTTTCGATGCGATGCGCGTCCTGTGCCGCGGCTTCAACGACGAACCCGAAAAGGCATCGCGACCGATGAGCGCTTCTGCTGGCGGCTTCATTCCCGGCTCGGGAGCGGGGATCGTCGTGCTCGAGAGCCTCGAAAGCGCAGAACAGCGCGGTGCCACCATCCATGCCGAGGTATTGGGCGGCGCCACCAATTGCGGTGGCCACCGCATGGGGGGCAGCATGACGTCGCCCAACCCGGAGAGCGTGCGCCGCTGCATCCGTGCGGCTCTCGATGACGGCGGGGTCGCACCCGAGGAGGTCGACGCGATCAGTGGCCATCTGACCGCTACTGGGGCCGATTCACGAGAAGTCGGCTGTTGGGCGACTGCGCTCGAGCGGGAGCCCAGCGCGCTGCCGACCATCACGTCGACGAAGTCGATGATCGGACACGCCCTGGGTGCAGCGGGAGCGATCGAGTCCGTCGCCGCGATCCAGATGGTTCGCGATGGCTTCGTGCACGCGTCGATCAATTGTGAAGACGTGCATCCGGAGATCGCACCCTACGCGGCCTCGATTCCCCACGAGACGGTCGAGGCTGCCGATCTGCGAACGATGGTCAAGGCGGGCTTTGGATTCGGTGACGTGAACGCAGCACTCGTGCTGCGTCGTTACTCGAGCTGAACCAGAAGAAGAGAACAAGGAGAGAACGATGGAGACGACTGAAATTCAAGAGCGCGTAGTGAAGATCCTGACACCCTACGTCAAAGATCAGGAAGCGCTGACGAAGGTGTCTGCGAGCACCAACATCCTGGAAGATCTGAAAGTCAATTCGGCCCGCCTGGTCGATGTCGTGCTGGCTTTCGAGGATGAATTCGATATCGAGATTGCAGACGAGGATGTCGATGTGGTCAACACCGTCGGCGACTGCGTCGGATTGATCTCCGAAAAGCTCTGAACGACCCATCCGTGGCAAACCTGCTCCAGGCGAGCGATCGCCGTGCGCTGTTGACCCAGCTGGGGATCAGTCGGGGGCTTTCGCTCCTCTGGATCCCCGTGTTCACCGGGATCATGGTCTTCGTGATGCGGTGGCGTCTGGTCGGAGCAGAGCGCGTGCGGCAGGAGTACGCCAAGCTCCGCACCGAGTCGGATGCGCCGGTGCTCGTGTGTGCAAACCACCTGACCATGCTCGACTCCTTTGCGATCAGCTGGGCACTGGGCGGAATGTCCGTATTCCTGCGCCACTTCGAGTGGCTGCCATGGAATACGCCCGAGGAGGCGAATTTCGCATCTACGAGGTGGAAGAGGATTCTCGTCTACCTGCTGAAATGCGTTCCCTTGAAACGCGGATCGAATCGAGCGGACATTGCGAAGACGCTCGACAAAGTAGGCTTTCTGCTCACCCGGGGAGAATCGGTGCTGATCTTCCCCGAGGGCGGACGCAGTCGGACTGGACGAGTCGATCGGGAGTCGGCCGCGTACGGTGTGGGTCGATTGGTGAGTTCCATACCAGGATGCCGTGTCTTCTGTGTCTACCTGCGGGGCCGCAAGCAGGAGAGCTGGACCAATTCCCCCCGTCCGGGCGACGTCTTCGACGTCTACAGCACCGTGCTCGAACCGAAAACGGATCACGAGGGTTTGCGAGGTTCCGTCGAGATCGCCAATCAGATCGTTGGGCGTCTGGCGGAAATGGAAGCGAGGCACTTCGATGATCGGCAATGACGTCGTCGATCTCGGAGATCCGGAAGCCCAGCCGGCGGGGCGCCATCCGCGCTGGGATGCACGGGTATTTTCGGCGTTGGAGCTCGACGCACTTCGCAAGAGCGGCGCGCCGGATCGACTGCGCTGGATCTTCTGGGCGGCCAAGGAAGCGGCCTACAAGGTGGCCCGAAAACTCGATCGGCGAACCGTGTTCTCACCGCCGCGTTTCGAGGTGCAGCTGGACGCCACACTGCGGGGACACGTGAGCTACCCCGGTGGGACCCTCCCCGTGATGGTCGATGAAGCGAGGAATCGGCTCCATGCCATCGCCAGTGACGAAGAGCCTGGCAAGAGCGAAATGCTCGTTCAGGTCGTTGCCTGGGATGGTGATGCCGAACTGGCCAGCAAGGCCCTGCGAGCTCGGGTTCGTCGCGAACTGGCCACCCATTTCGAGCTGTCGGCTGAGGATCTCGAGATTGATCGCATCGGTCGGATTCCCGTGGTCCTAGCTGCTGGCCGCCCCGTGGACGTCGACCTCTCCCTCTCTCACCACGGAGGATTCGTCGCCTTCGCCTGCGATCTCAGAGAGGGAGCGGGCGACTGGTGGAGCGATATCCGGCCGTGAACCGATTCGATCCCGTCACCCGGATCGCCATCGTGAATCGCGGCGAGGCGGCGATGCGTTGCATTCGCGCCATCAAGGCATTGCGCAGCGAAGAGGGCTCGGACCTGTGCGCCATTGCCCTCTACACCGAGATCGATCGGGATGCTCCGTTCGTGCGGCATGCAGACGACGCCTTGCTTCTGCCCTCGCCGAACGGTGAGGTTGCGGCCTACCTGGATCACGATGGGCTGATCGCGGCATTACGCAAGGTGAAGGCCGATGCGGTGTGGCCGGGCTGGGGCTTCGTTGCTGAAGATGCGAGCTTCGTCGAGCGACTCGCTTCCGAGAACATCAAGTTCCTGGGCCCCGATGCCGCAGCCATGCGCGCTCTAGGGGACAAGATCGGCTCGAAACACCTGGCCGAGGAGGCGGGTGTCCCGGTCACCGCGTGGAGCGGATGTGAACTCGAGTCGCTCGAAGATGCGGAGAGGCACGCGAAACGCGTGGGCTATCCGCTGGTGATCAAGGCCTCTGCGGGCGGGGGTGGACGGGGCATTCGCGTCGTCGACACGCCAGATACGCTGGCCGAAGCCTACCGCTCTGCAGGCGCTGAGGCTGGAAGCGCGTTTGGTGACGAACGGCTCTTTCTGGAAAAGAAGGTCGAAGGAGGCCGACACATCGAGGTCCAGATCGCCGCCGACCGCGATGGAGTGGTGCGAGCGATCGGGTGTCGCGATTGCTCCGTCCAGCGTCGCCACCAGAAGGTGATCGAGGAGGGGCCGCCGCCTCACCTCGAGGACGCGGAAGTCCTACGGCTCGAGGCCTACGCAGTACAGATGGCCGAAGTCGCAGGCTACGTCGGAGTCGGCACAGTCGAGTTCCTCATTTCTGATGACGGCTTCTTCTTCCTCGAGATGAACCCCCGTCTGCAGGTGGAGCACGGCATCACCGAGGAGATCGCCGGTGTCGATCTGGTGCAGACCCAGATCCGCATCGCTCGCGGTGAGACCATCGCGGAGCTCGAGATCCAGAAACGCGGCGCGGCGATCGAAGCGCGGGTCTGCGCCGAAGATCCGGATGCGGGATTCCTCCCGGCGCCTGGGCGCATCGCGCGTTTCGATCCGGCGCTCGGGCCGCGAGTTCGTCTGGATTCCGGGGTCGCTGCAGGAAGTGAGGTGCCCTCTTCCTTCGATTCCCTGGTCGCAAAGGTGATCGCGACCGGTGACACGCGCGAGGAGGCACGCGCCCGGTTGGTCTCGGCGCTCCTGGACTTCGATCTCGTGATCGAGGGTGGGACGACCAACAAGGGCTACCTGCTCGATATCCTGGAGCACGCGGACTTCCGCGCCGGCGGCGTCGATACCACCTGGCTCGATCGACTCGGAGCCGACCAGGCTGAGCGCGAGTACGCCGATGTCGCGTTGCTGGCTGCATCGATCCTCTCCTATCAGCGTCATCGTGCTCTCGTGAGGCTCAACTTCTTCTCCGATCCGGGCAATATGACTCGTAGTCGGCTGGGGGCACCCCAGGGTCAAGAGATCGATCTCAATCACAACGGGGATCAATATCGGTTGGAGGTGTATGCGACCGGCGGTTGGCGCTACCGGGTGCATCTCGAGGGTCGCGTGCTTACCGCGAAGCTCCGCGAGGAAGGCGAGCACGCGGCTCGCCTGGAGATCGAAAACCGCACCTACCGGTTGCTCTACGACGTGACCGAGGCCGGTCTTCGCGTCGAGGTCGAGGGACGCAGCCATCGCTTCGACTCACAGACTGCTGGCCAGGTACGCGCCGCCGCCCCTGCGATGGTCGTTGCGGTGCATGTCGAGCCCGGCGATAGCGTGATCTCGGGTCAACCGTTGGGCCTGCTCGAGGCGATGAAGATGGAGGTGGCCTTCGAGGCCCCGGTTTCCGGTGTGGTCAGTGAGGTGCGTGTTCGCAAGGGCGAGCAGGTGGCAGCCGGCGATGTGATCGTCGTGATCGACGTCTCTTCTGAGAACGGCCGCAAGGATCACGAGACCCGCCGAATCGTATTCGAGGAGCTGTCGGATCCATTGGAGCCGTTGTTCTCGGTCGACGACGAGGCAGAGGAGCGACTCGGTCGGCCCGATCTGGTGGCTGCGGACCAGATGCCTCGTGCGATTCGCCGTGATGCAATCGAAGCGGTGCGGGACGAGGTCAGGCGCGTGCTTCTCGGCTACGACGCGAACCCCGAGCGCGCTGATCGGTTGGCTGTATTCCTCGAGGCACCGCTTCCGGAGGAGCTTTCAGAGGGTTTCCGTTGGGAACTGGCCGAGCTTCGGCATGAACTCGTTTCGTTCGCAGACGTGGCGATCCTCTTCATCCGCTCTCCAGCTGCATCCATATCAGGAGTGGAAGGGCCGTCGAATGCAGCCCGGCTGCGCATGTTCATTCGGCGTTTGCGAGCTTCTGGTGCGGGACTGACCGAGGTCTACCTCGACCGCGTGCGGCAGGCGCTGGCCCACTACGGTGTCAAAGGCCTGGAGCCGTCGGATGCTCTCGAGCGGGCGGTACTGCGACTGATGGCGAGTCAGCTTGCGCCGGAGCGTCGCGATCGTCTGGTGTTGGCCATGTTGCGTCGCGTCGGCCAGCTCGCCCAGGCCGGCGTACATCTGGGAGATGACAAAGCACTCGCGCTGGCGCTGGACGCCATCGCCGGTATGCGCGGCTTCGTCTCCCATGCGGTTGCGGATGCTGCCACGTTGGCTCGCTACCAGCTCTTCGAACGACCGGATATCGAGCGGCTCGCAGAAAGCACCACCAAAGAGGTGAAGACCTGGCTCGAGGCCGCTGAGTCTGCACCTACGGCACCCCCGGAGGGTGTGCTCTTCCACCTGGCCGATGCGCCACGGGTGGTCTTCGACCGGGTGGGTCGCTGGCTCGACGATCCGGACCGCCGTCGCCGATCGATCGCGCTGGCCAGCCATCTCCGTCGCATCTATTCCCCGGCAGCGCCACTTGCCCAGGCCTCCCAGCGAGCCGGGGATCATTGGGTCGAGAAGGTCGAATTCGCCGGCGGACGGATCGTGCTGGCCGGAACGGTCGATCCGAAGCGAGCCTCCGAGCTCGTCATCGAGCTGGTCGAGGCCGCAGCGTCTCTGCGGGAAAGCCATGAATGGCCGGCTGTACATGCCATCGAACTCTTCGTGCCGGTGTCCGATGAAGATTCCGATCTCGAAGTGTCCGGTCGGGCGGTGGAAGTCGCTCTCGAAGGCGGCCTACCGGCTGGTCGCTTCACGCTGACCGGCGTGCGCAACGAAGGTGCGTCCTCGCATCGCACATGGGTTCCGACTCCGACCGGCTTTCGCAGTGACGGGACCTACCACGGGATCCACCCCGAGGCAGCGGCCCGGATCGATCTGGATCGGCTGGCCAATTTCGAGCTGGAGCGCATCACGGGTCCCGAGGACATCTACTGCTTCCACGGCCGAAGCCGAGAAGTCAAAGGAGATGAGCGCCTGTTCGTGCTCGCGGACATGCGCAGCCGCTCTCCGGACGATGGACGTGAAGCGGCTCTCCATCTGGCCGCATTCGAGCATATCTTCTTCGAGGCGACCCGGTCGCTTCGCGGCATGCTTACGGATCGCGATCCCAAGCGCAGGCTGCAGTGGAACCGACTCCATGTCTGCGTGGCGCCCGAGGTCTTCCTCGATGCGGAGATTGCCGAGCGGCTCTCGCGGCGGCTGGCCCCGGCCACGCGAAACCTGGGGTTGGAGAAGGTGGTCGTGCGTCTTCGGTTGCTCGATCGCAGTGCACCCGAGGTGCCGAGCCGGGACACCGAGATCGTGATCTCGGACATCACCGGTGCAAACATGACCATCCAGTGGCGCGAGCCCCGGAAGGGCGCCCTCTCGACCCGCAACGACTACGAACGCAGGGTGGTCGAGGCTCGCCGCCGCCGCCTCGTCTACCCGTACGAAATCATCCGAATGCTGTCGGGCAGCCGGGGTGAGGATCGGTTGCCCGCTGGGAGCTTCGTCGAGTACGACCTGGACCCCGAATCGGAGACCCCGCGAGCGTTGCCCTGCTCGGACCGGCCCTATGGGCGGAATGTGTGCTCGGTCGTCTTCGGTGTGATGACGACGCCGACCGAGAAGGTGCCGGAAGGCATGAAGCGGGTCGTCGTGCTCTCGGATCCGACCCAGGGCATGGGCTCGCTGGCTTCCGCTGAATGTGATCGGATCGTCGCAGCGATCGATCTGGCCGCTTCACTGCACGTCCCCGTCGAGTGGGTTCCCGTGTCGAGTGGGGCACGGATTGCGATGGACAGCGGTACCGAGAACCTGGATGCGACCGCCCGGGTCGTGCGCCGAATCATCGAGTTCACGCAGGCCGGTGGCTCGGTGCACGTGATCGTGGCCGGCGTGAACGTGGGCGCCCAGAGCTATTGGGATTCGCTCTCGACGATGCTGATGCATACCAAGGGTGCGCTGATCATGACGCAGGGTGCATCGATGGTGTTGACCGGACGCGCCGCTCTCGATGCCTCCGGTGCGGTATCCGGCGAGGACGAGGCGGCCATCGGAGGTTTCGAGCGAATCATGGGGCCAAACGGTGAGGCCCAATACTTCGCCAATGATCTGGGCGATGCCTACCGCATTCTCTACGACCACTATCGTTACACCTACATCGTGCCTGGTGAAATGCGGCCGCGCCCGTTCGATAGCGGCGATCCGGAGGATCGGGATGTATCCGAGGATCCGGCCAGTGGTGGGTTCGAAACCGTCGGAGAGATCTTCGATGATGCGAAGAACCCGGGACGCAAGCGCCCATTCCCCATGCGGCCGCTGATGGAAGCGGTCGTCGATCGCGATGGTGGGCACCTCGAGCGATGGCGCGGCTGGGCGGGGGCAGAAATGGCGGTCGTCTGGGACGCGCATCTGGGTGGAACGCCCGTCTGCCTGGTCGGCATCGAGAGCCAGGGCATCCCTCGCGAGGGCTACCTACCTGCAGATGGCCCGAATGCCTGGACAGGTGGCACGCTCTTCCCTCTATCGTCCAAGAAGATGGCCCGGGCGCTGAATGCCGCCAGCGGCAACCGGCCGGTCGTGATCCTCGCCAATCTATCCGGTTTCGACGGCTCACCGGAATCCATGCGAAAGCTGCAGCTGGAGTATGGTGCGGAGATCGCGCGGGCCGTGGTGAACTTCGATGGCCCGATCCTCTTCCTCGTCGTCTCGCGCTACCACGGTGGTGCCTACGTCGTTTTTTCTCGCGAGTTGAACCCTCGCCTCAGGGCAGCGGCCCTTTCGGGTTCCTACGCCTCGGTGATCGGGGGTGGGCCGGCGGCGGCTGTGATCTTCTCCCGCGAGGTGAGATCCCGCGCGCTAGCCGACGAGCGGGTCCGCGCATTGCGATCCGGTCGGGGCAGCGAGAACGGCCGGGCTTCCTACGAACAGACCCTGGCCGACGTGGCTCTCCAGAAACAAGCCGAACTGGCCGAGGAGTTCGACGAGATCCATTCGGTGGAGCGCGCTCTCGAAGTCGGTTCCCTGGAGGCCATCGTAGGGCCGGATCGCATGCGGCCCTACCTGATTGATCTCTTGCGGGAGGAGCTGGAAGGCGAGCGGTAGACGAGAGGGACGGGAGCCCCCTATTCTTTCAGGGTTGGTGCGCATGAAGAAAAACAAGAAAAGAACTCGTCGGGGAAGTCGTTCCAAATCGCCGTGCCCCCTGCTTTCGCCTGAGGATGCGGACGGAATGCGAGCCGCAGGGCGGCTGGCCTGCGAGATCCTCGACGTCGTGGCCGAGATGATCGGACCAGGGGTGACGACCGCGGCCATCGACAGGGCTGTGGATGAAATGACCCGCTCCGCCGGCGCCACCAGCGCACCCTTTGCCTACGTGAATCACGGCACGCCTCCATTCCCTGGCCACTGCTGCACTTCGGTGAACGACGTGGTTTGCCACGGCATTCCGGACGAGGGCCGGGTGCTTCGTGAGGGAGACATCGTGAATGTCGATGTCACACCTCTTCTGAATGGCTGGCATGGCGACTCATCCCGCACCTTCATGATCGGTGAGGTCTCACCAGTGGCGCGCCGCCTGGTGAAGGACACCTGGCATGCCATGTGGCTTGGCATCCGCACGGTGAAGGATGGCAGTTGCGTCGGTGACATCGGCCACGCGATCCAGACCTTTGCCGAGGCGCAGGGCTACCAGGTCGTACGCGAGTTCACGGGCCATGGAATCGGTCGCATCTTCCACATGCCGCCGTCAGTTCTTCACTATGGCACCCCGGGTACCGGAATGCGCCTGCGTGCGGGCATGGCCTTCACCATCGAGCCCATGATCAACCTCGGTCAATGGAAGACCGACATCCTCGACGACGGCTGGACTGCCGTCACCGTCGACGGAAAGCTCTCCGCGCAATGGGAACACACCATCCTCGTCACCGAAGACGGAGTCGAAGTGCTCACCCAGGCGCAAAACGAAAAGAGTTGAGAAGGGGTCCTGGGTTCACAAGAACTCCAGGAGGGTTTCGAGGGCGCCGAAGAGTTCGTCTTCTGGGATGTTCAGAGCGGGGAAGAAGCGCATCACGTTGCCGGCGGTCACGTTGACCAGGATGCCCTTTTCGAGAGCGCGCCGGGGAATCGTTCCGGCGTTCTCGGTGTCGCGCAGGATCAGGCCTCTGAGGAGCCCCTGGCCTCGTTCGCTTTCCGCCTTCTCCGGGTGGGCGTCGCAGTAGTTGCGCAGTTGGGTGCTCAGTTTCGTACCGAGCTCGGCGGAGCGTTGTACGAGCTTCTCCTCGTGGACCACCTTCAGCACCGCATTGACTGCCGCCGTGGCCAGCGGGCTTCCGATGTAGGTGCCGCCGTGGTCGCCGGGGGTCACGGTTTCGGCAACTCCTTCACTACACAAGAATGCGGCGACCGGGAAACCTCCCCCCAGGCCCTTGCCCAGGGTGAGCGCATCCGGCACGACTCCCTCGTGCTCGAGCGCCAGCATCCGCCCCGTGCGGCCGATACCGGTCTGGACTTCATCGAAGATCAACAACGAGCCGGTTTCCGTGCATCGCTTTCGCAGCTGTGCGAGATAGCCAGCGGGCGGAACATTCACGCCGCCCTCACCCTGCACCGGCTCGACGATCACCGCGGCAGTCTGCTCATCGATGGCGGCGACTGCGGCATCCGCATCGCCAAATGGGATCGTGACCGGTTCGGGCAGCAGGTCCCTGTAGGGATCGCGGTGCTTGGTCTGGCCGATCACGGCCAATGCGCCCAGGGTTCGGCCGTGAAAAGAACCGGTCATCGAGACGAACTTGCTGCGCCCGGTCGCCCGGTGGGCGAGCTTCAGGGCGCCCTCCACGGCTTCGGTGCCCGAGTTGACGAAGAAGACCCGGGTGAGTTCGGAAGGCGACAGGGATGCCAGGGTCTCGGCCGCATCGAGCTGAGGCAGCGTGTAGAACAGATTCGTGGTCTGCATCAGCTGCCCGGCCTGTTCTGCGATGGCTTCGACGAGGTCAGGGTGGCAATGACCTATCGAACATACGCCCCAGCCGGAGGTCAGGTCCACGTACTCCCGTCCATTGATATCTGTCACGCGCGAGCCGCGCCCCTTTACCAGCGCGACCGGCATGCGGTTCACGACCGGCAGGAAGTGGCGAGCCTCCCGGCGTTGGATTTCATCGAAAGTCATGGGGTGCTCCTCGGGGCCGGGAAAGGGGTACTTTGTACCCCTTCTCGTCAGCTACCGCCGGAGGACCCATGAGCGACCATCCCGATACCATCCTGCTCGAAGGCATCCAGGTTCCTGCGGCTCTCGGCGTGACCGCTGCCGAGCGGAAGATGCGCCGGCCGGTCCGCCTCGATCTCGAGATCGAGACGGATCTTCGTGCTGCGGGTCGCAGCGATCGCATCCAGCAGACGATCCACTACAAGCGCATCTTCGAGGTCGCTTCCGATGTAGCCTCGAACCAGGAGCACAAGTTGGTCGAAGCGCTCGGTCAACGCATCGCCGACGCCGTACTCGACAAGTTCGGTGTCGACGCGGTCACGGTCACGGTTCGCAAGCCTTCGCCGATTGCAGCGGTGCTCGAGCACGCCGGCATCCGGATCCGCCGCACGAGAGAATGAATGGAAACCGGCCGAGCTGGCCGGTGCCAAGCGATTCCGTGCTCCACAGGAGCACGGGCGGGCTGATGGGGGTGAATTCAATACGTCTCCCTTCGACTGGCCCGGGCCCGGAGGCTATCGTCCGGCGGCCGGCCCCTTCCCGACCGATCGGGGAGCATCCGGTCCAACCAAGAGGCAGGTACGATTCATGGTGGTAGCGAGCGAGAATTCCGAGAACCCGCCGGACCGCGTCGATCGGGAGGTCCAGGTCTACTCGTACTATCGAGATGCCGAGCTCCACGCCTCCAGCCTGATCTACCGGCTTCTCCGGGTCCTGAAGGATGACGAGGCCCAGTTGCTGCTCTCCGAGCATCTATCGGACGAGACGGCGCATGCCTGGCAATGGACCGAGCGGATCAAGGAGCTAGGTCGGGTGCCCACGCCGATCACTGACGGCTACCAGGTGCAGATCGCCAAGCGCGCCGGTGTTCCCCGCAAACCCCTCGATCTTCTCGCGCTGACCGTTGTCGTCGAGCAACGAGCACTCGAGCGTTACCGGGAGCATCTGAAGCGCGAGGGCGTTCCCGAACGCACTCTCGAGGTGCTGCGTTCGGTGTCCAAGGACGAGGATTGGCATATCGACTGGGTGAACAAGAAGGCCCGTGAGATCGCGACCGCCGAAGGCTCACCGGAACTCTACGACCAGGCCATTGACCGTTACCGCGCAATCGATCGGGAGGTCTGGGCGGAGTTCAAGGACGTGGAACGCAGTTGGCTGGAGGCGCTGTGAGCCCAGCGGAGGCCGGCGCTCCGCCCTCCGACCCTGGTGGCCACCGCGCACGCCCTGGCTTATCCGACCGCCTGGCCGCTGGACTGGTGGACGCCATCCTGGCACTTCTTCGCCTCGTTCCGGAGCGGATGGCTCTTGCGATGGCTGCCGCCTTCGGGGCTGGCTACGCCCGAATGCACGGCCCTCGCACTGCAGATGCGATGGTGAACCTGCGCATCGCGTTCCCTGAGTGGAGCGATGAGAAGCGTCGCGATGTGATGGTGCGGTCGTGTGCGAACCTGGGCCGAGGCCTGGCGGAGTTCGCCCGGATTGGCTCGTGGACGCCTGAGGAGCTGCAAGAGCGCGTGGCCGTCGAAGGTTTCGAGTACCTGAAAGAGGCAATCGAGACATCTCCCAACGGGGGAGTGCTCGCGGTGACGGCGCACTTCGGTTCCTGGGAGATTCTCGCCGCTGCGATGGTCGCCCGAGGAGTATCCGCCGCGCTGGTGCATCGGCCGCGCGAAAATCCGCTCTTCGATGCCATGTTGGGCAACCTGCGTGGCGCCAGTGGCGCAGAGTTGCTGGCCCGGGGCAATGCCGCTCGCGGAGTACTCGAGGGCCTGAAGAAGGGCCGGGCGATTGCGATGCCCTACGATCAGAACTGCCGACGTCGTGAAGGGGTATTCATCCCCTTCTTTGGACGGCTGGCCTGCACTCGGGACGGCCCGCCGCGGATCGCAATGCGAACCGGTGTACCCGTCATTCCTGTACTTCTGTTTCGCCAACCCGATGGCATCCATCACGTTGCGCGCTTCGGCCCCCCGATCGAGCTCGTCCCCGAAGGCGATGACAAAGCGGATGCAGTGAGGGAGAACGCCTTGCGCATGACCCGTCCCATTGAGGATGCGATCCGCGAGGCGCCGGATCAGTGGATCTGGATCCACCGTCGCTGGCGAACCCAGCCCCAGGGCGAGAGGCATCCCTACTGAGCCCCTGAGGCCGAGGTCTCGGCGACATCGCATCTCGTTCGAGTTCTCCGAATTCGTGGCGGCATGCTTGCAGACATCGCCATCGCCTGGAATGCTTGCTCGCCCATGGATATCCACGACCTCGAAGTGTTGGCCTACGAACGAACACCGATCGGAGCGATCTGCCTCCAGCAGCGCGGAATGGAGGCCGACCCCCGGATTCGGGTAACTGAAATCACACTTGATCATCAATTTCTGATGAGCAGTCACAATACGCTCTCGGAACGGACGCTCGCAGAGCGTGCGCTCTCGCTCCACGAGGGGCAGGAACTCCGCGTCCTCGTGGGCGGCCTGGGTCTTGGCTACACCGCGCGCGAGGTGTTGCGTTCATCTCGCGTTGCAGCCGTCGAGGTGGTCGAACTATTGGCTCCGGTAATCGACTGGCTCGAACGAGGCCTGCTTCCGCTTTCGATCGAGCTGCGAGGAGACGACCGGCTCGACCTCGTGAACGGTGACGTGTTCGCGCGCCTCTCGGAAGAACCCTTGCAAAGGTTCGACCTGTTGTTGATCGACATCGATCACTCCCCGGAGGAGCGTCTTGGACAGACGAGTGAGAGCTTTTACGGGGAGTCGGGCCTGCGTAGGATGGACGGGCATCTTGCACCAGGTGGTGTCTTCGGATTCTGGTCCTACTCCGAAAGCCCACGATTCGAGGCGGAGTTGCGCAAGGTCTACGAAGAGGTCTGGGTCGAGCCGCTCCCGTTCCACAACGAAGTGATTCAACAGGATGAGACGAACTGGCTGTACTTCGCGAAGAAGTCCCCGGCGTGAAGGTGGCTCTGGAGCCTGCTCAGTGTCGTTCCGTCCGATGTGCCGGGTCCCCGATGAACGGTGCGACGAGGACGACCGCGACCGGCAGCGCAATCATCAAGTAGAGGCCCGGCTCATAGGATCCGAATCGGTTCCGGAGCCAAGCCAGGGATGACGGGCCCAATGCACTGGCGATCACCAGGCAGCTCATCATCGCGCCCTGGATCGAGCCCAGATGGGTCCGCCCGAAGAATTTCGGCAAGGCGGCGACGGTGAGCGGACCATAGAAGCCACCGGCGACCCCCCAGCCGGCGATCGCGACGATTCGCATCCACGGGTCGCCCATGTTCGCGACCCCAGCGAACATCACCGCCTGACCTGCCAGCATCGTGATGATCAGCCAGCGAATCGGAAAGCGATCGGCTGCGGTGCCCGCAAGGAAACCCACCGGAGTCGTGACCAGTGCGATTGGCAGGAAGATTGCGACGGATCTTGCAGCACTCAGTCCCATCTCCGCACCGAGATCGACAATGTGGAAGGTGATGCCTGTGCCGACCATGGCCTGAATGCCAATGCCGAGAGTGACCAGCCAGAAGGCTCCCGTGCGCAGGGCTTCCGCACGCGTGAAATCCCGAGAATGCGACCCATGGGTCTCAGGAGCCAACGTCTCCGGAGCGGGCGCATCGCCATCCATGTGCAGCCCGCATTCTTCTGGGTTCTCCCGGAAGAGAAGCCAGCCGATCAAGCCCATGCCGATGCCGACCGTCGCTGCCATTTCGAGCCACGCTCCCCGCCAGCCCGCCCTGCCGATCCAGAGCGCCAGCAGAAGCGGCGCTCCGGCGAACGCGAAATTCACGAACGGTCCCGAGATGGCCGAGACCAGACCGCGGCGGCGTTCGAACCAGCGTGCCAGCATCGTGCGGCTCACCAGTGTGAGCATGCCCTGGCCGCTGAAGCGGATACCCGTGAACCCGATCGCGAGCAACCCGAAGCAAGCAGCCGCGCTGGGAATGTCGGGTACGCTGGCGGCCAGTCCGAAGGCCAGCCTGTCGGCAAATGCGAGGAAGGTCAGCATCACCGCCAGTCCGGTGCAGGCCATCACGACCATGCGGCGTACCCCGAAGCGATCGACAAGGTTTCCACCCATCGGCAACAGCAGCCCGCTGACGATCGTGCCGAGTAGGTAGGCGTTGCTGATCTGGAGCCGCGTGAGGCCCGTCGCTTCGATCAGGTGGTCGGTGAAGACCGAGATCCCCATCGTCTGGCCCGGAATGCTCATGGCGATTCCGAGTGTCGCAGCGGCGAGAATCACCCAGCCGTAGAAGAACGGAAATGCGGCCGGCCGAAAGGGGAAGTCCGGACGCATGGTCGGGAGAACGGCTAGAGGTCTTCGGAGCGCTCGACCATCCGACCCACGATGCCGTAGGCCTGCGCCTCTTCCGGGGACATCCAGTAGTTGCGATCCGTGTCCTTCTCGACCTTCTCGAGTGGTTGGCCGGTCGCGTCGGCGATGGTCTGGTTCAGTCGATCGCGGGCCTTCACGATTTCTTCCGCCTCGATGCCGATATCGCTGGCGCGCCCACCGACACCACCGAGCGGTTGATGGATCATGAAGCGGGTATTCGGCAGGCAGAGGCGATCCTCTTTGGGCACCGAGAGATAGATGTGTGCGCCTGCGCTGGCGACCCAGCCGGTGCCGACCATCTTGATCTGCGGCTTCACGAAGCGGATCATGTCGTGGATCGTGTCACCCGCCTCGACGTGTCCGCCCTCGGAGTGAAGAAAGAGGGTGATCGGGTCGTCGTTCTCGGCTGCGAGGGCCAGCAGCTGGGCCGTCACCTGCTGGGCCAGCTGGGAGGTGATTTCACCGTGGATCAGCAGGGTGCGGGCCTCGAAGAGGCGGTCTGCCATCCGGGAGAACGGGTTCGAGAAAGGGGATTCGGGCTGTTTTTCACTCATGGAAACGGGAGCCTACCCACTCCTTGGGGCTAGGGCAGCCCCGGCGAGGTCCATCTTCCATCTCGGTCGGCATCCACGTAGATCGGGTTTGTGAAGGCAAAGGGGATGAAGCCGGGCAGAACCTCGGCGTAGGCGCCGCTGGGCTCACCCTCTACCTCGACCGTCACGAACGCATCGGCCGGGAAATGCAGCGGGAAGCTCAGCTCAGCGGGCCCCTCCAGGGGCCGACTTTCTGCGAGTACGCCGTTGACGTAGACGCGGGCCTCGTTGACTGGGATCCATGGCGCTGCATCGATCCGCACGCTGAGCTCCGCATCGGACCCGGGGTGCAGCTCGCCCAGGTCTGCGGTCCCGAGGTGGACATCCAGCAATGGCCCGGTGGTGCCCCAGAGCGCTCCTCTGCGGATCGCCTCCGCGAGCGCCTTGTCGTCGATCGGCCCGTCTGCCAGGCGGATGTAGTTGCGAGGGAAAGCGACCGGTACGCCCAGCTCGTGGGAATCGCTGTTTGCGGTGCCGGTTCGCTTCTCTCCCTGGAGCAGGAACGAGAACCAGTCGGCTCGCGTGCGCCGGTAGCCGGGGTGGTTGTCCCCGTTCAGCAGCTCCATTGCGTCGAAGTCCAGGTCTCGCAGGCCGTGCGCCCCCCGCGCACTGAGCGCGCGGTTGCCCGCGGCGTCGAGTGGTTGGCTCGGGTCATAGCCGGTGCCGACACCCAGATGGTTCAGATAGGATTCGTCGTCTTCCGGGTCGTTCGTCGAACGCGGATGGTTCAGCTGGAGGATCGGTGTGCCGCTCTCGCGTAGATCCGCCCAGACGTCCCGCCAGCGCCGACCCTCGGCCGAAGGAGCACCACCGCGGTAGGCGGTGGGTTGCTCACGCATCGGAAAGGCGTTGGCGTGGCCGCTCGAGGCGGGAGTGTCGCCGCCCCGGAAGACGGCAGTGATTTCGACTCCGGTCACGCCATGAAGGCGATCAGAGAGCCCCAGAGCTTCGATGGCAGGTCGCGGATCGACGGTGCGGTCGTGTTCGGTGGCGACCAGGATTTCGCCTGCGGCGGCTGCGAAGGCGCGCAGCTGTTGCGGTTGGGGAAGTGCGGAATCGAAACTCCAGCCGGAGTGCACGTGCAGGTCGGCAGAGATCCAGCCAGGAGTGTCGAACAGCTGCGAGGGCGCGGGCAGGATCAGGTTCGAATCCTCCCCGGCGCGGAGCTCGATGCGGGTCGTCGTGAGGCCGTGCTCGGGACCGCGAACCGCGAAGACACGGTATTGCCCGGGTCGCATCGCAATCTCGGTCGGGTCACCGCGGCTGCCCGCCAAGGAGATGCCATTTGTTTCGAGGCTGGTCGGGATCGGGTCCCCGTCGATGGCCAGACCGAGTTGATCCGCACCGAAGCGCGGGTCTGGAGTTCCGTTTTCTCCTACGAACACGAGCCGCATGGGATGGCCCTGAGGCAGATGGACGCGGGCAGCTGGGCCGAGCGGAAGTCGTACGGTCTGGCCCGGATCGCGATGGTCGACCTCGTGCCGGGTTTCCAGGCCGTCGAAGCCACGAGCCCGCAACGCATAGCGCCCAGAGGGCAAGCGCAACCGGAATGCGCCCGACTCGTTCGTGCGCACGGCACTGATCGGATTGCCGCCCGGGGAGGAGACGTGGACGACCGCCTCGCGTTTGCCGACCCGGCCTTCCAGTAGAGGCTCGTCGGCCCAGAGCTGGTCCGTGATGGAGGCGACATCCGCCCGCTCTCCCACCCACAGCCGCCGCTCGAGAACCAGGGAATCGCCGACACCGAGATCCATCAACAGGGTCTGCGCGAGTTCGAAGAGCCCGGGCGCGATGTCACTGCCCAGCCAGAACGGACGCGGGAAGGCCCCGGTGAGCGTGAAGCTCTCCCCGGTGACGGAGAGGCCCGGTGCGGGTCTCTGCCGGCCACTGGCGTCGTGGCGCATCGCGCTGATCAGATCGAGTCCGTAGCTGATCGGCGGACCGATACTCCCGCTTCCCACCCAGACGACCAGATCTGCAGCTACCAGAGCCCCGATCATCGAGGTGACGCTCGCCGGGTTTCCACCGGGGTGTTCGAAGCCGACCGAGTGCTCTGGGTGGCGCCGGTTGCTGGTGAACGCGCGCAAGGCTCCGCTCGGATGCAGAACTGCAGTTCCATACGCAAAGAAGCGTTCGCCCGGTTCGCGCCGCGTGATGCGCGTGGTGATGCCGAGGGCTCGGGTTTCGGCGAGGCCGAGCGTGTAGGTGGTCTCGACCTCGATTCCGTCCCGGTTTCCGACGGTGATGACTCTCGCGTCTGCGTCGCTCTGCTCGGTACGCACCGTCGAAACCGTCACGACTCCCGATTGGGAGAGGTTCACGAGGGGCTGCAATGTGGTCCATTGATCGTCGCTCCGACCGCAATGCCCCAGATCGACGAGCACGCCTCCCTGGTTGCTGAGTGAGGACTCGTGGCTCGGATCGGAAATCGCAGCGCACAAGGTGCCATTGCCCATGGCCCAATCTCCGACGCCTGCGACGGCATCTGGCCCACCGACCCGCAAGGCTTCGTACCTCGGAGCGGTGATCTGCTCGGCGACGAGCTGGGCGTGCGCTGCGGTCGGAACCAGGAGGGCCAGGAGGATGAGCTTGTGCACGACAACGCAGCGTATCAATCGGAGCAGAGGAGTCCTAGGATCGGGTTGCATGCAGCCCCCGAGCCCATTCCGTCCGCAACCATGGTGCTGCTTCGCGATGGCGTGCAACCCAAGAGGGCATGGCTACCCGGTTGAGCGGTCTTGATACCAGGGGAAGGGTCTGTCGAGCCTGTCAGACAGCCTCGATATCGAGGACCACTGACGCGTAGAGGCCCGGATCCGGAAAGGTCGAGAACTCGGGAACGCCGCGAGCGGAATCCAGATCGGGCAAGGGCGTGGCTCCCGTGGCTTCGAGTAGCGAGGTCACCAGCTGACGAAAGGCGCCCACGGCTTCTTCTTCGCCGTCGATGAGGCTGCGCGGGTCGAACTGATCACTGCGGAGCCGCACGAGCTGGAGGGTCTCGGCGCCCGGATCGTTCCAGTTCATTGCGAGGTCGATCAGCAGGACGGGGCGAGCACCGAGTCCGTGTACGGCTCCGACCGCGATCGCCTGGATGCGGGAAAACGGGACCTCGTGTCGTCGCTCTCCCTTCCTCAACCACAGGCTTCCGCCATCGAGCTGCAGGGGTACACCCTCGACGATCTTGGCGTCTCGCCAACGCGGGCCGCTGCCGAGTGCAGGAGTGACGGGCGCGGCGAGGGGGGCCTCCGGATCCAGCGCTTCCAGTTCCGGAACAGGAGGGGGTCCGTCCCGCAGCGGCTCGGAGACGGAGCCCAACTCGAGATCGATCGGTGCGTCCAGCTCGATCGCCCGGTCGTCCTCTCCTTGCCAGCCTTTGGTGCGCGCGTCCGGGTCCGGCGCGTCGGCTCGTTGGCGGACGCGGTCGAGGGAGTCGAGGTCAGCTTCGATATCGCGTCGTCGATCGTCCGGGAGTTCGTGCCAGGAGAGCGCGCGACGCGCGGCATCGGCCGCCAACTCAGGTGCACGGCGCCGCGCCACTTCATAGAACCTCAACGCCAGGCCCGGCGGAAGATCGTCGGCGCCTCGTCCCACGGCGTGCTCGAGGGCGCGTCTCACTTCGAGCGGCCGATCCTGCTCGTCGAGCTGCTGTGCAACCCGGAGTAGGATGCGCGGATCGACCTCCGCATTGGGAACCAGCAGGGTCAGCTCGCACCAGTAGTCCGCCGCGGTCTGGATCTCGTCGCTGTTGATCCAAGCCTCGATCTGCTTCGTGAGCACGGTCGCCGCCTCTTCGGGGCGCTGCAAGGCTGCAGCCGCATCCCAGGTGGCAATCACGATATCCGCGTCCCCGGGATGTCGCCGCATCTCGCCGCGCAGTGTTTCGTAGGCTTCCTCGAAGCGCCCTTCCTGCCGCAAGGCCTGGACGTCTTCGATCACAGGGTTTCCTTCTGCGAGAGTGAGCTTCGCTTCGAGCTTCGAGGACAGGTAGAGGGACTCGATCTTCCCGAAACGGAGGACACCGGCGAACGCCATCCCCCAGAGGAAGCCACCGATGTGGGCCCAGTAGGCGACACCGCCCTGTTGGCCTATCGCGTCGGCCACGCTCGCGTTGAACAGCTCCGTGCCGAACCAGAGTGGGAGCATCAGGTAGGCCGGCGCCTCGAACGTGCCCATGCGATAGAAGAGGAAGTAGAAGTAGCGGAGCCGGCTCTTGAAGAGCCGGATGAGATAGGCGCCCATCACTCCCGCGATCGCTCCAGATGCTCCGACCAATGGCATCGTGGATTCCGGTGACGACAACGAGGTGAAGAACAACCCCGCGAAGCTGCCTGCAGTCAGATACAGACCGAGAAAGACCGGCCTTCCCCAGCGATCTTCCAGCGGCGGGCCGAGCAGGAAGAGCAAGAGCATGTTGCCGATCAGGTGGATCCAACCGGCGTGCATGAACTGGTGGGTGAAGATCCGGGAGAGTCGGATATCCGCAGGTACGAGCCCCCATTCATCGTAAGGAGTCGGAGGCAGAACGATCTCCGGCTCTTCGCCATCCCCAAGGGCGGCTTCCTGACGTTCGAGCTGGGCCTCGACCTGGGCTTCCCACTCCGGCAGGGATCCGTCACAGGTGTTCGTTCCCGTCCCGAACAGCGTCACCAAGCAGAGTGCCATCAGGGTGAAGGTCACCCAAGGCAGGCGCCGGACTTCGGTCTCGTCGTGGCCGATCGGGATCAGCATGCCTTGGAATCGGTGAATCGGCGGACAGTCTTGATCGAGGAAGGCCCCCCCCCGAGCTCACCCACATACCGGTCGGCCGCGGGCTTCGCCCCCGCTCTTCAGTTGTTACTTGCCTTTGAAGACGGGATCTCGGCGTTCGACGAACGAGGCTACGCCCTCGGCGGCGTCTTCGCTGTTTGCGAGCCGGCGTTGGGTATTCTGGAAATCGGCCACTGCGGCTTCCTGGCCTTTCAATGCGAAGAGCCGCGACGAGGCCTTGGTCGCTTGGATCGCCAAGGGGGCGAGTATGGCGATCTTCTCGCCCAGCTCGATGGCTCGGTCGAGTTCGCTGCCGGCGGGTACGATCTCCTGGATGAGGCCGCAGCGCAGGGCTTCTGCTGAGTCGAATTCGTCGACCAGGAGCAGGTGGTACATGGCGTTGCCCCAGCCGCCGCGCTCGACGAAGCGGATCGTTGCACCGCCGGTGGCCATGATCCCCCGCTTTGGCTCCAGCTGGGAGAAACGACAATCGTCCGCTGCCACGACGATGTCGGCCCCGAGCATGAACTCGATGCCCGCCGTGAAGGTGATGCCCCGTACGGCGACGACGATCGGCTTTCGACAGGCGTGTGCCGTGAGACTGGTTGGATCCACGCGATTCGTTTCGCGAGTCGCATTTCCCGCCAGCATCATTCGTTCGCGCCACTTCGGAAGGTCGAGCCCGGCCGTGAAGTGCTCACCGTGGCCGAACAGGATGCCCACCCGCAGGCCATCGTCCTGGTCGAGGCGGGTGTAGGCGTCGCGAAGCTGATCCCACATCTGCGGCGTCAGACCATTGCGTTTCTCGGGCCGATCGATCCCAATCAGGAGGAGATTCCCACGCTGCTCGACACTGATACGACCTTCAGGATCACGCTCACTCATCAAGAATACCTCGAGAAAGGGATACCCATGGCTGTCGCCATTCGGGGGGGGTTCGAAGGCGCGCATGGTAGCGGCTTCCCGTTCGGTGTCGCCGTCAATCCGACAGGCCCGAAAGGGTCCAGCCGCTACGGTCGGGAGCTGCGAAGGCGGGCGTCGCCGCGACTGGCTGCCAGCGGGTTGCAGTCCTTGATGGTGACTTTGCCCTCGAGGAGGTTCCCCTTCGAGTACTCGCTGAAGTGACAGGTGTTGGTCGCCGGATCGTAGTTCTCGATCCACAGGTGGTCGTCCTTCCACGTGGCGGTCAGGTGCACTTGCCCCTGGGGTACACGGATGCTCATCACCCCTCCCCAGCGTTTTACGAAGAGCTGCTGGAAGTGGAAGGTGTAGGCCATCCAGCCCACGAGGAGCACGCTGACGCCGAGTCCAACGCCTATCTTCCAACGCCCGAGTTTGACCCCGGCGATGCCGAGCACGGCGAGAGTGAGAGCGAAGACGCCAAGCCAATACGCGTAGGTGATCATCCCGAGCACGCTACCGATGCGGCGCGCACGCGTCGAGTCGAACCTAGGTGGAGGGAGGTGGACGAAGCCCCAGGATGAACGGCTTCACGCCCTCGACTCCCTGCTCTTCCACCACGCGGATCGTCTGGGTTCCGATCACGGCCAGGTCGGCTCGCCCCCTCAGGAAATCGACATCCGCACGGTCCTTCACACCAAAGCCGAGTGCCAGCGGAAGATCGGTCGCCGCGCGACAGCGCGCCAGGTAGGTGTCGAGATCGTCTCCGAAGCTCGTGTCCTGCCCCGTCACGCCCTTGCGCGCGACGCAATAGACGAGCCCCTTCGTGACCTTCGCGATCTGGTCCATGCGCTCGTCTCTCGTGTTCGGTGAGAGGATGAAGACCGGCGCTAGTTCGTGAGCGGCCATCGCAGTCAGGTAGTCATCGGCCTCTTCAGGCGGAAGATCCGGCACGATGGCGCCGGCCAGGCCCGCATTGGCCATGCGCTCCGCAAAGGCCTCCACGCCGTACTTGAAGAGAATGTTGTAGTAGCTCATCAGCAGGAAGGGAATGTCGAAGCGTGTGGCGACCTCTTCTCCGAATACCAGGCACTGCTCGACGGTGGATCCAGCCTGCAGGGATTCCTGATTGGCGTGCAGAATCACGGGTCCGTCGGCAATCGGCTCCGAGAATGGAATCTGCAACTCCATGATCTCGACGCCGGCTTCGACCATCGCCTCTACCACGCGAAGGGAATCGTCGAAAGACGGGTAGCCCATCACGATGTGGGTCATCAGCAGGATCTCGCGCTCCCGTTGTTTCGCACGCAGTCTGTCAGTGAGCATCGTATTCCTCCGCCTTGTCCCTGATGAACTTCCTCCAGCTCGGATCTTCGAGAGCGTCCGCCACCGTGAAGATGTCCTTGTCGCCTCGACCCGATTGATTGATCACGATCACATCGTCACGGGAGAGCTCCGGGGCCTCCTTGAACGCCTGCACGAAGCCATGGGCGGATTCGAGGGCCGGGATCAGGCCTTCCTTTCGAATGCTGAGCGAAAGGGCTTCGACCACCTCTTCGTCAGTGGCGGCCGTGAAGCGAACCCGCCCGCTCGCCTTCAAATGGGACAAGATCGGAGAGACTCCCACGTAGTCGAGGCCTGCCGCCACACTATGGGTCTCTTTCATCTGGCCATCATCGTCTTGCAGGAAGAACGTCTTGTAGCCCTGCGCCACGCCTAGCGAGGCATCGTCCGAGGCGAGACGCGTGGCGTGTGCGCCTGTCTCCAGCCCGCGCCCCCCGGCCTCGACACCGATCAGCTCGACATCGTCGTCCAAGAAGCCGCTGAAGATCCCCATGGCATTGGACCCGCCGCCCACACAGGCGTAGATCCGAGCGGGTAACCGCCCTGTTTCCTCGAGCACCTGGTTCCGCGCTTCCCGACCGATGATCGACTGGAACCAGGTCACCATTTCCGGAAAAGGGTGAGGCCCGCAGGCCGTGCCGAGCACGTAGTGGGTATCGTCCATCGCCGAAACCCAATCCCTGAATGCCTCGTTGATGGCGTCCTTCAGCGTCCGCGTCCCCTCGGTCACTGGCACGACCGTGGCACCCAGTTGCTCCATCCAGAAGACGTTCGGGCGCTGGCGCTGGATGTCGACCTCACCCATGTAGATGGTGCAATCGAAGCCGAACTTTGCGGCCATGGTGGCCGTGGCGACACCGTGCTGTCCTGCACCTGTTTCGGCGATCACCCGGCTCTTGCCCATGCGCTTCACCAGCAGACCCTGGCCCATCACGTTGTTGGCCTTGTGAGCGCCCGTGTGGTTCAGGTCTTCGCGTTTGATGTAGATGCGAGCACCGCCAAAATGCTCCGTCAGGTTCTCGGCGTAGGTGAGCGGAGTGGGCCGACCGGAGTAGTTGCCCATCAGTCGTACGTAGGAGTCCCAGAAGCCCGGGTCGGCCTTTGCCTGTTCGAAGGCCTGGACCAGTTCTTCGAAGGTGGCGACCAGGATCTCGGGGATGAACGAGCCCCCGAACTGGCCGTAGTAGCCGCGTTCAGTCATTGCGGGGTCCTCCGAGGGTCTGCGAGAAGACGAGCTGATCGGTTCGGCAGTGCAGCTCGGCGAACACCGCATCTCGCGCATGGGGGAAATGAATGCGCCGCTTCACGAGCAACAGGCCAGCGCTGGGCGGTACTTCGAGGAGCGCTCTCTGGGCTTCGTCTGGCAAGGCTACGCGAAAGTTCTGATCCGCCGTTTCAGCAATGAGATGAAAGTGATCGCGAGCAAGCTGCGAGAGAGAGCGACCGGCCAGTGAGATCTTGTGGAGTCCGGGGAAGTGTTCCGGATCGAGCCACAAGGATTCGAGCAGGACGGGTGTTCCTGCGATGCGCGAGAGACGTACCAGCGACCAGGCATTTCGGCCTGCAAAGGGGTTCTCCGGATCCTCAGGCACCTGCACACGGCGCGCTCGTTGTACGATCGTGGTTCGAGCATCGAGCCCGGTCTTCTCGAAAGAGGCCATGGTGCCGGCGAGAGACAGCAGATCGACCTGCTTTGGGGGCACCACCACGAAGGTTCCTGAGCCCCTTCGCCGCTCCAGGCAGTGTCGGCGAATCAGCACGTCCGTGGCCTGTCGCACGGTGGGGCGTCCGATTCCGAAAGTGCGGGCGAGTTCGGGCTCGGATGGAATGCGGGCGCCGGGCGGGTATTCACCGGCCTGGATCCGGCCGTGCAGCAGCTCGGCCAGCTGGTGGTAGAGAGGAAGCGGCGAAGCGGTGTTGAGTGACGACACGAAATCAGAGTGTGCGGTCTTGCGGACAGGCTGTCAAGACAACTTGTCAACAAGACCTGAGAGTCGAAATGCCGATTCGTGGTGGCTGGACTTCCCCCGGAATCGTAGACACCCTGGTTGGATCGTGAGACGCGGCTCCTCCGGATCCCTTCTCGCTGTTCTCGAGTGCTCTCTCTCGATCGCGAATCTCCACCCGAAAGGATGACCCTTGTCGCAACTGATTCGACCCGCAGCCCAGCAGGCCCATTGGGACGAGGAGGCGGACGTGCTCGTCGTGGGTCTCGGTGTGGCAGGTGCAGCCGCCGCACTGGAATCGGTAGCGGTCGGAGCCGAAACCCTCGTCCTCGAGCGGGCCAGCGGCGGCGGCGGTACCTCCGCGATGTCTGGTGGTGTGATCTACCTGGGCGGCGGCACCCCGTTGCAGAGAGCTTGTGGCTTCGAGGACTCAGTCGAGGAGATGTTCAAGTACTTGATGGCCTCGTGCGGTCCGAGCCCGGATGAGCTGAAGCTGCGTCTCTACTGTGAAGGCAGCATCGAGCTCTACGAGTGGTTGCTGGCTCAGGGTGTCCCGTTCAACGCGGTTCATCACTTCGGCGTCAGTGGTGAGCCGCCCAACGACGACGGTCTGGTCTATTCGGGCTCCGAGCGACATCATCCGTTCTGCGACATCGCCGTACCCGCACCCCGCGGCCACGTACCCGCCATCCCGAATCAGGCCGGTCCCCTCCTGATGCAGAAACTGGTCGCAGCGGTCGAGGCCAGCCCGGCGGGTGTACGGCCGGACCATCGCTGCACCACACTCGTGCAGGAACCCGATGGGAATGTGATCGGCGTCGTGGCAGAGGTCTTCGGCGAGGAGCGCGCGCTGCGCGCGCGGCGCGGAGTGATCCTCACGACCGGTGGCTTCATCCATAACGATGCGATGCTCGAGGCCCATGCGCCGCTGGCCCGAGCCTGTAGCGTTCGGATCGGCGCGGGCGGTGACGATGGAAGCGGAATCCAGCTCGGGATGGCCGCCGGTGCAGACGTTCTGCACATGGACGCGGTCTCCATCTCATTGCCGGCGACCCAGCCTTGGAGCCTCAAGCGTGCCATCCTGGTCAATGGGCAAGGCCAGCGCTTCATCAACGAGGATTCCTACTACGGACGTCTCGGCGAGGCGGCGCTCCTCCACCACGGTGGACGCGCCTGGCTGATCGTGGATCACGAGATCTTCGAAAAGCCGACCTATCCCCGGGAGATCGCCGCGGTAGGGGAGACCGTCGCTGAGCTGGAGGCAGAACTCGACCTGCCTGCCGGAAGCCTCGAGGCCACCCTTGGGCTCTACAACCGCCACGCCGAGAAGGGCGAGGATCCGGTCTTCCACAAGCTCTCCGAGCACGTGAAGCCACTGTTGACGCCGCCTCTTGGCGCCTTCGATTGCACCACCGAGAACTCGATCTACGCAGCCTTCACCCTTGGTGGTTTGCGCACGGATGTGGACAGCCGTGTGCTCGACCCGGCCGGTGACCCGATACCGGGGCTGTTCGGAGCGGGCCGCGCTACCTCCGGCCTCTCAGTCGGAAGCTATAGCAGTGGTCTCTCGCTGGGCGATGGTGCGTTCTTCGGACGCCGGGCCGGACGTAATGCCGGCCTCGGATGATGAGTGCTTCCTCTGTGGCGCAGGCTGATCGAGCTGGCAGCGGTTCGCCTAGCACTCGGCGCCGGCTGAGCTATAGAGCAGCTTGCCGCTCTTGCCGTAGACGCAGGTGCCCTTGGTCTCCTTGGCGGGAGTCCGGGTCGTCTGTGCTGCCGCGGGCTGCTGCGCTGCGGGTGCCTGAGCAGGTTTGTCCCCTCGACATACCGCGCCAGCCGGGCGGTGGATCACTTCGTTGTTTCCGCCGTACATGCAGGGGCCGCCGCTCGGGGCCGGGGCTCCACCTGATCCGCCGGAAGGGGAGGTGCCGTGAACGCGGTCGCGGTGGGAGATGTACGAGTCGAGCTGGCGCTCGCGGTGCTCGATGTAGCGTTCCTGGCGCTCGGAACGCTCCTTGTAATAGCGCTCCTGGCGCTCGCGGCTCTCGTCGTCGCGTTCCTTGCGGATGCGGTCCCGCCGCATCTCATCGGCATAGTTGCGACGGCTCGAGCCGCGCGCGTCTGCGATGGCAGGCAACAGGATGCAGACGCCAAGAAAGACTGCGGCGATACCGTGGATCAACTGGCTTCTAGTTTTCATGGGGGGGCCTCAAGCGGCATGGGGTGTTGCCCACCCGTATCGTCTGGTGCGTTGGGTCACTAAAGCAACAATTGAACGTCATCCCCTGGGGGCCAGAATTGACCGCGAATCGCTGGTCGGGGGTGTCATTGCTCTACGGCGCAATGGGGATGCCCAGGAACTCGCCGACAACGCCGTTCCATGCCTTCGGGCGTTCGAAGTAAGGAGAATGGCCGGTCTCGGAAAACTCCTCGACGCGGGCGCCCGGAACGAGGGCAGCCGTCGCGCGGATCAGTGCCGGTGGGAACAGGCCGTCCTGGTCGCCCGTCGTGAACAGCACATTGCAGCCGAGCCCCGCGAGTTCCGGTCGTTCCACCGATGTCGTCACCAGGTCGCCGGCCATCTTGCCTAGGTCCGGCTCACCGAAGCGGCTCAGCATCTGGTAGAGGTAGGCGAGTTCGGGTCGGCGCTCGGTCAGGCTCTCGGCGAGGGCTGGGTGGCGGCCCAACGCATCTGGCGCATCCAGCCCGCCGGCTCCGATCTGCTTCCAGGCGCTCTCGAGTTCAGGCGTCCGGATGCCGCCCGGTGTATTCGAGAGCACGAGGTGGCTCACGCGAGCCGGGTCTTGCAGGGCTGCCTGTAGTGCCGTCCAGCCGCCCATTGATTGGCCGACCAGGTCGGCCCGCCCGATGCCCAGGTGATCGAGTAGCGCGAAGAGGTCACCCGCCGATTGTCGTGATGAGGCCCCGCCACCCACGGCCGTCGAACGGCCGAAGCCTCGGTGATCCCAGGTCACGACCCGTCGGTGGAGGGCGAAGACCGGTACCTGTTGGAACCAGATGGCATGGTTGCCCCCGGCGCCGTGGCAGAGGACGAGGGCATCGCCCTCTCCCGCATCTTCGTAGTAGATGTGCTCGTCATCTCGTTCGAGGAAGCCGGTTTCGCGTCGAATCGCCGTCACTGA
>JAAELW010000022.1 GCA_024226235.1 bacterium
CACCGTGCCCGCATCCGGCGTCAGCTCGCCCAGCAGGAGGCGTAGCAGGGTGGTCTTTCCCGAGCCGTTGGGCCCCAGCAGACCCAGCTTGTCTCCGCGAGCGATACGGCAGTCGAAATCGCGCAGGATAAGCCTGTCTCCCCAGGCAAAGCTCAGCTTGTCCGCGCGGATCACCAGGCGCCCGCTGCGCTCGGAATCCTGCACGGTGATCCGGGCCGTGGCTCCCTGCTCCCGGCGCGCGGCGCGCTCCTCGCGGAGTCGCTTCAGGGAGCGCACACGGCCCTCGTTGCGCGTGCGGCGAGCCTTGACGCCCTGGACCAGCCAGGCCTCCTCCCTCGCCAGCCTGCGATCGAATTCGGCGTTCTGGCCCACCTCGGCCTCGAGCTCCGCCTCCCGGCGTTTGAGGAATGTGGCGTAGTCGCAGGTCCAATCATGCAACCGCCCTCGATCCAGCTCGAGTATGCGACTGGCCTGCGCACGCAGGAATGCCCGATCGTGCGTTACGAAGAGCAAGGCGCCGCGGAAACGGTCGAGTTCCGATTCGAGTGCGGCGATGGCATCGATGTCGAGGTGGTTGGTGGGCTCGTCCAGCAGAAGCAGATCGGGTTCGATGGCCATGGCTCTGGCCAGCAGGACCCGTCTCCGGACACCGGTCGATTGCGTGGCGAAGGCGGCCTCGCCCACGAGCCCGGCCCGGGTGATTACCTGCTCCACATGGTGACGTTCCTCCGCACCGGGCGCAGGCAATCCAGCGGCCGCGAAGCCACCGACCACGATGTC
>JAAELW010000023.1 GCA_024226235.1 bacterium
ATCCACTGCAAGAACGAGGTACAGGCCCAGCAAGTCCTGGGCGCGGTCCGAAGTCGTCTAAAGGAGTGCGGGTTGGAGCTTCACCCGGTGAAGACGAAGATCGTGTACTGCAAGGACGACGATCGCCCGGGAAGCCACGAGCACATTGTGTTCGACTTCCTGGGATACACCTTTCAACCGTAAGTCCTCGCCGCGGCCCCTTTGGCAGCGACGGGCCTTTCGCGGGAGGATCTGAGCTCACGATCGATTGGGAGGTGAGCGCAGATGTTGGATCAGGTTGCGGAGATTCGCGCGGCGATTGCTGCGCAGGCCGCGCGAGGACCCCGCGAGCCCTACATGGCGCAGGTCCAGGAGCTCGTGGGCACGTACGGGCAGGAGAAGCGTTGTGAAGGCTGGAGCTGGCGTCGCATCGCCGCAGCGGTGGGAATGAGCCCCACGACAGTGAGCCGGTACACGCACCGGCACGGCCAAAACGAAGACGCGTCGATGGTGCCGGTGGTGATGTCGAGGGCGGAGCCGTCTCTGCGTGAGCGCCCGCTCGTCCTGGTGTCACCGTCGGGCTTTCGCCTCGAGGGCTTGATGCTCGATGAGGCGGTGCGGCTGTTGGACGTGCTGCGGTGATCGGCTCGAGCCGGAACGTCCGTGTCTGGGCATGGCCGCGTCCTGCGGACCTGCGCCGGGGCTACAACGGGCTCTACGGTCTGGTGCGTAACGGCATGGGGCGCGACCCGCTGTCAGGCGACTGCTACCTCTTCGTCAACCGCAAACGCACGAGCTGCAAGGTCCTGATGTACGACGGCACCGGTCTTTGCATCTTCATGAAGCGTCTCGAAGGCGGTCGTTTCGCCGCTCTGTGGCGCGGCGGCGCGGGCCAGCCACTTCGGCTGACATCGAGCGAGCTCGCCTTGTTCATCGAGGGCTGCCAGCTCGTCGGGCGCGAGTCACTCTCACCGGCAGAGATTGTCGCGAAGCCGCTTGCCCCGGGCGGTCTGTTGTGATCGACTCCGGGCGTGAACTTGGTCACCGAGAGCAACGTCGCGCGCCTCCGGCAGGTCGCCGGCATCTTGCAGGCTCAGAACCAGCACCTGCTGAAGGTGCTGACCGCCAAGTGCGCCGAGCTCGATAAGCTCAAGGGGCGCCCTGGCGACCTCCAGCGGGTCCTGGAGGGACTGGAGGCCGTTGGGGGCCAGCAGGTCGAGTCCGGAGCAGACAGCGGCGCGGATACCGCAGGGTCCGGCAACAAGCCGCGCAAGCCGCAGACCGGCCATGGTCCGACCCCGCAGCCGGACATCGCGCACGAGCCGCAGCTCTTCGAGCTCGATGAGGCCGACCAGATCTGCCCGAAGTGTGGCGACACGCTCGCGCCGGAGGCTGGAGACGTCGAGACCTCCGAGATGGTCGATGTGGTCGAAGTGACGTACCGCGTCATCGAGGTCCAGCGTCAGGGCTACGAGTGCTGCCGATGCGACTTCCACGACATCGCGCCCGGCCCCGACCGAGCGGTGGACGGAGGACGGTACTCGCTGGCGTTCGGCGTCAAGGTGGCCATCGACAAGTACGTGCACCACCTGCCGCTGGAGCGTCAGGTTCGCATCATGGCGCAGCACGGGCTTCGGGTGACGAGCCAGGCGCTGTGGGACCAGGTCTGGGCGCTGGCGACGCTGCTCCTCCCCGTCTACGACGGGCTCTACGAGCACATCCTGTCGCAGCGGGTCATCGGCCTCGATCAGACCGGATGGCCCAACCTGAACAGCCGTCGCGCGAAGAAGTGGCAGATGTGGGCGCTGACCTCGGTGGACGCGGCTTACCACCAGATCCGCGACGACAAGTCCGCCGCCTCCTTCACCGCTCTGGTTGGCGACTTCGAAGGGACCATCGTGTGCGACGCCCTGAGCACGCACGGGGCCGGCGCCCGAGAGGGTCCCGGCATCGAGCTCGCTGGCTGCTGGGCGCATATCCGCAGGAAGTTCGCCGAAGCCGAGCCGAACTTCCCAGAAGCACGGCAGATGCTCGACCTCATCCGCGAGCTGTACGACATCGAGGGCGAGGCCAGCAGCGCGGAGCACCGGGCGGAGCTCCGCAGCACCAAATCGCGCGCCGCGCTCGAGCGGATGAAGGCTTGGATGGCTAGCGTGTCGACCCTCTCGTCGACAGACCTGGGCTCGGCCATCAAGCACACGGTGAAGTTCTGGGACCGCCTCACGCGGTTCGCAGCTGACGCCGAGATCTGGCTCGACAACAACCGGACCGAGCGCGCCTTCCGCGGCCCGGTCGTCGGACGCCGCAATCACTTCGGTTCGAAGTCACGGCGCGGAACGCGGGCGGCGGCTATCCTCTACAGCGTCATCGAAAGCGCCAAGGCCATCGGCGTCGACCCGGCGGCGTACATCACCGAGGCCGCGCGGATCGCGAAGGCCACCGACGGCGACGAGCACCTCATGCCTTGGGACTTCGAGCCCGCTTCACGAGCCTGAGCCATCAACGCCGGCCGCGGTCCCTGCGGAGACATCGGCTTCACGCCAGGTTCACGCCGACCGACGCGCCTGCGAGGCGCTGACGACACGGACCGCGGCGGCGGTCAAGAAGGCGTGGCGAGGACTTACGGTGCTTCGAAGGCGGGACGCGCGTCCCGTGAGCCTGAGGCGCGTCCCGGACTTGAGTCGCGACGCCATGTGTGTACAATCGTACACGATGGACGCGGCGCTAGCGTGGATACTGGTTTCCTGTGGAATTTGGCCAAGCGCGAGAAGATCCTTCGAGATCACCGAGTCAGTTTTCATGAGGTCGTGGCTGCGTTCGATGATGC
>JAAELW010000024.1 GCA_024226235.1 bacterium
CATCGCACGAGCTTGCCCGGGTATCCGTATCTTGGTGGCGATCTCTCACCCGGCGGGCCGAAGCCCTAGTCGTCGTCGCGCATCTCTGCGGCCATGTAGCGGATCTCGTCGAGATCCTGCACCATCTCGCTCCAGCCGTACCACAGTGCGTAGTCCGGGTTGTTGTGGAATACACCCTGGAAGGCGCGCATGCGGTGCTTCAGGTGCATCGTGAAGAGCGTGTTCTCGATTGGCGTCGGCGCATCGTGGAAGGCGAGCAGGTCGGGGAATGCGAAGGCATAGTTGTCGGGCTTCTCGAGGATGCCTTCCTTGTAGAGCCCGGCGACTTCGCGAATGGCCTCGGCCATGAGGTGGTCGATGGCCTCGATCATGCGATCGCCCTTGGCCAGTTCGTCCTTGGCGAAGTTCTCGGAATGACAGTCGCTGCAGACCTTGACCATCTTCGCGCGCTCGGCGTCGAACTCGTCGGCGCTGAGACGTGCCACCTGCGCGCCGGCCACCAGGTCGAGGCGAGCCGTGGGCTGTCCGTCGGGACTCAGCACGCCCAGAGCCTGCAGAATCGTGACGCGGTCGGCCCACCACGTTTCGCTCTCGCCGGGATAGGGCGCGAGACCGTTGGTGCGCACGGCCAGGAAGCCCCAGGCCGTACGGACTTCATGGTTGCCCTCGTCCATGTGGCAGGTGGCGCAGGTGGGGGCGGCGGCCGTCTCGGGCAGGATGCCGTCCTTCTTGAGGCGATGACGCACACCGTGCTTGCTGGTGCTGTACATCTCCCACTGGGGATGGTCGAAGCCCATGTGGCAAGTGGCGCAGGCCTCGGGCTCGCGGGCCTCGGCGGCGAAGAAGGTGTGCCGGGTGTGGCAGGCGTCGCAGGAGGCGTGACCGAACACGGA
>JAAELW010000025.1 GCA_024226235.1 bacterium
GGGCTCGGCAATCGATTGATCGACCGACCTGCGGGCTGCCTCGGCAGCGGCGGACCCGTCTAATGTCACGAACGTCTTGGCGGGCTGCTTCGGTACTACGAGAGGGCCGCGTAGACGTTGGTTGAGTCTTGGCACCATGCGGGGTGGGGGACCGAAGCGATCCCGATCTTCCCGTCAACAGTTGGCATGGATTGCCCGCTAGCTCGCACCCGTGTCTTCGGGGGGCTGGGCGAGTAGTGCTTCGAGGCGATTGAGGCTGTCGGAGTCGCCGAGCACGAGCAGGCGATCGTCGGCGGCGATCTCGAAACTGGCTGCCGGGTTGGTTTCGGAGACGCCGGCTCGCTCCACCGCGACCACGCTGGCTCCGGTCTGCGCCCGCACGTTCAGGTTCAACAGGCTGATGCTGCCACGGAAGTCCTCGGGGACTTCGACCCATTGCGTGTCGGCCTGGTCCAGTAGCTCCACGAGCCACGGGTCCATTGGCAGGGCCGCCGGGCTGCGGATCGCCCCATAGCCCTCTTCGCGCAATGCCGTGGTGAACCGCGCGATGGCTCCCGTCGGAATCTTGAAGCGCTCCAGCGCGCGCGCCACCAGCTCGATGCTGCCCTCGAATTCCTCGGCCACGACCTCCGACGCGCCGGCCGCATCCAGCCGGTCCACCTCTTCGACGAAGCGCGTGCGCGCGAGCACCGGCGTGTCCGGAGCCACGAGCCGGATACGACTGACGATTCGTCGGGTTGCGAGCGGGTCGGAAATGGCGACCACCACCATCTGTGCCCGAGTGATGTGGAGTCGTTCGAGAACGGTGGGACGGGTCGCGTCGCCGAAGAGGATGTTCTCGCCCCGGGCTTGCATGTCTCGAACCGCCCGGGCGTTGGTATCCATGACGAGATAGTGGATGTCCAGGGAGCGCAGCAGTCTCGTCAGTGTCTGGCCGGCGGGGCCAAAGCCGATCACGATGACTCGTCCCTGGGCGTGGGTGTCGTCGATTTCGTTGTCGGGCTCGTGTACCTCCACCTCCTCGCGGCCCACCAGGCGGATCACACCGTCGGCGAGCCGCGGCGAGGCGCGAACAATGAAGGGGCTGATGATCAGGCTGAAGATGGAACCGGCCAGGACGATCTGATGCATCGCGTCGTCGAGCAGGTCTGCCTGGCTGGCGACTTCTGCCAGCACGAATGAAAACTCCCCTGTCTGGGACAGGGCGAGTCCGGCGAGCAGGCCGATCCGGAGACTCCGCCCCAGGAGCAGGCTGCTCGCGGCGGCGATGATTCCCGTCTTGAGAATGAGGGTGGCGAGTAGGTAGAGCAGAATCGGACCGGAGTGCTCGACCAGCACCCGGGGCTCGAAGAGCATTCCCACGGCGGTGAAGAAGAGGCCGAGCAGGATGCCGCGCAGGGGCACCACCTCGGAGAAGAGCTGACTGGCGTAGGGAGAGGAGGTCGCTGCGACGCCGGCCAGGAAGGCACCGACCGCCAGGGTCAGGCCGAGTTCCTTCGCGATGAAGGCCGAGCCCAGCACGATCAACAACGCCAGAAAGCTGAAGAGGTCAGGGGAGCCCGCCACCGCAACCCGGTTCAGGATCCGGGGCACGCCGAGGCGGGCGATGAAGAGCACCAGAGCCAGAGCGCCGACCATGCGCAGGATCGATGCGAGAATGTCCATGGGGCCGAGATCCGCCCCCGCGCCCAGTAGCGGAAAGATCAGCAGCATGGGAACGATGGCGAGATCCTGAAAGACCAGCACGGACACGGCCAGCTGGCCGTGTGGGGCATCGATCTGGCCATCGTCGGCGAGCAGGCGCATGACCAGAGCCGTGGAAGACATGGCGAGGAGTGCACCGAATACGATGCCATGGGTCCACGAGACGTCCATCAGCACGGCACAGCCGGTCACCAGGGCCATCGTGATGCCGACTTGCAGACCACCGACCACCAGCGCCGTCTGCCCGAGGTCGCGCAGGCGCTCGATGGGCAGCTCGAGGCCGATCTCGAAGAGCAGGAAGACCACCCCGATCTCAGCGAGGATTCGAACGCGCTCCGGATCGGCTACGAGCCCCAGGCCGCCCGGGCCGGCAATTGCCCCGACGAGCAGGAAGCCCGCGATCGAAGGCAGGCGCAATCGCTCGAAGAGTGCGAGGCCAGCCGCTGCCAGGGCAAGCAGTAGGATCACTTCGAAGAGCAGGAGTGAATCGTCCACGATCTCGCCCGCCTAGCTCGGCTCTTCGCGCCAGTCGGCGTCTCTGGCTGTGCCGAGCGCTTCCATCATGGTCGAAGAGTAACGCCAGCGCTGCAATGCCGCCCAGCTGCGTCCAAGAGCATTCTGCACTTGAGGCGTTGCAGTTGCAACACTCCGGAATTGCGTCGCAATTTCGATGGAGCGCGGGGCCTCGCTCAGGCCCGTTCGGGCTGCCGATAAGTCATGACATGCAGGCTTCTCTCTTTCGACAGAGCTACGACCACCGGATCCGCGAGGCGATCTGCGAGTCTCGTGATCCGGACCTTTTCCCGGAACTGAACATTCCGAACTCGACGATTCGCAGTTGGCTTCACCGAGGTGTGCCCGATGTGATCACCTCGGAACTCGTCGACCTCGTAGTGTGCCAAAACTCAACCGATGAATTTCGATTGTAGATTCAATAGTTTGCGCACCCGTCGCGATCGCGGATTTCAGCCGATTCTGGCACGCCGAGGCCGGGCTAGCGTTACCCGATGACACCGTTGCCCCTGCAATTCGCTCTCGTCCTGCTCACTGGTTGGCTGAGCCGACACCAGCAAGAAGTGATCAAGTATCTGCAGGAGGAGAACCGCGTTTTCCGCGAACAGCACGGCGGGAAAC
>JAAELW010000026.1 GCA_024226235.1 bacterium
CTCGCAGGAGCGCTTCGATCTGCCGGATCGTCACCCTGATTTCCGCGGCAGTACGCCGGGTCGGGCCTACCTGACGGTGATGGAAGGCTGCGACATGTTCTGCAGCTTCTGCATCGTGCCGACCACCCGGGGCCGGGAGATCAGCCGCCCTGCGGGGAAGATCCTCGCCGAGGCCATGGCGCTGGCCTCAGCTGGTGTGCGCGAGCTGACGCTGCTCGGCCAGACCGTGAACGCGTATGGGCGCCACGATTTGCGCCGAGATCAGGCCACGAAGACTGGCACGATGGGCTTCGCGGACCTCGTGAAGCAATTGGCCGGGATCCCGGGGATCGAGCGGATCCGCTACACGAGCCCGCATCCGCTTTTCGTCGACGAGGCCCTGGTGCGGGCCCATGCGGAGATCCCGGAGCTCTGCCCCCACGTCCACTTGCCGCTCCAGAGCGGCTCGGATCGGATCCTCGACGCGATGCGTCGGCGCTACACGGCCGAGGAGTACAGCCGCTGGGCGGAAGCCCTGAAGGCCGCTCGCCCCGATCTGGTGCTGACCACGGACGTGATCGTCGGCTTCCCAGGTGAGACCGAAGCCGATTTCCAGGCCACACTGGAGCTGGTGGAGGCGCTGGCGTTCGTGGATGCCTACACCTTCAAGTACTCCCCCAGGCGGGGTACTGCAGCCACAGAACTCGATGCGGAGAGTGTCTCAGCGGAAGTCGCCAAGGATCGCCTCGAGCGGCTCCAGGCCCTGCTGCGCCGGCTCACGCTGGCCGCACATCGAGCCAGGGTGGGGGAGACGGCCGAGATCCTGGTCGAGGGCCCCAGCCGGCGCACGATCGACCACCCCGGCCAGTCCGTCCAGATCCGAGGACGCGATCCACAGCATCGGGTGGTCAATGCGGAGCATTCGGCGGAGAGCGGTAGTCTGGTCCGGGTGGAAATCGTCGAGGCGACGCCGCATTCGCTGATCGGCCGTCCGCTGGGAGCGCAGGACGCTGGACTCACGCATCGCAAGCGGACGGCCGATGAAAAGGGCCGACTCTCGGCCCCTTCTTGAGGGGATGGATCTGCCGCTCGGCCTGCGCGAGTGTTTTCGAGGGCAGGGGGATCAGTTGAGCCAGGCTGGGATCGCCAGTACGGAAGGGCCCCGATGAATTCGGCGCGGATCCTCGCGGTCGATGATCAGCTCTACTTCCGGGTCTTCCTGGAAGACCTTCTCGAGCGTGAGGACTTCGAGGTGGCCACGGCCGGAAGCGGTGCCGAGGCCCTCGCGCTGATGGAGGAGGACCTGCCAGATCTGGTGCTTACCGATCTGGTGATGCCGGAGATGGACGGGCGTGAACTGGTGCGTCAGGTCAAGGAGCGCTGGCCGGATCAGGAGATCGTGGTCGTCACGAGCGTGGGCGACGTGAAGACCGCGGTCGAGGCGATGCAGCTCGGTGCCACGGACTACCTGCTCAAGCCGATCGATCGCACCGCCTTGCTTCGGTCCGTCGATGGGATCCTGGAGCGCCGCGCCATGCGCGCGGAGCACGACCGGTTGGTGGCCGAGAACATCTCGTTCATGGGCCATTTTGCGCAGTACGAGCGCGCACTGGGTTTGTTCTCCACGCTCTCCGTCGAACCGCTGGCGGATCGCATCGTCGAGACCCTGTGTCTCGAGACAAACGCCCACGCCGGGGTGGCTTGGCTCGCGGATCCGGACCAACCGAGCCGGCTGCAACTGTCGGGCGTTGGGGGCATGATCCGCATCAAGGACGAGGTGGAGAAGATCGAGATCGAGAATCTGCCATCGGTTCTCAGCCCGTTGGCCGACCCCAGCTGCCGTTCGTTGCTGCCGATGGGCACCGGTGCACCACGCTCTCCACTGTTCGTTCCGATTCGCCACGGTGGCGAAATGTTGGGTCTGCTGCGCCTCACCGATCGGGTCGATGGCGCCGAGTTCGACGAGGGCGACCGGGAGGTCGCGGAGCGGTTTGCATTGTTTGCGAGCCAGGCATTGGCCAACGCGATGGCGTTCCGCTCGCTCGAACGGCGCTCGTTCAAGGACCCGACCACCCACGCCTACACCCGAGCCTATTTCGACGATGTGCTCGAGCACGAGCTGCAGAAGGCCAAGCGCTTCGGCCGCAGCCTCTCACTGGTTCGCATTGCACTCGATCCGATCGGGCCCGTGCGAGAGCGGCTCTCGCCGCCCGAGTTCAACGCCTGGATCCAGGCCGCCGTGGGGGATCTCCAGAGGGCCGTGCGGGAGACGGACCTGCTGGGGACCGAGACCGACCACGAATACCTGGTGCTGTTGCCCGAGTGCGACAGCCTGGGTTCGGTCGTGGCCAAGCGCCGGCTTCGGGCGGCCTTCGAGCGCAGTTCCGTGTTCGAGCAACTGGCGGACGATCGACCGGCGGTGCTGAGCGCGATGGCGACTTTCCCCTCCAATGGAACCGACCCGGGGGGGCTGCGGAACTGCCTGGATCAACGCATCAACGAGGATCGTCGCAGCCTGCTTCGGACCTACGACATGGAGCAGGCGCCTTTCCGCAAGTTGCTGGAGGGCCTGCTCGCCGAAGGCGAAGAAGGGGGCGCGGCCCTCGGTGCGCAGATGGCGGGTTTCCTGCTCGACGAGGTCGGGCGCAATCCGCACCACAGAGGGCTCTTGTTCGTCGCACCCCCGAAAGGCCAGACGACGGAGCTGCGATCGGCCCTGGAGCAGCTGCGAGGCACGACGCCCCGCACGGATGTCATCCTGTTCGCCGAGCGCGACGACCAGCTGATGCCCGGTGTTCCGGTGACCTGGGTTGCGCCGCCGCGGGTTGGCGCGGACCAGCCGTTCCTCGTCTACCTTGGGGAAGGTGCTTCCTATGCGTTCGTCCAGGATGGCAACGCTCTGGATGCCACAACCTTCCATACCGCTGATCCAGTGGTCGTCGAGCAACTGGCCTTCGGGCTGAGCCACGACCTGGGGATTCCGATCGGTGACTAGCTCCTCCATCCTCGTCGTTCAGCTGGTTTCGAACCGGGCGCGTCAGCTCGCGGATGCCTGTGCGACCCGGGGTTTCGAGACGAGCTTTGCCAGCAATGGAGCGACTGCGCTCGAAGCTGCGCTGACGAATGTTCCCGACGTGATGGTCGCGGCCGCGGATCTGGATCTGATCGAAGCCGAGACGCTGGTCGAAATCCTGCGCGCCAACCCGCGGACCCAGGGCGTGCGCTTCCTCTTCCTGGGACACAGCCCTCTGGGGCGCGAACCCCAGGGACGAAATTCGGCGGGAAGTTTCTTCGACGACTCGCTCCCGTTGTCGGCGTCGGCCGAAGAGATCGCACTGCGGATCGAGGCCATCCTGGCCCAACGCAAACGCATCGATGCGGTGGATCGCGAGGCCGAGGCGGAGCAGGCGGTTCAGGGCAAGCTCTCACAGATTCCGTTGACGGATCTGCTGCAGCTCTTCCACATGAATCAGCGTACGGGCACGATCGAGTTGACCCGGCAGGAGGGCGGTGCGCAGGGTGAGCACGGTGCGCTCGTGCTGCGCGAAGGCAACCTGATCCAGGCGACCGTGGGTCGCGTGGAGGGGGAGAAGGCGCTGTTCCGACTGCTGGCCTGGCGGGACGGAGGTTTCGCTTTCAGGCCGGGCACGGTGACGATGGCACCCCGGATCACCACGCCCACCCGTGCGCTCCTGATGGAAGCGCTTCGTCAGCTCGACGAATGGGACCAGCTGAAGGGCTCGCTCCCGGCGCCGTCCGCGCGCGTGCGTATGATCGTGCCCCGGGAAGAGTTGCCGAATGCCGTGCATCCGGTGACCCAGGAGTTGCTCGACCTGCTCGAACACGACGATCGGGTGGGCGAGTTGATGGATCGCTCTGCGTTCCCGGATTATCAGGTGCTGCGTACGCTGCAGGCCCTGAGCGATCGCGGGATCGTCCAACTGCGACGCGAACCGGCATATGGCGAGGCGGGCCGATCCGATGCGCTCTTCGAGCCCGCCCAACAGCAACGCCTGCGAGAGTGGCTGCAGAGTGGCCGGCCGCGCGGGGCGCCCGCCCGTGAGGCCAAACTGCTCCTGGCCGCTGCGGATGCCAGTGTGGCTCGCGAATTCGTGCGGTTGTTGGCCGCGCTGCCAGGGTTTCGCCTGGAGCCCGGTTTCCGGAACGAGCAGATTCGCCAGGACGACCTCGCGACCCTGGGCCGGCTCGATGTGGATGACTCCGTGGGGATTCAACTGCTTCACGTCCCGACCGCGAAGCGCTTCGAGGCCTGCTGGCCTGTGCTGGCCCAAGGCTCGCTCGGCACCATCTTGCTGATGGACTCGCCGCAGCGGGAGGGTGAGGAACGATTGCGCCCGCTGGTCGAGCGGATCCGAACCCAGCGGGCCGACGCCCGGATCTTCCACGTCTTCATGCTGCCAAAGGGCGAAAAGCTGGCGGCCGCCGAGCTCCAGCCGAGCCTCGGACTCCTCGATCAGGCCTCCGTCTTCCTGCTCCCGTTGGAAGGTGATCGGGACCCGGTGACCCTGCTTCGCGCGGTCTTCGCGAGGATCCTTCCGTGAGTACGCCGATCACGAAGATATTTGCGCCGTTCAGTGATCTGACTGAAGAAGAGACCGAACTCGTGACGTCGCTGCTCGAAGAACGCACGCTGGTCGCCGGCGAGGTGCTCCAGAACGAAGGTGACGAGGCCGACGGGCTCGTGCTGCTGGTGGAAGGCGGCCTGACCCTCTCGAGCAGTCGGGCAGACGAGTTGGCTCCGCTCTCGCCGGGCCAGCACGTCGGCGATACCTCGCTGGCCTCGCTCGGCCGCCGCGAGGTGACACTGGTGGCCTCCGAGCCCTCCCGGGTGCTGCTGTTCTCGCGCAGCGCCTTCCTGCGGCTGTCCGAAGATGCCCCGCGCGCAGCTACCCGCATCCTCGAAGCGATCCTCCGGGACCTGGCCTCCACCGTTCGCGGAGGACTGGACCAGTTGCTGTAGCCGCCCCTCCCGCCTTTCGGGCGCCACCGACCGGCCGAGCCCGGCTCCGGCGAGCGAAGCCTGCAGCGGGTTGATACATTCCGTCGCCAACTCGGGGATGGGTGAGGGTGACTGAATTGCCTTTTCCTCTCCCCGCTCCACCGGGATCGGTCCATCCAAATCCGGTTCCTGAGCACGGGGTTGGCGGAATGAATGAGAGTCGGGTTCGCGAGGGGCTGACGTTCGACGACGTTCTGCTCGTGCCTGCAGCCTCGAACGTCCTTCCGAAGGACGTTGACCTGAAGAGCCGGCTCACCCGCGAGATCGACATCCAGATCCCACTCATTTCGGCGGCGATGGATACCGTCACCGAACATGCTGCTGCGATCTGCATGGCCCAAAATGGCGGCATCGGCATCATTCACCGCAACATGACGGTGCAGGAGCAGGCTGGCGAGATCGGCAAGGTCAAGCGCTCCGAGTCCGGGATGATCGTCGATCCGATCACGCTGCGCCCCGAGCAGCGCATCTACGAAGCTCTCGACGTGATGGACCGCTACCGGATCTCCGGCGTTCCGATCACGCGGGAGGGCAAAGCGGTCGGCATCCTGACCAACCGCGATCTGCGCTTCTTGAAGGACACGTCCCAGGAAATCGGGGCGGTGATGACCTCCGAAGGGCTCGTCACCGTGCCGCCGGGTACGACCCTCGAGCGAGCCAAGGAACTGCTCCACGAGCATCGCATCGAGAAGCTGCTGGTCGTCGACGAGAAGGGCGATCTGCGCGGGCTGATCACGATCAAGGACATCGAGAAGAGCGAGCGCTTCCCCAACGCCTGCAAGGATTCGATGGGCCGGTTGCGCTGCGGCGCGGCCGTGGGCGTCGGCCCGGATCGGGAAGAGCGGGCGGCAGCGCTCGTGGATGCCTGTGTGGACGTGATCGTGGTCGATACGGCGCACGGCCATTCGGCCGGTGTGCTGGATACGATTCGCGATCTGCACCGCATCTACCCCGACCTGCCGATCATTGGCGGCAATGTCGCCACACCGGAAGGCGCGGAAGCCCTGATCAAGGCGGGTGTCTCGGCAGTGAAGATCGGTGTCGGTCCGGGCTCGATCTGTACCACCCGGATCGTCGCCGGCGTGGGGGTCCCCCAGCTCACCGCGGTGCTGGAAGCCGCGGAGATCGCGACCCGCTTCGACATCCCCGTGATCGCCGACGGCGGCATCAAGTACTCGGGCGATCTGGTGAAGGCGCTGGCCGCGGGCGCCAGCACGGTGATGGTGGGCTCGCTCTTCGCGGGCACGGACGAATCTCCCGGCGAGGTCGTCCTCTACCAGGGGCGCTCCTACAAGGTGTACCGGGGCATGGGGTCGCTAGGAGCGATGGCCGACGGCAGCCGGGACCGCTACTTCCAGAGCGAGGTCGAGGATACCCGCAAGCTGGTACCGGAAGGCATCGAGGGTCGGGTCCCCTACCGGGGCAGCCTCTCGAACAGCGTCCACCAGTTGATGGGTGGGTTGCGTGCGGGCATGGGCTACTGCGGAGCGCCGAGCCTCGCCGATCTACGCGCCGGAGCTCGTTTCGTCAGGATTTCGAACGCGGGACTTCAGGAGAGCCACGTGCACGACGTCATCATCACCCAGGAGGCGCCGAATTACCGCCTCGAGTAGGCCCTGAAGAACCCCCTGATTCCCCGCACCACCGACGGCCCACCTCCGGGCCCCAACTAGCAGGGGCGCCCCCTTTGTCGACTGACGTACACCAAGACCGCATCTTGATCCTGGACTTCGGGTCCCAGTACACCCAGCTGATCGCCCGAAGAATCCGGGAGCAGCAGGTCTACTGCGAGATCCATCCGCCGACGCTCACGGTGGAGCAGGTTCGGGCCTGGCGCCCGGCCGGGATCGTGCTCTCCGGCGGACCCGCGAGCGTGCTGGCCGAAGACGCGCCCCGCGTTGCCAAGGCCGTGCTCGAGCTGGACATCCCGATTCTGGGAATCTGCTACGGGCTACAGCTGCTCGCGCACGAACTCGGCGGGCTGGTCGAGAGCGCGGACGACCACGAGTATGGCCGCGCGCTGCTCAAGCTGAAGGCGACGGACCATCCGCTCTTCGCCGGCCTCGATGGCCGACTCGAACGCCAGGTCTGGATGAGTCATGGGGATCGCGTGCTCCGCCTGCCCGAGGGCTTCGAGGTGCTGGCGACCAGTGAGAGTTCGCCGTTCGCGGCAGTGGGGCATCGCGACCGGCCTGTCTTTGGCTTGCAGTTCCATCCCGAGGTCGTGCATACCGAAGAGGGCTCGCGCATCCTGACCAACTTCGTCCACACCGTCTGTGGCTGCGAGCGCAGCTGGACGATGGATGCCTTCGTAGACGAGGCTTGCCAGGCGGTGCGCACCCAGGTGGGCTCCGGCCGGGTGATCTGTGGCTTGTCGGGTGGCGTCGATTCTTCCGTTGCCGCTGCGTTGGTGCACCGAGCGATCGGCGATCGGCAGACCTGCATCTTCGTCGATCACGGCCTGCTCCGGGAGAACGAACGCGAGGATGTCGAGCGCGCGTTCGGAGAGCACCTGGGGATTCCGCTGGTCACGGTGGACGCCCGGGAGCGCTTCCTGAGTCTGCTGGCCGGAGTGGAGGATCCAGAGCGCAAGCGGCGCATCATCGGGCACCTGTTCATCGACGTATTCGAGGAGGAGGCCAAGAAGCTCGGCGGTGCGGACTTCCTGGTGCAGGGCACGCTCTACCCGGACGTGATCGAGAGCGTTTCGGTGCGCGGCCCGTCGGCGACGATCAAGAGCCACCACAACGTGGGCGGACTTCCTGAGCGGATGAGTCTGGAGCTGGTCGAGCCGCTCCGGGAGCTCTTCAAGGACGAAGTTCGCGAGGCGGGCCGAAGGCTCGACCTCCCCGAAGCGATCGTCGGACGTCACCCGTTTCCGGGGCCCGGTCTGGCGATCCGCATCATGGGCGAGGTGACCGAAGCTCGCCTCGCCTGCCTGCGCAGGGCGGATGCGATTCTGATCGAGGAGATCCGACGCGCCGGCCTGTACGACGAGATCTGGCAGGCGTTCGCCGTCTTCCTGCCGATCCAGAGTGTCGGCGTGATGGGTGACGCGCGCACCTATGAAGACTGCATCGCGTTGCGCTGTGTCAGCTCTGTGGACGGAATGACCGCGGACTGGTCGCGCATGCCACACGACGTGCTTGCTCTGGCTTCGAATCGGATCACGAACGAGGTGCAGGGAGTGAACCGCGTCGTCTATGACATCTCTTCCAAGCCTCCCGCGACGATCGAATGGGAGTAGTGCGGACGTGACGAACGTTCCCTTTTCCCACCTCCATCTACACACCCAGTACTCGCTCCTGGATGGCGCGATCAAGCACAACCCGCTCTTCGAGAGAGCGAAGGCCCTCGGGCAGACCTCCATCGCGATGACCGACCACGGCAACCTGTTCGGGGCCGTCGAGTTCTACGAGAAAGCTCGTGCCAACGGCGTGAAGCCGATCATCGGCTGTGAGGCCTACGTCGCCGCGGGCTCGCGCTTCGAGAAGGAGAAGCGCGGCCGGGATGCGGCCGGCTTCGATGCGATCAGCCATCAACTGCTGCTCGCGATGAACGAGACCGGCTACCACAACCTGATGTTCCTGATCTCCAAGGCCTACTTGGAGGGCTTCTACTACAAGCCGCGGATCGATCTCGACCTGCTGAAGAAACACAATGAGGGGCTCATCACGACCAGCGGCTGCCTCTCGTCACTGGTATGTCGGCGCATCCTCGGCGGTGAGGTCGATACGGCATGGCGCCTGGTCGAAGAGATCTCGGAGACCTTCAAGGACCGCTACTACCTGGAACTCCAGCGCCACGGCATCGCCGACCAGGACCGGGTGAATGCCGAACTCCTGAAGATGCACTCCGATCTCGGGCTGCCGCTGCTCGCGACCAACGACGCGCACTACCTGGAAGAGGAAGACCACGACCACCACGATGCGCTGCTCTGCATCGGCACCGCATCGAATCTGGACGATGCGAAGCGATTCCGCTTCGACGGCCACGGCTTCTACGTGAAGAGTGGCGAGGAGATGCTCGAGGTCTTCCACGACCATCCCCAGGCCGTCCACAATTC
>JAAELW010000027.1 GCA_024226235.1 bacterium
CCTGCCCCCCCCCAGAAACAAGTGAATTCTTAACTCCGGCCCCGCTTCTTGACCAGGGTGAGGAGGGCGGGGAGGAAGATCAGGTTGCAGGCGAGGGTGATCGCGGTTCCGAGGGTCAATAACTGACCCAGGCTGGCCAGTCCGCGATGACCCGCCAGTCCGAGCGAGCCGAAGCTCGCAATCGTGGTCAGTGCGCTCCAGAACACCGCGCGTGAAGTGCTCGTGCCGAGGATGCCGTCAGACGGAACACCGGCACGGAACCGGTGGACCAGATGGATGCCACTGTCGACACCGATCCCGAGAAGAAGAGGGATGACGATCACGTTCGCGAAGTTGATGGGTATCTGGATGAGCACGCACACGGCGCCGGTCAAGAGTGCTGACAGCGCGAGAGGCGCTAGCGCGAGCACTGTATCGCGCGGACTGCGCCACAGAATCAACAGGATCAACGTCACCGCGATCGAGGCGGTCACCAGGGCCTGACGTAGCGCCCGCTTGATCGCCTCCCCGGCCTCGACCATGTAGATCGACGTTCCGGTTGCGCCGGATGTCACTCCGCGAACCTCATCTACGAACTCGACGACTGCTGAATCGTCGCTGAGGTTCTTCTCGGGATAGACCTCGACCAGTGCGCGGCCATCCGCAGTAATCATCCGTCGATGCAACACGGGCGGGAGGTCGGCGCGCTCGACGCCTTCACTGCCCAATGCCTCCTCGAGACGAATGATCCGATCGAGCAGCGATTGCACCAGACTCTCGTGCAGGATCCTGACAGCAGCACCATCCAGGTCGGCGACGAATCGATCGATCGCATCACCAAGCCGGATGGCCACCCCACTTCGGGTACTCGGCTCAGCCTGCTCGAGAGCCACGAGTGCGTGGCGAAGCGAGCGAAGAGCAGCCTCGTTCTCCGCGAAGTCTGGTGCGGGCACCGGTTCCAGTTCAGCGAAGCCCAGAAAGAGCGCGATATCAGCCAGCAGTTCGAGCTTCTCCTCCTGCCCCGAAGGCACGAAGCTCGAGAGCGTGCTGGTACGTTGCACACTTGGCAGCGCTTCGAGCTGCACCGCCAGCGCATCCGCTGCCGCCAGATCGGCAGCGAGCACTTCGATGCTCCATGGATGGATGTCGCCCTTGTCCAGCAGCTCGAAGAAGACCTGTACCGAACTCGCGCCGGGGTCGCGCACTCGAAGCGGGTTGGCGTCGAAGTACAGCCGCGGCACCTGGGTCGCAGCTCCCACGGCGAGTAGAAGCACGACGCCAACCACGACCCGCGGATATCGCGTGGGCCAACTGGGTAGCCGAAACGAACCCGCGCGGGTTCGGGGCAGGCGTGGACCTTTCCCTAGCGAGAGGCAAGCGGGCAGCACCGCCAGCGTGCCAGCCAGGCTCAGGAGCATTCCGGTACCGGAAATGACACCCAGCTCGGCCACCCCGAGGAAATCCGTCGGAACGAAGGAGTAGAAGCCCACGGAAGTCGTGATCGCGCACAGCACGATCGAACTCCCGACACCCAGAGCCGCCTCGGAGAGGGCATGCTCGTGATCCTCTTCCTCCTCGCGAAGCTCCCGGTAGCGCAGGGTCAGGTGGATTCCGAAATCGACTCCCAGACCGATGAACAGCACCGCAAAGGCCACCGAAATCACGTTCAGGTGACCGATCGAAACGGCTGCAAAACCGGCGGTCCAGACCAGCCCGACGACCAGGGTCAGCAGCGTCGCCGAGATCAGCCGGAACGAACGCTGGGCCCGCCACAGGATCAGTCCCACCAGGACGAAGGAAGCCAACCCCGCTCCGGCTGCCTGGGCCTTCACCAGGCCGAGTTCTTCGGTCTTGAGAGCGAGATCCCCGGTCACGCGAGCGCGAACCGCACCCTCGCCCCGCCAGCCACGTTCGGACAGGACTTCCAGCAGGCGGCCCACGCTGGCCCGTCCGGGCACGAAATCCGTGAAATCGGGCTTTGGCTCCACGATCACGAAACGACGGACCGGGCCTTCGTCGTCACCTCCGAGCACCAACTCGCCGAATGCTCGAGGGCGCGCTTCGTGGCGCTCGGCATCGGCAACCGCAGAAGCGATGCCCGACAGCACCCGATCGAAATCGAACCCGCTCCGATCGAACCCTCCCTCCTCGATGGCCCGGGTCAGCTGAAGAAACAGGCCTCGCAGGCTGGGATCCCGAGACAGCTCGGCCAGGAACGGTTGGGCGGCTGCGAGATCGTCTGCGATGGCGTCCAGCTCTTCGAGTTCGAGGAAGAGCAGCCCGTTGCGCTCGAAGAACGGACCGGCACCGGGCGCGAACGCCGAGGAAAAACGGGCGGGTTCAGCCTCGAGCTGTTCCGCCAGTGAAGCGGCAGCATCACCGGCGGCAAGATTCGTCGGCGCATCGATCACGACGAGGAGGTTGTCATTGCGCGCCGGGAGCGCCGCATCGAGCCGCATGCGGTCCTGGCGGAACGGGAGGTTCGGGTCGAAGAGATCGTCGGTTTCCGAGTTCACACCCAGGTAGCTGACCGAGGTCCAGCCGGCCAGACTCGTCAGCAGCATGACCACAGCCAGAACGGCGTGCGCGTGCTCGCCCACCCACGCGACCCAGCGAGCCAGACCGCGCCCCAGAGCCTTCTCTGCCTGGATCGCCACATGAAACGCCTAGCAGACTCGAGCGCGCCCGTCCGATGGCACGGAAACGCGGGCGGGGCCAAACGGGGGCTGCCCGCTACGCTACCGATCCATGTCGCGCACATTTGTACTCGCTCTCATCTGGCTCGCTTCGAGCTCGGCCCTCTCGGCAGAGGAGGCTGGCGACCTCGCAGCGACTCGCGCGCCGATCGAGGCGTTCTACGTAGAGCTGGCCGAGTGCATGAAGGACGCAGAGAGCCTCGGGCTCGAAGGGCGCAAGGAGAAGCTCGGACCGGCCATCGAGCAAGCGTATGACCTGCCCCTGATGGCGGCCAAGGTCCTGGGCCGCCATTGGCGCGGCCTCGCAGATGAGGACAGGAACCGCTGGCTCTCGACCTTTCGGAGGATCACCGTCGCCACCTACGCCGAGCGTTTCAACGGATGGAGCGGCGAGAAGCTACGCGTCCTCGATGCGGAGCCCGGAGCCCGGGGTACCCGGGTCGTTCACACGCGGATCGAACGACCCGACTCCGAGCCTGTCGATATCCACTATCGGATGAAAGAACGCGAGGGGCGCTGGCGGGTCATGGATGTGTTCCTGAATGGAACGGTCAGCGAGCTCGCGTTGCGCCGCTCGGAATATGGCACCGTGATCGAGGCAGACGGCTTGGCTGCATTGATCGAACAGCTGGAAGCAAAGATCGAAGCTGGTGAAGCCAGTACGGACATCGCCTCCGAAGTGCCTTGACTATCGGCCAGCTGCGGGCTCGACCATCTCCACCTCACTGCACGATCGCCAGGCCAGGCCACATATCCGTTGCCCGACCCGGGCATCGCGATCGAGCAGGTAGGCGCCGCGCAAGGCCGCATAGTAGTCGACGGAGGTTTCGCGCAACGCCTCCAGGCGATCCTTCTGGATGTCGTAGGTCGCCATCCCGCTGCCGGTAGAGACCAGCACCACCGAACTCAATCCGAGCAGCCAGATATCGGGCCGAAGCACGAGGTCGAACGCCTGCCCGAAGGCGTCGCGAACGGTCGAGGGACCCAGAACCGGGACCACGAAATACGGGCCACTCGGCGCGCAGTAGGCAGCCAGGGTCTCTCCGAAATCGGTCTCGTGCCCGGACAGCCCCAGCGAAGCGGCCGGATCGAAGAGTCCGGCCACACCGGCCGTCGAATTGATCAGGAATCGAGCACCGGTCTCGCCAGCATCAGAGGGCGCGAACTGAAGAAGGTCGTTCACCAGGATTGCCGGCTCTCCCAGGTTCGAGAAGAAACGCACTACGCTGCGCCGAGCCGCCGACGGTACGATGAAGCGATAGACGCGATGGAGCGGATCGACGACCCGCACGAAGAGAGTCTCGTTCAAGCCGTGGAAGGTTCGGTTCATGCTCTCGAGAGGATCGCGTTCGGCCGGATCTGCTTGGAGCCAATCGTCTTCCAGAAGCAGCTCGTCGACCTCGTCCCAATCGGGAGTCGGAGGAGGAGTCACGGGCTCCTTGGCAGAGCTCGGCATGCTTACACAC
>JAAELW010000028.1 GCA_024226235.1 bacterium
AATGAAGTTCGTGCGCCGGATCTCCGCCGGGTCGATGTCGAGTTCGCGTGCTGCGATGTCCATCATCTGTTCCAGCACGCAGTTATGCGGCGGCGGCCCCATTCCCCGGTACGGACCCTGGGGCAGCTTGTTGGTAGCGACGATCGTCAGGTCGTAGCGCGCGACCGGGATTGCATAGGGTCCGGTGAACGAGGCCAGCGGCTTCGCTGTGTTGATGGCGCCGAAGGCCTCACCCGTGGCCCCCATGTCGTCGAGCAGTTTCACGTCGAGGCCCGTGACGCGGCCGTCGTTCTTCACCGCAAGGGAAACTTCGTAGTGGCGATCCCAGGACTGGCTTCCACCGCCCGTCAAATACTCCGCACGATCCTCGATCCACTTCACCGGCCGACCACCGGCCTTGCGGCTCAGGAGCGCCGTTGTATCGGTACCTCGCGTACCGCCTTTGCCGCCGAAACTTCCGCCATGGGGATGGGCGATCACACGCACCTTGTTGGACGGAAGTCCCAGAACGGCGGCCCGGCCCAGCCCGAAGTGGGTGGCAGATTGAACACTCGCCCGGAGCGTGAGGCTCTTGTCCACCAGATCCCATTGGGCGATCACTCCGAACGTCTCGAGAGGATTGGCTCCAAGGCGATGCCAGCGGAACTTCTCGGTGAAGACATGATCCGCGCCGTCGAACGCCCCCTGGACATCACCCCAGGTAAAGACCCGTTGGAGCATGACGTTGGTGCCCTTCTCCTCGATCACGAGGGGGCTGTCCGGCTCCTTCGCCTTCGCGGCGTCGACCACGGGTTCGAGCGGCTCGTAGTCGACAGCGATCAGCTCGATGGCGTCCTCGGCGACATAGCGATTCACCGCCGCCACCGCAGCCACGGGCTCGCCCACGTAACTCACCTTGTCACCGGCAAGGCAGAGGGTGCCCCATTCCTCGGGCGCTGTGGGTCCGGGATGGGTCCACCTCTTGGCGTCGTCGCCCGTCACCACCGCGAAGACGCCGGGCAGCTTCTCGGCCTCGCTGGTGTCGATCGAGGTGATCCGCCCGTGCGCCAGTGGACTGCGCAGGATGGCTGCGTGCAGCATTCCGGGCAGGACTACGTTGTCGATGAACTCCGTGCGCCCGGTGACGAGATGCGGGTCCTCCACGCGCGGGACGCCACGGCCCACCCAGCGCGGCGCGCTGTTGGGAAAATCTTCCAGGGTCTTGGGAATCTGGATGGACATGCGGTCTCCGGGGTCGGAAGGCATCTAGGAGTGCGAGGGGGAGTCTGCGACGTTCGCATTCCGGAGCTTGGCCGCCGCCAACCTCACTGAACGCAGGATCGATTGGTAACCGGTGCAGCGGCAGATCTGCCCTCCGAGCGCGTCCAGGATTTCATCCTCACTCGGATCCGGGTTCTCGTGAAGCAGTTCGTGAACGGTCATCAGGAAACCGGGCGTGCAGAAACCACACTGGAGGCCGTGCTCTTCCACGAAGGCCTGCTGGATCGGGTGGAGCTTTCCGTCCTCCTCCAGTCCTTCCACCGTGGTCAGGCTCGCCCCGTCCACCTGCACCGCCAGCGTCAGGCAGGAGCGCACAGCGCGGCCCTCCATCAGCACCGTGCAGGCCCCGCACACACCGTGTTCGCATCCCACATGGGTTCCGGTGAGCGCGAGCTCGCCGCGCAGAAAGTCCGCCAGGGTCGTGCGCGGATCGACGTGCGCTTCGTGCGTCGTGCCGTTGATCCTCACGCTGATCTTCTGCTGTTCCGTCATCATCGTTCCTCCTGGCCCGGCTCGCGGCCGCCTGCCCTCGTGACCGCTTCGCCGAGGGCTCGGATGGTCAGGACCCCTGCCAGATTGCGGCGATATTCCGCCGAGGCGTGGACGTCCGACAAGGGTTCTTCGAGGCTCTCGCTGGCCGCCGCGCCAGCCTCCCGGAAGAGCGCGTCGCCCGGACGCTGTCCGACCAGCCGTTC
>JAAELW010000029.1 GCA_024226235.1 bacterium
GCAGCGTTGCCTCGTCTTCGACCACTAGAATGTGGTGTTTCACGGATGCTCCTTCAAGGGCAGCAACAGGAGTACGCTGGTTCCTCCTCCGGCGGTCGAGGAGATTCGAATCTCTCCCCCGGATCTTCGGACGACTTCGTCGACCAGGGAGAGCCCGATTCCCGAACCGCGACGTTTGGTGCTGTAGAAGAGCTCGGTGGAACGAGCCAGGGTCTCGGCGGGCATGCCCTGGCCCGAGTCTATGACCCAAAACTCGAGCGCGCTCGGCCGGAGCAGCGCGGAGACCTTCAGGAGGTCTCCGGAATCGCAAGCTTCGAGCGCGTTGGTGAGGAGATTGATCAGCAGCATCCGCAGGAGCGGCCGATTCAGCTCGACGGTGAGATCTTGGGCACACTCGAGACTCAGCTCCGCGCCCAGGTGGCTGGCGCGATAATCGAAAAAGCCGAGCACCGAGCGGAGCTCGGGCTCGAGAAGAAAACGGTCGGCTTCCTCGAGCAGGTTGCCGTCGGCCACGCCCAGTCCGTCGACGACGTGGCGGAGCCGCCGGACTTCCGAGAGGATGGCTCCTAGATCCTCGCGCTGACGGGGATCCACGACTTCCCGCAACATCACTTCGGCCAGACTGGCGATGCCCGCCAGGGGATTCTTGATCTCATGGGCAATGGTCGGCAGGAGGCGGCTGACGGTGGCGATCCGAAGCAGCCGGTCTCGCTCCTGGCGCAGGTGGGCATACTCGGAGATGTCCTGGAAGAGCACCACGATAAGCTCCGGCTCACCGCTGTTCGAGCGTCTGAGCCGGGAGAGCCGGAACCCGACCAGGATCTCGGAGCCGTCTTCCCGCCGTATTCCGATCTGGCGGGAATCATCGATGCGGCCCGGTTCCAACGGCGCATTCTCGAGCTCCCGGATCGACCGGAAGACCTCGTCTATAGATGCTCCGGGGGACGGCGGCACACGATGTCCGAGGATTTCCAGGCTCATTCGGTTGAGGTAGATGATTCCTCCGCCGGTTCGTGCGAGCAGAATCCCGACCTGGAGCGTATCCAGGACCGCGACGGAAAGCTCTCTCGAGGGGTCAAGGGCGAAAGACTGCATGGTTTGGATGCTCGTTCCGCCCGGAATAATAGCAGCCCGATGCCGATCTTCTGCCGCCTGTCCCTCGCCGCCCGGCCCGACTTATCGAAAGAGTCCCGTTTCTTCGCATTGCCGCGTCTCGCTCGGGTCGGTCCGTGGTATGGTCTCGGCCGTGACGATTCTGGCAATCGGATCGCAGAAGGGGGGCGTCGGCAAGACGACCATCGCGCTGAACCTGGCGTTTGCCTTCGCTCGCAGGGGC